>JBMFXC010000060.1:0-15842 GCA_049964655.1 Acidimicrobiales bacterium
CCCATCGCGACTCCCAGGCCGGCTCGTCGGGGAGGGACGGCTGCCACAGCACGAAGTCGAGCGGGTGCCGCTTGTTGGGGTCGCCCGGGTTCCCGCCGTGCTCGGCGGCGAGCACCAGCATCGTCGCCTCGTCGGTGTGGCTCACCGACCCGAACCGCTCGAAGGTGGTCACGTCGAAGTAGACGGCGCCCCCGGACTGGTAGGCGTGCCCGGACTCCAGCGCCTCTCCGACGAGCGTCAAGATGTCGGGGATGGCCGAGGTGGCTCGCGGCTCCGACCAGGCGGGCACGAGCCCCAGGGCCGTCATGTCGGCGTCGAACCGGGCGATCTCCTCGGCAGCCAGGTCGAGGTAGTGGACGCCGAGCTCGCGAGCCTTGCGCAGGATGTCGTCGTCGACGTCGGTCACGTTGCGGACGCAATGGGTCTCGTGACCGAGGTCACGCAGCCGTCGCTGGAGGACGTCGAAGGTCAGGTAGACCTCGGCGTGGCCGAGATGGGCGGCGTCGTAGGGGGTGATGCCACAGGCGTACAGGGAGACCACCGGCCCGAGCTCGAGCGGCACGACGGCTCGCTGAGACGAGTCATAGAGCCGGATCACCGACTGCACCCCTGCTCCGGCGATCGGACGGCGGCCGCCGGCTGATGCCTGCGGCGCGCTCTGGCGCACCGCGCTTCGAGGTCACCCACGGTGCAGTCCCGTGAGCCGAAGCGAGGCGTGGGCCTTGTTCCGAATGTTGACCGAGACGAGCACGGCGGTGAACGCCTCGACGGCGGACGCCTGGGCCAAGCTTCCGGCCACCACTGCCTGGAGCCCCTCGATGGTGTCGACCAGCTCGGCAGTGACCGTCGCCGCCCCGGCGTCGTCGGCACAGACGAGCACGTCGGCGTCCAAGTCCCTCGTCAGGTCTTCGAGATCTGCGGCAGGGAGGTGGTGGAAGGTGGCGGCCACCGCTGCGTCCGGCAGCGCGGCTTGGACGGTCGCCGCCATCGAGCCGCGAGGTGGGACGAGCGGAAGGAGCTCGCGGCCGGCCTTGGCCATGGCGTTGACCATCGACACGACGACCTTGTCGGCCAGTACCTCGGCCAGGGGCGCCAGGGTGGCGACGGTTGCCTCCCACGGCGTCGCCACCACGACCAGCTCCGAGCGCGCGGCCTGCTCGTTGCTGGCACCGACCACGTCAAGCTTGCGCTCCGGCCAGCGCCCGACGACGCCCTCCGCCACCGCTGCCGCCCGGACCTCGTCGCGCGAGCCCAAGGTGACCGACAACCCGGCGGCTGCCAGACGCGTGGCGATACCACGGCCGGCCGGACCTGTTCCTCCCAGAATGCCTACCTGCACGCTTCTACCATTGCACACGCCGCCCACTGCCCACGCCCGCAGTCCCTCGGCGACACGACGACCCACCGGCAAGCGTCACGCCCGCGGCCAGGACGGCAGGACCTACCCGGTGGACACCTCGTCACCCGGTAACCTTGCCCGCCCATGGGACTGCTCGACGGCAAGAGGCTCCTCGTGACCGGCGTCCTCACCGACGCCTCGTTGGCGTTCGCCGTGGCCGAGCTCGCCCAGCGCGAGGGAGCAGAAGTCGTCCTGAGCGGCGCCGGGCGGGGGCTCTCGCTGACCCGGCGCACGGCACGAAAGCTGCCGCGTCCCACCGACATCCTCGAGCTGGACGTCACCGACGCCGCCCAGGTGGCATCGGCCGGTGCCCAGCTGGCCGAACGGTGGGACCGCCTCGACGGACTGCTCCACGCCATCGGCTATGCGCCCCCCGAGTGCCTCGGCGGCGACATCTTCCGCGCCGGCTGGCAGGAGGTCAGTCAGGCCATCGAAGTCTCCGCCTACTCGCTCAAGGTGCTGGTCGAAGCGTTCCGGCCGTTGCTTGCTGCCGCCGGCGCGCATGGCGGCAACGGGGCCTCGGTGGTCGGGCTCGACTTCGACGCCACCGTGGCCTGGCCCGCCTACGACTGGATGGGCGTCTCCAAGGCAGCACTCGAGTCGCTGGCCCGCTACCTCGCCCGCGACCTGGGACCCGAGGGAGTCCGCGTCAACCTCGTCGCCGCCGGACCGGTCAAGACCATGGCAGCCAAGTCCATCCCCGGCTTTGCCGCCTTCGAGGACACGTGGGCGGCGCGGGCGCCCCTCGGTTGGGACGTCCTCGACGGCAGCGTGGTGGCTCGGGCCTGCGTCGCGCTGCTCTCCGACCTGTTCCCCAGGACGACCGGCGAGATCGTCCACGTCGACGGCGGCGTCCACGCCATGGGGGCCTGAGCGCGCTCAGCCTCCGTGATGGGGCGGACGCTCGCGCTCGCGCTCCTCGACCCAGCAGCGATCGCACGCCTCGCACCAACCTGGCCGCCCCTCGCCGGAGCGTGCGCCGGGGACGTGGTCAGGCTCGTGCCGGCAGACCGGGCAGCGCCCGCTCATCGAGGTGGCCCCGCTTCCCCGTGGCGACGACCTGGGCGGTCGGCCACCTCCACCAGCAGCTGGTGGAGGTGGGCCGCCGTCCGGTCCCAGGAGAGCGCCTCGGCACGACGGCGGTTGACCACCGCTGCCCGGGCCCGACGAGCCTCCTCCCGCCAGGCGCTCTCGAGGGCGTCGGCCAGCGACTCGGTGCGCGGCTCCGCCCACACCACCTCGCCGCCCTCGGTCACCTCGACCACCGCCGGTGCCCAGGTCGACACGACGAGCGTGCCGCACGCCATCGCCTCGAGCGGCTGCAGGCCGAACCCCTCGTCTGGTGCGGCGTGGATGCTGGCGACAGCCCCGCCGTAGAGCTCGGACAGCTCCGCATCGGGGACGTACCCGCAGAGCGACACCCGCTCGCTGATCCCATGGCGGGTGACCCGCTCCTCAACGGGACCAGCCTGGCCACCCAGGTTGCCGGCGATCACCAACATCGGTGCGTCGGCCGAACGGGCGCACAGCCGGGCATAGGCATCCACGACGAGATCGGTCCGGTCGCGGGGGTCCGGGGACGCCAGGTGGAAGAAGTACGGGGGTCGGCGGGTGGGCTCCGTCGGCGGCCGGAACCGAGCCAGGTCGACCCCCAGTGGAACGACGACGCCCGCTGTCGGCGCCAACCCGTGGTTGCGCCGGAGGTCGTCGAGCGTCGCCGCGGTGGAGGTGACGACTGCCGCGCGCCGAAGGGACCGGCCGAGCAGCGTACGGCTGTAGGATCGTCGAGCGCCCTCGCGCACGGTCGTCACCGGCTCCCGAGCCCAGCGCACCTCGGGGTCCTCGGGGACGTGGAGCAACAAGGGCGGTCCCCACAGGGCCCCGCACTCCTGGTGGCTGTAGATGGCCCCGGCCCCCAGTCGGGCGGCCGTCGCCGGCAAGAGGACCTGCTCCCAGACAGCCTGGGCGACGGTGGGGACCACCACGGCCCTTCGGCCAAGGTCGCCGTCGAGGAGCGGGAGGGCTGCCGACGTGCAGACCGCTCGGAAGCGTTCGGGGTCACGGTCGACCAGCCGGGGCGCGAGCTCCCCCAGCACGCGTCCGACCCCTTTCGGGTTCCGCCCGAGGACACCGAGGTCGAGCACGAGCGGTGCGCGCTCGCGCCGCGGCGTCACGACCGCCTCGACGACAGCACGGGCACGTGCGCCACCGCCGGTGGCACCACTCCAGCCCGACGGGCAAGGCGGTCGGGGCCGGCGAGGTAGATCCCGGCACGGCGTAGCGCGGCGCGACGTCGATCGCCTCGGAGGACCACTCCTCGGATCGTCGCTCCGAGGACCACCGCCGCCCGCCCTGCCTGCCACCCCAGAGGGCCGAACCACTTCCGCAGGTAGCGCTCCGTTCCGGCGTGGAACCGCAGCTCGCGTCGCCGCTCGTCGTGGTCGGTCCCTCCCCCTTCGTGCAGTGCACGGGCTCCGTCGCACAGGACGATCTCCCACCCACGTCCCACCGCTCGACGCTGCCAGTCCGTCTCCTCGTCGTAGAGGAAGAACCGCTCGTCGAAGCCGCCCACGTCGGCGAGCGCCTCGCCTCGCAGGAGGAGGACCGATCCGATGACGAACCCCGCCCGGCGACCCGACCGGAGCCGACCCAGCCCGACAGCCTCGACCCACAGTCCCCACGGCGACGGGTACGGCCACCGGACCCGGTCCGCGGTCACCGAGCCCGGAGCCTGCTGCGTCGGGGCGACCACGGCCACCCGAGGCCGCTCCACCAGCACCCTACGGAGCTGCTCGATGGTCTCGGGGGCGACCAGGGCGTCGGGGTTGAGGAGCAAGACGTCGTCGGCGGCGAGGTCGAGGCCGGCAAGAGCCCGGTTGACGGCAGCAGCAAAGCCCAGGTTGCAACCGGGATCGTCGTACGACGCGCCGTGGGCCGCTACCAGGCGTGCGGTCTCGACAGACGAGCTGTTGTCGACCACCGTCACCGGGTAGGCACCCCCGAGGGCAGCCAGGCAGGTGGCCAGGGTGTCGGGCGAACCGTAGGCGACGATCACCACCACCAGCCGACGGGCCGCGCCGGTGGGGCCGGTGGGGCCGGGCCGAGAGTCGGTGGGGCCGGTGGGGCCGGTGGGGCCGGGCCGAGAGTAGGTGGGGCCGGCCCTGCTGCCCCCCGTCAGCTCGTTGCGCACCACACCTCCCCGTCGCCGGCATCGCTTCCACCCGTCGCTCCGGCTCTGCTGCTGCCTGGGCGCTGCTCCTGACTGTGCGACCACCGGCTCGTTCGACGGGGCGACACGACCGGCCAGCATGCTACCCAGCGCTGAACACACAGCCGTGCCCGCGCCGCTCCGATGGGTTCGGGCCGTGCCCGCTACCATGGCGTGGCCATGTCTCGCCAGCGCTCGCAGACGCCTCGTCGGCCGGGCCCGGCGGAGGTCGGCGGCGGCCGTGGCTGAGCACGGCACCTGCACCGTGGTCGGCGTCGCCAGCGACGACCCGGCGGCACTCGCCCCTGACGCCATGCGGGCCCTCCTCGCCGCTCACTTGGTCGTCGGCGATCGACGCCACCTGGCGCTGCTCGAGCGCCTCGACCTACACCGCGCCGCGGTCGCTGCCACCGAAAGCGACGACGACGCGTGCCGACGGGCGGCGGCAGCCGTCCGCCAGGGCCGTTCCGTCTGCCTACTCGCTCCGGGAGACCCCGGCTTCTTCGGGATCCTGCGGCCTCTGCTCCGCGTCCTCGACCGTCGCCGGCTCCGCGTCGTGCCTGCCCCGTCGCCCGTCTCGGTCGCCTTCGCCCGTCTCGGCCTCCCTTGGGACGACGCGGTGGTCGTCGCCACCGAAGGACGACCCCTGGACGACGTCATCCGGTCTCTCAGGCCGGCCAGCAAGGCCGCAGTGCTCGCCAGCACCCTCGCACCACCAGAGCGGATCGGCCGGGCGCTGCGTCGGGCATCGGCCACCGTCGACGTCGCCGCCGTCTGCTCCAGGCTCGGGACCCACCAGGAGGAGGTCACTGTCGTCACGCTCGACGACCTGGCGACCGGCACGTTCGAGCCCTGCTCGATCGTCGTCCTGGTCGGCCCAGCTGGCCGACCGCTCGTCGGCTGGGGTGCCGCCACCGGCGACGAGGCCCCGCTCGCCTGGAGCCTGCCCGACGATGCTTTCTTCCCCGAAGGGGCAGTTGTCCCGGACGCGGAGGTGCGGGCAGTTGTCCTGGGCAAGCTGCGCCTCCCTCGGACCGGCGTGCTGTGGGAGATCGGCGGCGGCAGCGTCGCCGTCGAAGCTGCCACCATCAGCCCGGGGCTCACCGCCTTTGCCGTCGAGGAACGAGGTGACCGCGCCGCACAGCTCACCGCCACCGCACGGCACCGAGGGACGACGGTGAACGTGGTGCACGGGCACGTCCCCGACACGTGTGAACTGCTCCCCGACCCCGACCGTGCCTTCGTGGGCACGGGTGGTCTCGTCGCCCTCGACCACGTCCTCGAACGGCTCCGGCCCGGAGGGGTCGTCGTCACCTCCCAGGCAGACCTCGAAGGTGCCGCGGCCGCGGCCGAGCGGCTGGGCAACCTCGTCCAGCTGGCGGTCAACCGTGGCCGGCGCGCCGCTGGCGGCGGTTGGGGGATCGCGGCCGACGACCCGGTGTTCGTAGCTTGGGGGCCCGGCAGACCGAGCTGACAGCCTGCCGTGCGTCGCCTGGCGATCGCCCAGCGGTCACCAGACCGCCGACGCGCCGCGGCACCTCACAGCTGGAGCGACTTCACCTCGAGGAACTCTTCGAAGCCGAAGGGGCCGTACTCACGCCCGTTGCCCGACTGCTTGTAGCCACCGAAGGGTGCCAGTGGGTTGAAGGCACCCCCGTTGACCTCCACCTGTCCGGTGCGGAGCTGGCGCGCCACGGCGATTGCCCGATCCTTGTCTGCCGACCACACGCCCCCGGCGAGCCCGTAGTCGGTGCCGTTGGCGATCTCGACGGCCTCCTCCTCCGAGTCGTACGGCATGATGCACAGGACAGGGCCGAAGATCTCCTCGCGGGCGATCGTCATGTCCTTGGTGACGTTCGAGAACACCGTTGGCCGCACGAAGAACCCGCGCGAAAGGCCATCCGGCGGCTCGGTGCCCCCGGTGAGCAGCGTGGCCCCTTCGCCGACCCCCTTGTCGATATAGCTGCGGACCCGGTCCCGCTGGGCGGCGGACACGAGCGGGCCCAACCTCGTCGCCGGGTCGAAGGGGTCCCCCGGAGTGAACGAGCTCGCGGCTTCCACCGCCAGTTCCTCGACCGCGGCGAGCTTGTCCCGCGGGACGACCATCCGGGTCAAGGCGCTGCAGGTCTGACCCGAATTGAGGTAGCACTTCCCGACCCCGTCCGGTATGGCGGCGGCTAGGTCGGCGTCGTCGAGGATGACGTTGGCCGACTTCCCCCCCAGCTCGAGTGCCACGCGCTTGACCGTCGCCGCAGCCACCTCGGTCACCCGTCGCCCGGCCCGGGTCGACCCGGTGAAGGAGACCATGTCGACGTCACGGTGGGCGGCGATGGCCTCCCCCACGACAGGACCGGCTCCGGTCACCAGGTTGAAGACGCCGCTCGGGACCCCGACCTCCGCCATGATCTCGGCCAGGACGAAGGCGTTCAGTGGAGCCACCTCGCTCGGCTTGACCACGACCGTGCACCCAGCAGCCAGTGCCGGGGCGACCTTGGCGGCGATCTGGTGGAGTGGGTAGTTCCACGGCGTGATGCAGCCCACCACGCCGATCGGCTCACGCACCACCAGCGAGTTGCCAATCGTCTGTTCCCAGGTGAAGTCGGCCGCTAGCTGGGCCACCGAGCCAAACGTGAAGGCAGGCAGGCCGACCTGAACCAGCTGCGACAGCACGTAGGGCATCCCGACCTCACGGCTGATCAGCGTGGCCAGCTCGTCCGTCCGCGCACTGAGCGCCTCGCTCACCTTGGTCATCAGGGCCGTGCGCTCGTCCAGTGGCGTTGCCGCCCACGCCGGCGCCGCCTGGCGCGCCGCCGCCACTGCCCGGTCGACGTCCTCGGGAGTCCCTTCGGGGATGGTGCCCATCGGCTCTTCGGTCGTCGAGTCGACCACCGTCATCGTTCCAGTTCCGGAAGACGCGACCCACGCTCCCCCGATGAAGAACGCGTCCCGCTTGACCATCTCCGATACCGTCATGGTGCAGTCCCCCTTTAGCTCTGCCCGCGCCAGCCTACCTCCCCGCCGCTCTTGTCTCCCGTCCGCCCCATACCCGCCAGCCCCACACTCGCCAACAGCTGTGGGCTGTGGGCCGTCTGCCATCGGCTGTCGCTACGCTCGGACGATGGCCGCCGACGCACCTACCATCGTCGCCACCTCGGGAGGGCTCCGTCGAGGCAGCCGCACCGAGCTCGAGCTTGCGCCGCTCGTCCTCTACGCCATCGAGCTGGCCGGTGTGAGCGGACGGGCACCACGCCTCTGCCACGTCGGGACCGCTGGCGGCGACCAACGTACGATGCAGGCCTGGCTCAACGAAGCCGGGCGCGTCGCCGGCGTGACCGTCTCGCACCTCAACGTCTTCCCCATGCCGAACGTCGGTGACGTCCTCCGCCACGTGCTCGACTCGGATGTGGTCTGGGTCGGGGGTGGGAGCGTGGCAAATCTGCTCGCCCTGTGGCGCCTGCACGGCTGGGACACCGTCTTCGGCGAAGCCTGGGTGCGTGGCGTCGTCTTGGCGGGGGTCTCGGCCGGGTCCATCTGCTGGCACGCGGGAGGGACCACCGACTCGTTCGGGCCCGACTTACGGCCGATCGCCAATGGGCTCGGCTTCCTGCCGTACTCCAACGGCGTCCACTACGACTCGGAGGCACAGCGTCGACCGCTGTTCCAACGGCTGATCGCCGAGGGCCACCTCCCTGACGGCTATGCAACCGACGACGGTGTCGGCCTCGTCTACCGGGGAACCACGCTGGTCGAAGCGGTCACCGAGCTACGCGGCAAAGGTGCCTACCAAGTCGCCCGTGAAGGTACGACCGCCGTCGAGACCCGCTTCGAACCCCGTCCTCTGCCAGGAGCCGTCTGACCCCGACCGCCCGATCGACGCATCCACTCCGGCCTCGCTCGCGCGGCCGCTACTCGCCCACCCCATCGTGGTTCCCCGGGGGGTCCTGCCGGTGCCGATGCACACCTTGTACGCTGGTCGAGGAGGACCCGAGCACCCTGCAGCCACTGCCGGATGCAGACGAGCGGCTCCCCGTCCGAAGCGCCCGAAGGGGGTGAACGGTGACGACAGTGCACGGCTTCACGGTCCGGCTGGCCGGCGAACGGCTTGTCGTGGTCGAGATGCCGGACTGCTGGGCCGTCATGAACCGTTACGACGTCTTCCCGCGTGCCCTCGGGCGTTTTCCCAAGGACGACGCTGGCTGGGCCGCAGCCGTCGCTGAGCTTCGGCGCAGCGAGGCGACTGCCGCCCTCACTGCCGAGACCTCCCGACCCGTTCGGACCCGCTACCGGCCCGACGCTCGCAAGCAGTTGAGCTGGCCCCGCATCGGGGTGCTCGTGGTAGCGGCACTCCTCGGCGCGTCCTCACTGCTGCCGTGGGCCACCACGGCTGCCCACGCACACCTCACCCTCTTCGGGGTCCTCGACAGCGGATGGCGACGCAGCCTTGCCTGGCTGCTGATCGCCGTCGCCGGGTTGGCTGCCATCGAGTCCCAGCTCGCCCGGTTCGAGCGCGTCCGCGTCCTCGCCTTCCTCCTCGGTGTGGTCGCCTCCGCCCCCGTCGTCGCCGCGTACCAGCAGGAGAACCACCTGTCCCGCTTCGCCTTCTTCTCGAGCGGGGCCGGGCGGGGACTGGAGCCGGCACCCGGCACGTACGTCGGAGCCGCTGCCTGCGCTCTGCTCCTCCTGGCATGGGCCATCTTCCCTGCGCCCAGACGCACCGGCCGCGTCGAACCGGTCGACCTTCCCGCCGCGTCCGCCGGCAACGACGTCTTCGTCTCGGCACTGCCGTCCTCTCCTGGCACGGGTGCCACCACCTTCACCGGGGGTGCCCAGCCACTGTCGTCAACCCCACTCGGCGGCAGTCCAGTCGGAGGCACCCCGGTTTCCCATGCAATCCCTGAGCCTCCCGCCTTGCTCGCACCCGACCACCACCATCCCGGGCCGATCCGGCTGGCTGGGTTGCCGCCGCTCGGCGAGGCCCTCGCCCAGCTCGCTCGGTCCCAGCACGGAATCGACCACACCGCAGCGAACGGCACCGGGACAGCGAACGGCACCGGGACAGCGAACGGCACCGGGACAGCGAACGGCACCGGGACAGCGACGCCGTCCTTCCCCGCCGGCTGGTACCCGGACTACGCCCGCTCCGGTCAGCTCCGTTACTACGACGGGACGTCCTGGACCAGCCACATCCATCCCGCCCCCCAGTCGTCGTCTTGAAGGCCTTCCGGTCGTCGTGAAGGCAGGTCCTGATCTGGTGGACCCGTCCCTGCTCCGGTCCAGCGAGAACCGTTCGTCGCGGGACCAGGTCACGGCTCGCTAGTCTTCTCAGGCGGAGCCTTAGCCCACGAAGCCTTGGCCCGACTCCTGCCGACACCGTGCAGGAGCTGACAGGAGCGCCATCCAGCCGGTCGGCACCGACAGCATGGCCAGAGCACTCGCCCTTATGAACGTCGACGGTCACCAGCGGCACGAGCTGTCGCCTTCGCTCCTCTCTCCGGCCTCCGGCCCGGCCCCGGCCGGCGACGTCGCCCCTGGTGTCGCCTCGCCGCCGGATGCGCCAGGCGCCATCGCTCAGACCGTCCTCACCGCGTACCGCCAAGCAGTCAATGCCCTTCACCGCGAGCTCGTCGTCGACCGCGCCCTCGCCGGTGCCGACGTCACAGCCCGGGTTGATGCCGCCGTCGGCGACCAGCTCACCGGACCTCCTTTCACGGCCGTCCTCGAGCGCGTGGCAGGCGGTGTGGACGCCGTACGAGCCACCCTCGTCAGTGAGGTCTCGCGCTTTCGGCCGGGCTCGCCGAGCTCTGCCTCCGACCGAGAGAGCGTCGTCCGGATCTTCCTCCTCTCCCAGATCGACACCGTCTGGTGGGGCGCGCAGGTTCCCTTCGCGTCGTCAGCGGACATCGACGCCTCGTCCGAGCTCGTCGGCCTCGACAGGCTCCACAGGCGCGGCAAGCTCCGTTTCCGCTACAAGCTCCAACCTCGTGGCCTGCCCGGACGCGTCCGCGACCGCGCCCTTCGAGCCCTGCGGCCAGGTCGCCAGCCTCATACCTCGGGCCTCAGCCACGACCTCGTGCGGCCCGAAGGAGTCGCCCTGCTCAACACCGTGGCGCGCTCGTTCGCCTCGGTGGCGCCGCCGGACACGCCTCCGCTGTGGCTGACGAGCGCACTGCGCTCCGTCGACCAGCAGCAGCGGCTCCGCGAGCTCGGCTACTCCGCAGTCCTGCCCAGCGCCCACTGCGTCGGCTTCGCCTTCGACGTCGCCATGCAGTGGTTCTCCCGTTTCGGTGCCGACGAAGCACTGGCCGGCGCGCTCCTCGAGCTTCAGGACGCAGGCGTCGTCAACGTGATCGACGAAGGCCAT
Source organism: Acidimicrobiales bacterium (assembly GCA_049964655.1). GTDB lineage: Bacteria > Actinomycetota > Acidimicrobiia > Acidimicrobiales > RAAP-2 > JAJZJT01. The sequence goes on from JBMFXC010000060.1 coordinate 10,969, forward strand.
GCGTGGCATCTCTGCCTCAGCCCCGAGCACCGCTCCGTGATGCAGGCAGAGTACGAGCGCACCGCCGGAAGCGCTGGAACCGCCTGATCCATGTGCGGCATCGCCCTGGTCGTGGGTCCCGACGGTAGCGACGCGCGTTTCCGACAGATGCTCGACGCCATCCGCCCGCGCGGTGAGTCCGAGGAAGTGCTGATCGAACCTGACCTCCGGCTCGGCACCCAACGGCTGAAGATCGTCGATCGCGAGCGGGCTCGACAGCCCTGGGTCTCGGCCGACGGCGCCTTCGCCCTCTGCTACAACGGCGAGGTCTTCAACTACCGACAGCTGCGTGATGCCCTCGCCAGCGACGGTGCCTCCTTGCGCAGCGAGAGCGACACCGAGGTGGTCCTCGAAGCGTTCCTCCACTGGGGCACGGCGGGCGTCAGTCGTCTCCGAGGCGAGTTCGCCTTCGCCGTCGTCGAACGAGCTACCGGTCGCGTCTACCTCGGTCGAGACCCGCTCGGCGTCAAGCCGCTCTACTGGGTCCGAGCTGGCCGGACCCTGTCCGTCGCTTCGGAGCTCAAGGCCCTCGTGCCCTTCGACCTTCCGGTGCACGAGGTGCCGCCAGGTCACCACGGCTGGGCAGAGCCCGGGGCGGACCCGAAGCTCGCTCCTTACGTCGACCTGTTCCACCTCGGTGAGGACCTCGCTCCGCTCGACGACCCAGACGAGGCTGTCGCCGCGCTGGACGCCGCCTTCGACGCCTCGGTTGCCGCAAGGGTCGACACGGACCTCACCGTCGGCGTCGTGCTCTCGGGGGGCTTGGACAGCTCCTACGTGCTCGCAACGGCCCTTCGACACCACTCGGACTGCGTAGCCTTCACCATCGGTACGGCGGACAGCGAGGACGTCGCGACGGCACGGCGGCTGGCCGCGGACCTCGGCGTCCCTCACGAGGTCCTCACCGTCCAACCACGCCAGCTCCGGTGGCGTGACGTTCGCGAGGCGATCGCCAGCTCCGAGCTCACCGAGTACGGCGACGTGATCAACGCGACCATCTCGAACCGGCTCTACGAGGGCGTCCACCGAGCCGGCGTGAAGGTCGTCCTCTGCGGAGACGGTGCCGACGAGCTCTTCGGTGGCTACGCCATGTACCGAGCTACCGACGCGCCAGCTCGGCAACGCCTCTTCGCCCACAAGCTCTCCAACCTGGGCCGGACCGAGCTCCAACGCGTCGACCGGGCCTCCATGGGCCACGGGGTCGAGGCCCGGGTCCCGTTCCTCGACATCGACCTGGTCGAACTGGCCATGCGGGTCCCTCCTCACCTGAAGGTCCGCGACGGGGTCGAGAAGTGGATCCTGCGCCAAGCGGCCGCCGGGCACCTCCCCGACTACGTGCTCCGCCGACGGAAGCTCCCCCTCTCCCACGCCTCCGGCCTCCACGAACGGGTCCGGCTGTTCCGCCCCCTCTTTCCGCGCACCTACCAGTCGCTCGGCTACGGACTGCTCGGCCCAGCCCGCCGCGACTTCTCGACCGTGCTGGAGTCGAACGGGTACGACCTCGACGCCGCAGTGCGCTCCGCTGCCCAAAACCCCGGCTACTCACCCACCGAGCAGGCGCTCGACTTCCTCGGTGCGCTCCGTTGGAACCTCCGCCGCTCGCTGCGGACATCTGGTGCCGGCTCCCCTCCGGTCACCTGAGCCGCGGAAGATCCACGAGCAGCGGGGACGAACCGACGAGGCGCCGGCAGCGAGCGCCGGATGGTGCAGCGCCCTGCAGTGAGGACGACCCCTCCCTCGGTGTCGTCGGCTACGCTCGCCCGTCCCGGACCCCAGCCGTCCCAAGACGCTGCCCTCCGGGCCTGGCTGCTCCGCGGAGCGGACGCCCTCCTCAGGGGTGCGCTGCTCTGCCTGAGCTGTGGCGCCGACCGGCCTCGACCAGGGCCGGCGCGAGTGCCTGCCACTGCGAGCGCGGAATGGTGCGCCGCCCGGCGACGATCGGCTGGACACACACGTGGTCGGCACCGGCCTCGAGGTGGGCTTCGACCCGGGCCACGACGTCTTCCTCGGTCCCCCAGGCCACCAGTGCGTCGACCACTGCGTCACTGCCACCGTCGACGAGGTCTGCTTCGTCGAAGCCGAGGCGGAGGAGATTGCGGACGTAGTTCGGCTGGGACAAGTAGAGCGAGGTGTAGGTGCGGGCGATCTGGCGGGCCTCCGACGGGTCCGTCTCGAGCACGGCTGCTTGTTCGGGGCAGAGCACCGGCTGTGGTCCGAGCACAGCCCGAGCTCGGGCCGTGTGCTCGGGCGTCACGAAGTACGGATGCGCACCATCGGCCATCTCGGCGGCCAAGGCCAGCATCTTCGGCCCGAGGGCAGCGAGCACCCGGCGTACCGGGGTCGACGGCCGCTCGGCCGTGTACGGCGCAGCATCGATCGCTTCGAGGTACCGCCGCATCGCCCCCAGCGGATGCTCGTAGTGATGCCCTCGCAAGTCTTCGACCAGGTTTCGGTGGCTCACGCCCAGGCCGAAGACGACCCGGTCGGGGAACGCTTCGGTCAGGCCGCGCATCGCCCCCGCCATGGTGACCGCGTCACGCGCCCAGATGTTGGCGATCCCCGTCGCACCGACCAGGCGCGACGTCGACGACAGGAGCAGCGCCAAGTGCACGAACACGTCACGCCCGGCCACCTCCGGCATCCACAGCGTGCTGTAGCCGAGGTCTTCGAGCTCGGCCGCCAGCTCGCGTGCCTCGCTCGCCGGGGCCACGTCGAGGCTTCCCGTCCAGATGCCGATCGGACCGAGCACTTGCCGCGTTGCGTCGCTCATGGTGGAGACGCTACCCGGGCTGCACGCCGCTTCTCCGGTCGTCGTGGCGCACCGTGTTCCAAGCGTGCCGGCTCCCAAGCGTGCCGGCTCCCAAGCGTGCCGGCTCCGACGGCGCGGCGAGGGCTCGCGGCGACGGAGGTGCCTCGACAAGGTGGGGGGCTGACCCCCGCCACCGTGTCCCTGTCATGATGCTCCGATGGGACACGCCGCGACACCCACAGCCCTACCGCCCGGCACCACGTCCATCGACAACGGCAGGCTCGCACGAGTCGGTGCGGGCGATGCATGCCTCGCCGATGCTCCCGGCTGGCGCACCGTCACCACAGCGGCAGCGGCCGGGCTCGGCTCACGGCAGGCGTACGCGACAGCCACGCCAGACCGCAGGTGGACCTGAGATGACCGACGGTATCGGGGCGGCAGACGCCTTCGTCTTTTTCGGCGCCACCGGAGACCTGGCCCACAAGATGGTCTTCCCGGCGCTCTACCAGATGGTCAAACACCGTGTACTGAACGTACCGGTGATCGGCGTCGCATCTACCGGCTGGGACGCCACCCAGCTCCGCGAGCGGGCCCGCGACAGCATCTCTCGCACGCCGACCGGCATCGACGACCAGGCTGCTCTCGACCGTCTGCTCTCGGCGCTCTCCTACGTCGACGGCGATTACGGGGATCCGAGCACCTTCGACCACCTTCGAACAGCGCTCGGCACCGCTCGTCACCCTGCCCACTACTTGGCCGTCCCACCCCCCCTGTTCACCTCCGTGGTCCAAGGACTCCGTGCGGCGGGGCTCAACGACGGCGCACGGGTGATCGTGGAGAAGCCCTTCGGCCGAGACCTCGCCTCGGCGACGGCGCTCAACGACGTCCTGCGCTCAGCGTTCCCGGAGCCGGCCATCTTCCGGATCGACCACTTCCTGGGCAAAGAGGAGATCATGAACCTCCTCTACTTCCGCTTCGCCAACTCGTTCCTCGAGCCGATCTGGAACCGCAACTACGTCGCCAGCGTCCAGGTCACCCTGGCCGAGGAATTCGGAGTGCAGGGCCGGGGTGCCTTCTACGAAGGGGTGGGCTGTCTTCGGGACGTCGTCGAGAACCACCTCTTCCAGATCGTCGCCCTGCTCGCCATGGAGCCTCCCGCCTACCAGGGGATGGAAGCCGTCCAGACCGAGAAGCTCAACGTCTTCAAGGCAATGCGGCCACTCGCCCCGACCGACATCGTCCGCGGCCAGTTCACGGGTTACCGCGACGAGCCCGGAGTCGCACCGGACTCCGACGTCGAGACGTTCTGCGCTCTCCGACTCGACATCGCGTCGTGGCGTTGGGCGGGTGTCCCCTGGTACCTGCGATCAGGCAAGTGCCTCGCGGGCACCGCCTCCGAAGTCTTGGTCGAGCTCAAACCTCCACCACAACCGCTCTTCGACGATGCCGTCATGGTCGGCGGTCCCACCAACTACTTGCGCTTCGGGCTCGCCCCCCGTCCGCTGATCGCGCTCGCTGCCCGCGTCAAGCGTCCGGGCGAGGAGTTCCTGGGCGACCAGCGCGAGCTCTCGCTGCTCGAAGCGCCCTCCATCCACGAGCAGCCCTACGAGCGCCTGCTCGGCGACGCGTTGGCGGGTGACGGGTCCCTCTTCACCCGTGCGGACGTCGTGGAAGCCGCCTGGGCAGTGGTCGAACCCGTGCTCGATCACCACGCCGCTGCCGTGCCCTACGCTCCCGGTAGCTGGGGTCCGGCAGCGGCCGATGCGCTGATCGCCCCCTACGGACCCTGGCACGCCCCCGTCGCTGTCGAGGCCGGTCCTTCCTGAGGACCAACACGTCCCTGCCCCGAAGGCGGAACCTGTCAAGCATCTTGAGACACGTTCCTATGACGCCTTCTGTGCGACGTCCTCGTCGAGAACCGGTTCGTTGATCCAGGCGACGGTCGGCAGCTTTGGGGGCTGCGGACGGCGGTGACGGAACCGGACCGGGTTCACCACCACCTGGACGATGCGGTTCGCGCACCGTCCCGTTCGGTGGGCGCTGCGGGACTCGAACCCACGACCTCAGCCGTGTGAAGGCTGCGCTC
>JBMFXC010000061.1:0-7373 GCA_049964655.1 Acidimicrobiales bacterium
CATCAACGTGGCCCACGCCACGCTGGCCGGGCTGCGTTCGCTCAAGCGCCCCGACGAGGTGGCCGGGCTGCGGGGCAAGGTAGCCGACGACATCATCCCCGGTGGGGTCCTGCGTGCCTATCGCGAGCGGCGTCGCCAGGGAGACCTGTTCACGGAGGTGGGTTGAGATGGCGGACGGTGCGACGAACGAGCGGCGTCTGGTCGTGACCCAGGTGCGCTCGGCCATCGGCGCCAAGCCCAAGCATCGCGGTACCCTTCGGGCGTTGGGCCTGCGGGGCATCGGCAAGGCGAACGAGCTTCCCGACCGACCCGAGATCCGCGGCATGTTGGCCCGCGTCGGCCACCTCGTCGAGGTGGCGCCGGTCGACGACGAGAGAGGTTGAGATGAAGGTCCACGAACTGCGCCCGCCGGCCGGGTCGACCCGGTCGCGCAAGCGAGTCGGTCGAGGCATCGGCGGCAAGGGTGGCAAGACGGCGGGGCGGGGCACCAAGGGGCAGGGAGCACGCGACACCATCCCTCTCGGCTTCGAGGGCGGCCAGCTCCCCCTGATGCAGCGGATCCCGAAATTGCGGGGGTTCTCCAACCCGTTCCGCGTGGAGTACACGCCGGTGAACCTCGACGACCTGGAGGACCTCGGGTCCGACGCCGTCGACGTCGACGGCCTGGTGTCGTCCGGACTGGTGCGCAAAGGTGCGCTGGTCAAGGTGCTCGGCGACGGGAGCCTGACGCGGCCGGTGCGGGTCGAGGCCCACGCCTTCTCCGCGTCGGCCGAGGCTGCGATCACTGCTGCCGGCGGTTCGGTCTCCCGTGTCCCCCTCCCCTTCGGTCACGGCCGTCCTCCTGCTCGGGGCAACGCCCTCACCAACCGGTAGCATCGGTCGACCCGTCCGCGCCGAGGAGCGACGATGCTCACCAGTCTCGCCAACATCTTCCGGATCCCTGACCTCCGCAAGAAGGTCCTCTTCACGCTCGTCGTCATCGCGATCTACCAGTTCGGGGCCAACGTGCCGGCCCCCTATGTCGACTTCGCGAAGATCCAGCAGCTGGCCGCCGCGGCCAAGTCGTCGGGCGTGCTCGGCTTCCTCAACCTCTTCTCGGGCGGCGCGCTCACCCGGATGGCCGTGTTCGGGCTGGGCATCATGCCCTACATCACCTCGAGCATCATCATCCAGCTGCTCGCCACCGTCATCCCCAAGCTCGAGGAGTGGCGCGACCAGGGCGCCATCGGGCAGAAGAAGCTGACCCAGACCACGCGGTACCTGACGGTGGCCCTCGCCCTGATGCAGTCGACGGGCCTCGTCTACCTCTTCCACAAGGGCGGTGGAGGCCTGGTCGGCTCGTCGACCAACATCGACCTCATCCTCCACTACTCGATCTGGCGGGCGGCGTTCATCGTCCTCACGCTCACGGCGGGGACTGCGTTCGTGATGTGGCTCGGTGAGCTCATCACTCAGCGGGGGATCGGCCAGGGGATGTCGATCCTCATCTTCGCCAACGTGGTGGCGGGCATCCCGAGCGGCCTCAACACCGTCTTGCAGGTGGGCGGGCGTCTCAAGTTCGGGGTGATCATCCTGGTGTCGCTGGTGCTCTTGGTCTTCATCATCTTCGTCGACCAGGGCCAGCGGAGGATCCCGGTGACCTTCGCCAAGCGGGTGGTCGGGCGCAAGATGTACGGTGGCTCGAGCTCGTACATCCCGCTGAAGGTGAACCAGGCTGGTGTCATCCCGATCATCTTCGCCAGCTCGGTGCTCTACATCCCCGTGCTGCTCTCGAACATCATCCCGTCGGCCGCCTTCCGGAGCTGGGTGAACCACAACGTGACGCCGACGAGCATCTTCTACATCCTCACCTACTTCCTCTTCATCCTCCTCTTCACCTTCTTCTACGTCTACGTGGCGTTCGACCCCCACCAGCAGGCCGACATCATCCGCAAACAGGGCGGCTACGTCCCCGGCATTCGTCCGGGCAACCCGACCGAGCGGTACCTGTCGCACATCCTGAACCGGATCACCTGGCCCGGCGCGCTCTTCCTCGGTGCCGTCGCCGTGGTCCCCTCCCTGCTGATGGCGGCATGGAACATCACCAGCTACCCGTTCTACGGCACGACGCTCCTCATCGCCGTCGGCGTGGCCCTCGAGACGATGAAGCAGATCGACAGCCAGCTGATGATGCGGAACTACGAGGGCTTCCTCAAGTAGGTGGTACCGGGAGCAAGGCTCGTCGTCCTCGGCAAGCAGGGGGCAGGCAAGGGGACGCAGTGCGTGCGTCTCTCCCACCACTACGTGATCCCCCACGTGTCGACGGGGGACATGCTGCGCGCCGCTGTCAAGCAGCGGACCCCGCTCGGGCGCAAGGCCAAGGAGGTGATGGACCGGGGCGAGCTCCTCGGGGACGACCTCATCATGGAGATGGTGGCCGAGCGCCTGAGGGAGAGCGACGTGAGGGCCCGGGGCTTCGTGCTCGACGGCTGCCCTCGCACGGTCGAGCAGGCCGAGGAGCTTGCCGCGATCCTCGCTCCGGTCGACCTCGACCTGGTCATCGACATCGAGGTGCCCACTTCCCAGGTGCTCCGCCGGCTCGCGGCGCGGAGGGTGTGCAGCGACTGCGGCGCCAACTACTCGACCTCCCAGCCCCCCCAGGTCAACTGGACGTGCGACATCTGTGGGGGTGAGGTCGTCCAGCGCGAGGACGATCGCGAGGAGGCCATCGCCCGACGGCTCGAGCTCTACGAGCGCCAGACGGCCCCGCTGATCGACTGGTACCGCGACCGAGACCTCCTGGCTTCGGTGTCGGGGACGGGAGCGCCCGACGCCGTCACCCGCCGGATCGTCAAGGCGATCGAAGCCCGCCGCGGACGCAGGAGCCGGGCGTGAGGCGCAACGCCGAGGAACTGGCGAAGATGCGCCGGGCCGGTCGGGTCGTGGCCGAGATGCACGAGGAGACCCGTCGGGCCATTCGCCCCGGAGTGACCACTGCGGCGATCGACCGCGTCGCCCGCCAGGTGCTCGAACGACGGGGCGCCAGGTCGAACTTCCTCAACTACCACGGCTTCCCCGCCGTCATCTGTACCTCTCCCAACTCCATGATCGTCCACGGCATCCCCTCCGAGTCGGTCGTCCTCGCCGAAGGGGACATCATCTCGATCGACTGCGGGGCGATCGTCGAGGGTTACCACGGGGACGCCGCCTACACCACGGGTGTCGGCGAGGTCTCCGCCGAGGCCCGGCGGCTGATGGAGGTCACCGAGGCGAGCCTGTGGGCGGGCATCGAGCAGCTCCGACCGGGGAACCGGCTCCACGAGGTCGGGCGGGCTGTCCAGCAGGTGGCCGAGGACGCCGGCTTCTCGGTGGTGCGCGAGTACGTGGGGCACGCCATCGGCACGGCGATGCACGAGGAGCCCCAGGTCCCCAACTACTGGCCGGGAGTTGCCGGGCCCTTGCTCAAGCCCGGGATGGTGTTCGCCGTGGAGCCGATGGTGAACGTCGGAGGGCCCGAGACCGTGCTCCTCGACGACGGCTGGGGCGTGGTGACCGCCGACGGGGAGCTGTCGGCCCACTTCGAGCACACCATCGCCGTCACCGACCACGGTCCGGAGGTGTTCACCGTGCCCTGAGGGGGCGGCGGGGCGGTGTCGGGCGGCCTCCGTGACGGCGAACTGGCAATTCGGCACGAACGAGCTAGAATGTCCCTTCGGCTCACCGGCGTTCGCGGTGGCGGGCCAGTCGCGACCTGCCGGATGACGCGCCGGGCCAGCTGGAGCCGCCGACGGCGGCGCCATCCGGAGCCACTCTTCGGCACCGGAGGACCCCGACGGGCGCCGTACGGCGACCGCGACCGCAGACGAGCTGCCGGAAGCCCCGGGGGCGAACGAGACAGCGCAACGAGGAGATTCACCTGCCCAAGCCCAAGGAAGACGCCATCGTGCTCGAGGGGACGGTCGTCGAGCCGTTGCCCAACGCCATGTTCCGGGTGGAGCTGGAGAACGGGCACAAAGTCCTGGCCCACAGCTCGGGCAAGATGCGGATGCACCGGATCCGGATCCTGCCGGGCGACAAGGTCCAGGTCGAGATCACCCCGTACGACTTGGGGCGCGGGCGTATCACCTATCGCTACAAGTGAGGCGTGCCCCGGGCCCCGAGCCCCGGGCCCCGAGCGACGAGCGACGAGGCCGGACGACACCGGCCACCGGCGGGCGACCGGACAGGCTCCCGGGCCTCGGGAGCGACGACGAGACGAGGACGACGACATGAAGGTGCGACCCAGCGTCAAGCCGATGTGCGAGAAGTGCAAGGTGATCCGCCGGCACCGGCGGGTCATGGTGATCTGCGACAACCCCCGCCACAAGCAGCGGCAGGGCTGAGGCACCCACCCCGGGGCCCCCATGGGGCACCTCCCCCGGGACGGACGGACGAGGAGAAGGAAGGACAGCGTGGCTCGCATCGCCGGCGTGGACATCCCCCGCGAGAAGCGGTTGGAGATCTCCCTGACCTACATCTACGGCATCGGCCGGACGACCTCGCAGCAGATCTGCGCGGCCACGGAGACGAGCCCCGACACCCGGGTCCGCGACCTCACCGACGAGGAGGTCTCGCGGCTCCGGGCGTACATCGACGCCAACCTGCAGGTCGAGGGAGACCTCAGGCGGGACGTCTCCCAGGACATCAAGCGCAAGATGGAGATCGGCTGCTACCAGGGCATCCGACACCGCAAAGGCCTGCCCGTGCACGGGCAGCGCACCCACACCAACGCCCGCACCCGCAAGGGGCCGAAGAAGACGGTCGCCGGCAAGAAGAAGGTCCGCAAGTAATGGCGAAGCCCACCAAGTCAGCCGCCGCCCGCCGCCCTCGCAAGCGCGAGCGCAAGAACGTCGCCTACGGCGTGGCTCACATCAAGAGCTCGTTCAACAACACCATCGTGTCCATCTCCGACCCCGAGGGGAACGTGCTCGCCTGGGCCTCCGCCGGCAACGTCGGCTTCAAGGGGTCGCGCAAGTCGACCCCCTTCGCCGCTCAACTGGCCGCCGAGCAGTGCGCCAAGCGGGCCATGGAGCACGGGGTCCGGCGGGTCGACGTCCTCGTCCGCGGGCCGGGGTCGGGGCGCGAGACCGCCATCCGGTCACTGGCTGCCGCCGGTATCGAGGTCGCGGGCATCAAGGACGTCACGCCCATCCCGCACAACGGCTGCCGTCCGAAGAAGCGTCGGCGGGTCTGAGGGAACGAAGGGAGCGCAGGAAACCACATGGCCCGCTACACCGGACCCGTCTGCCGGCTCTGTCGCCGGGAGCGCACCAAGCTCTTCTTGAAGGGTGAGCGCTGTTACTCGATGAAGTGCCCCGTCTCCGAGGCGGTGACCGATCGTCACAGCCGCGCCTACCCGCCGGGCGAGCACGGGCGCGACCGCATGCGTCAGGGCTCGGAGTACCTGACCCAGCTGCGCGAGAAGCAGAAGGCGCGCCGCATCTACGGCCTGCTCGAGCGGCAGTTCCACAACCTCTACGTCGAGGCCAGCCGGGCTCCCGGCATCACCGGCGAGAACCTCCTGCGCATGCTCGAGCTGCGGCTCGACAACGTCGCCTTCCGAGCCGGATGGGGCGCCAGTCGTTCCCAGGCCCGCCAGCTGGTCCGGCACGGGCACGTGTCGGTCAACGGCAAGCGGGTCACCATCCCCAGCTACCGAGTGCGCCAGGGGGACGTCGTGACCCTGAAGCCCTCGTCCCGCGAGATCTTCCACGTGCGTCGCAACATGGACACGCTCGATCGAGCGCTGCCGCCCTGGCTCACCGCCGAAGGGGACCGCTTTTCGGTCACCGTGTTCTCCCTGCCGCTTCGGGAGCACATCGACGAGCCCGTCCAGGAGCAGCTCATCGTGGAGCTCTACTCCAAGTGACCGCTCCGCCGGGGCGGGCGGGCGCCGTCCCAGCGCCCGCCCGGCACCGACCGACCACCGACACGCGCACGACCACTGCCGAGGAGCCATCCGCATGCTGATCATCCAGCGACCGACCGTCGAAGCCATCGGCGAGGAGCACGACAACCGCCAGCGGTTCGCCGTCGGTCCTCTCGACCCCGGCTTCGGGCACACCCTGGGGAACTCGCTGCGCCGCACGCTGCTGTCGTCCATCCCGGGGGCAGCGGTCACCCAGGTCCGCTTCGACGACGCCCTCCACGAGTTCACCACGCTGCCTGGCGTCAAGGAGGACGTGACCGACCTCATCCTCAACCTGAAGGACGTCCTCCTCAAGGTCCACAGCGACGAACCGGTGACCGTGCGGCTCGACAAGCGGGGCCCCGGAGAGGTGACGGCTGGAGACCTGCAGGTGACGGCCGAGGTGGAGGTGCTCGATCCGTCCCAGCACCTCGCCAACGTGAACGACGGTGGGCGGCTGGCTGCGGACGTGACCGTCGAGCGCGGCCGCGGCTACCTGTCCGCCGACAAGACCACCCGGTCGACCACCATCGGGGTCATCCCGGTCGACGCCATCTTCTCCCCGATCCGTCGCGTGTCCTTCACCGTCGAGCCGGTCCGGGTCGAGCAGTCCACCGACTTCGATCGGCTGGTCCTCGACATCGAGACCGACGGGTCCCTCACGCCCCGCGAGGCACTCGCCTCGGCCGGGGACACGCTGCGGACGCTCGTCGGCCTGGTGGCCGACCTCGAGGAGGAGCCCCAGGGCCTCGAGCTCGGCGAGGTCTCGACGGTGGGCACCGGCTCCCCCGACCTCGACCTGCGCATCGAGGAGCTCGACCTCTCCGAGCGACCCCGCAACTGCCTCAAGCGGGCCCAGGTCAACACCATCGGCGAGCTCATCGAGCGTACCGAGGACGAGCTCCTCAACATCACCAACTTCGGCCAGAAGTCGCTCGATGAGGTCATTCAGAAGCTCGACGAGCGTGGTCTCTCGCTCAAGACGAAGGACTGAGGTCACACCATGCTGGGGACTCCGAAGAAGGGCCGTCGCTTCGGTGGCGACGCCGCCCACCAGAAGGCGATGATGGGGAACCTGGTGGCGTCGCTGATCGCCGCCGAGTACCTGGTGACCACCGAGGCAAAGGCCAAGGCGCTCCGACCGGTGGCAGAGAAGTGCATCACGGCCGCCCGCAAGGGCGGTGTGGCCCGGCAGCGCAACGTCGTGGCGCTGATCCGTGACAAGGACATGGCCCACAAGCTCTTCGACGAGATCGGCCCCCGGTACGCGGACCGGCACGGCGGCTACACGCGCATCTTGAAGCTCGGGCCGCGCCAGGGCGACAACGCCCCGATGGCCCGTATCGAACTGGTGTGACGACACTCCCTGTCGGCTCCGGGCCGGCAGGCAGTTCCGGGCCGGCAGGCAGTTCCGGGCCGGCAGGCAGTTCCGGGCCGGCAGGCAGTT
>JBMFXC010000061.1:7473-15796 GCA_049964655.1 Acidimicrobiales bacterium
CCGGGTCGGACGGGGACAGCGTGCGCTGGGCGCTGCGTCTCGCCTACGACGGTGCCCCGTTCCGGGGCTTCGCCATCCAGGGCGGCCAGGTCACGGTGGCCGGAGCGCTCACTGAGGCGCTCGGACGCCACCTCGGGGTACCGGTGACCCTGGTCTGCGCCGGTCGGACCGACGCCGGCGTGCACGCTCTCGACCAAGTCGTCCACGTCGACGTCCCTCGGGCTGTGGCCGCGACCGTAGATGCCGTCGCGCTGGTCCGGTCGTGCAACCGACAGCTCGCCCCCTCGATCGCCGTGCGTTGGGCCGGGCCGGCGCCGGAAGGCTTCGATGCCCGACGTTCGGCGACGTCGAGGCGCTACCGGTACCTCCTCGTGAACGCGCCGGTCCCCGATCCGTTGCTCGCTCCGAGGGCGTGGCACGTAGCCGACCCGCTCGACCTCCGCACCATGGCGACGGCCGCCGACGCCCTCGTCGGGGAGCACGACTTCCGCTCCTTCTGCCGACGTCCACCGGGTACCGGGCGTGGCGACCCGATCGTCCGTCGCGTGCTCGCCACTGCCATCGCCAACGTCGACGGTGCCCTGGCCCCGCCGGTCGGGACGCTCGTCTCCTTCGAGATCGAAGCCAACGCCTTCTGTCACCAGATGGTGCGGTCGATCGTGGGTACCCTGGTCGACGTCGGCCGGGGCCGCCGACGGCCCGCTGACGTCGTGGCAACGCTGCGTGCGGCTGACCGCTCCGGGGCCGCTCAACCCGCTCCGCCTCACGGTCTCGCCCTCGTCGCCGTGCGCTACACCGACCCGCTCCCCGAGGCACTGCCTGCCTGAGCCCCCTCCCCGAAGGGGTCGGCTTGCTTCCGGACCCGCCGACGTCCTACAGTTTGGGGCCGCTCACCGGGCCGTGCGCCCGGGCAGACCGGACGACCACCGGAGCTCACCAGGTGCCGAGCCGGCAGCTGGTGGCACCGGGTCGGGCGCACTCGGCCGATGCCGGTCCTCCGCCGGTCGGCACCGACGCCAGCGGGACAGGAACGGAGCGGCAGCCACGCCGGGGCTGGCGGTACGACCAGCCACACCGGCAACAGACCACACCGGCAACAGAACAGCGACCGAGCAAGGACCACACGTGCGTACGTTCACCCCAAGGCCCAGCGACATCGAGCGCGCCTGGCACGTCGTCGACGCCGACGGACTGGTGCTCGGGCGTCTGGCCAGCGAGGTCGCGTCGATCCTGCGGGGGAAGCACAAGCCGACCTTCGCCCCCCACGTCGACACCGGCGACCACGTGATCGTGGTGAACGCCGACAAGGTCGTGCTCACTGCCGGCAAGGAGGACACCAAGTTCGCCTACCGGCACAGCGGCTATCCCGGTGGCCTGACCGCTACCCGGTACCGAGACCTGCTGGCGACGAACGCCGACGACGTCGTGCGTGACGCGGTGCGGGGGATGCTGCCGAAGAACCGGCTGGGGCGCCAGATGGCCCGCAAGCTGCAGGTCTACCGGGGTCCCGACCATCCCCACCAGGCCCAGTCGCCTGTCCCTCTCGAGCTGCCCCGAGCCCGGCGCACGCCCTCGGCGCGCAGCGGGGCCTGAGCAGGCCCGCCCGACGACCACCCAACGAGGAGCTCTCCGTGGCCAACGCCGCCCCCCTGTGCCAGACGACCGGACGCCGCAAGCGGGCGGTCGCCCGCGTCCGGTTCCGCCCCGGCCAGGGCACCATCACCATCAACAAGCAGCCCTTCGAGGCCTACTTCACCTCGGCCACCCACCGGATGGTGGCCACCGAGCCGCTGCGGGTCACTGACACCACGCAGTCGTGGGACATCGACGCCACCATCGACGGGGGCGGTGTCGCCGGCCAGGCGGGAGCGCTCCGGCTCGGCGTGGCCCGGGCGCTGTGCGCCCTCGACCCCGAGCTCAGGGCCGTGCTCAAGCGGGGTGGGTTCTTGAGCCGCGACGCCCGCGAGAAGGAGTCGAAGAAGTACGGCTTGAAGAAAGCCCGTAAGGCCCCCCAGTACTCGAAGCGCTGAGCAGTGGCTGGCGGGCTCCGCTTCGGTACCGACGGCATCCGGGGTGTCGCCAACACGGAGCTGACGCCCGAGGCGGTCCTGGCTCTGGGGCGTGCGGCTGCCCGATGCCTGCCGGCGCCGACCTTCGTCGTGGGTCGCGACACACGGCGCTCGGGCGCCCTGCTCCAGGCGGCCCTCTCCGCTGGTCTGGCGGCCGAAGGGGCTGACGTGGTCGACGCCGGCGTCCTGCCCACCCCGGCACTCGCCTGGCTGTCAGCCCGTGACCGAGTGCCCGCTGGCGTGGTGTCGGCGTCGCACAACCCGTTTGCCGACAATGGCATCAAGCTGTTCGGTGCCGGTGGAACGAAGCTCGCCGAAGCGGACGAGCGCGCCATCGAGGAGGAGGTCGTCCGCGTCCTCGACCCGTCGGTCCGCGGCCCACTGCGGCCGTCTGGCCACGCCGTGGGCAGGATCGACGCGGACCCCGGTGTCGGGGAGGCGTACCTCGACCACCTCTGCACACTGGTGGAGGGCCGCCGGCTCGACGGTCTCCGACTGGTCGTCGACAGCGCCAACGGTGCAGCCTCGGTGCTCGCTGCCGACCTTTACCGGCGGCTCGGTGCCGAGGTGGTGGCCATCGGGTGCGAGCCCGACGGCGCCAACATCAACGACGGGGTCGGCTCGACGCAGCCCGCCGCTTTGTCCATGGCGGTGGTCGAGCACGGGGCCGACCTCGGGCTCGCCCTGGACGGGGACGCCGACCGGCTGCTTGCCGTCGACGCCGCTGGCACGGTCGTCGACGGGGACGCGCTCCTTGCCCTGTTCGCCGTCGACCTGGCCGAGCGCGGCCAGCTAGCCGGTAACACCGTGGTCGTGACCGTCATGACCAACCTCGGCTTTCGTCTGGCTATGCGCGAACGCGGCATCGTCGTCAAGGAGACCCCGGTGGGAGACCGTCACGTGCTCGCGGCGCTGGACGCCGACGGGCTCTCCCTCGGCGGCGAGCAGTCGGGTCACATCATCTTTCGCCGCCTCTCCACCACGGGGGACGGGCTGCTCACCGGCCTGGTCCTCGCCGACAAGGTGGTGCGTTCGGGGCGACCGCTCGCCGATCTGCTCGACGGGCTCGTCGACCCGGTGCCCCAGGTGCTGCTCGCCGTGCCGGTTCCCGATGCCCGGGCGCTGGGGGAGTGCCGGGCAGTGTGGGAGGCCATCGCCGAGGAGTCGGCGGCCCTGGGGGAACGTGGCCGCGTGCTGGTACGACCGAGCGGGACCGAACCGGTGGTCCGGGTGATGGTCGAGGCGTCCGACGCGACCGTTGCGGCGACGGTGGCGGACCGGCTGGCGGCGACGGTGGCCGACCACCTCGCCTCCGCCCCGCACCCTCCGGCGTGACGGCCGGCCTTCCGGCACGCGGGCCGGGGGCACCTGTGTCCGACGGCCGGTAGCCTTCCCATCATGTGCGGCATCATCGCGGCGACGGGCGGGGACGAGGTGCTGGACGTCATCCTCGACGGGCTGGCCCGGCTCGAGTACCGCGGCTACGACTCGGCCGGTCTCGCCCTGACCACGGTCTGTGACGATGCCACGGTGGTGGACGGCGACCTCGAGGGTGCTGCACCGGTCACCTTGTGGCGGGCGCGGGCTGCGGATGGCACCCGTTCCCTCGACCACCTGGCCAAGCAGGCCGAGGGGGCGTCGGCGCCGGTCCGGGCCGGCATCGGGCACACGCGCTGGGCTACCCACGGGCGGCCCTCGGAGGGGAACGCCCACCCGCACCTCGACTGCACGGGACGGATCGCCGTGGTCCACAACGGCATCATCGAGAACCACACCGAGCTCGCTGCCGAGCTGTCCAGCGCCGGCCACCGTCTCCGCTCCGAGACGGACACCGAAGTGATCGTGCACCTGGTCGAAGCAGCGCTCGCCGGCGGCGCGCCGGGGCTGGCCGCCGCGGTGCGCGCCGCGCTGGCTCGGGTGCGGGGCGCCTTCGCCTTGGCCGTGCTGGCCGCCGACGAGCCCGACCTGGTGGTGGCAGCCCGCCGGGTCTCGCCCCTCGTGGTCGGCGTGACCTCGAGCTCGGCCTTTCTGGCCTCGGACATCCCCGCCCTGCTCGGACGGACGGACCGCTTCTACGTCCTCGACGACGACCAGCTCGCCGAGTTGCGCCCGGGCTCGCTCGTCGTGACCACCCTCGAGGGGGACCCGGTCGAGCCCGTTGCCACCACCGTCGAGTGGGACCTCGACGCGGCGCGCAAGGACGGCTTCGACGATTTCATGAGCAAAGAGATCCACGAGCAGCCGACGGCCGTGGCCAACACCCTGCTCGACCGGGTCCATGCCGACGGGCGCCTCGTCCTCGACGAGCTGCGGGTCGGTCGCGACGTGCTCGCCGGGATCGACAAGGTCTTCGTGGTGGCCTGCGGGAGCAGCTACCACGCCGGGCTGATGGCCAAGTACGCCATCGAGCACTGGGCTCGCCTGCCTGTCGAGATCGACATCGCCTCGGAGTTCCGCTACCGCGACCCGGTCGTCGACGAAGGGACCCTGGTCGTCGGGGTGAGCCAGTCGGGTGAGACGGTCGACACGCTCCAGGCGCTGCGCGAGGCGAAGCGCAAGGGGGCACGCGTGCTGGTGGTCTGCAACGTCGTCGATGCCTCGATGACCCGTGAAGCCGACGCCGTGCTCTACACCCGGGCCGGTCCCGAGATCGGGGTGGCGGCGACCAAGACCCACCTGGCCCAGATCACCGCCCTGTTGCTCCTCGCCCTCACGCTCGCCCAGGTTCGCGGCACGCTGGAGGACGCCGACGTGCGGCTCCTCCTCGGCGACCTCCATGCCCTCCCCGACAAGGTCGGGCTCGCCGTGGACCGGGGAGACGACGTCCGCGCCGTGGCCGAGCAGGTGCGCGACGCGTCGGCGTTCCTCTTCCTCGGCCGCCACGTGGGCTACCCGGTCGCCCTTGAGGGAGCGTTGAAGCTGAAGGAGCTCTCCTACCTGCGTGCCGAGGGGTTCCCTGCCGGAGAGCTCAAGCACGGTCCGATCGCACTGGTCGAACCGGGCACCGTGGTGCTCGGGGTGGCCACCCGAACCGGGCTGTGGGAGAAGATGATGGCGAACGTGGCCGAGGTGCGTAGTCGAGGTGCCACCGTCGTGCTCGTGGCCAACGACGGCGACGAGGAGACGGCCGGCCTCGCCGACGCGGTCCTGTGGGTGCCCGCGACCCACCCGCTGCTGTCGCCCGTGGTCGACGTCGTCCCGTTCCAGCTCTTCGCCTACGCGCTGGCCCGTTTGCACGGGTACGACGTGGACCGTCCGCGCAACCTGGCCAAGGTGGTCACCGTCGAGTGACGGCACCGGCCCAGCAGCGTCGATCCGGCGTCCCGCTGCGCCCGTCGGGCACGACCGGCTTGTCCGGCGTCCTCGGGACGGGGATCGACGCCGTGGACGTCGACCGGTTGCGGCGGGTGCTCGAGCGCCGGCCCGGTCTCGCAAGCCGGCTCTTCACCGAGGGCGAACGGCGCTACGCCGCCCGGTCTCGCGACCCGGTCCCCCATCTGGCGGCGCGCTTCGCCGCCAAGGAGGCCACGATGAAGGCCCTCGGTGTCGGGATCGGAGCATTCGGGTTCCACGATGTCGCCGTGGTTCGGCAGGAGACCGGTCGCCCCGAGCTGGCCGTCACCGGCGGAGCGGCCGCGCTGGCCGCCGACGCCGGGGTGGCGACGTGGCTGTGCACCCTCACCCACACCGACCATCTGGCGCTGGCCTCGGTGACCGCCCTCGGCGGCGACAGCGCCCAGCTGACCACCTGAGGACCGCCCCGTGCAGCCAGTTCTGACCGTGACCGAGATGCGCGCCGCCGACGAGGCTGCCCAGGTGACGACCCCTCTCCCCGTCCTCGTCGCCCGAGCCGGCCGAGCCGTCGCCACGGCTGCCCTCTCGCTCCTTGGCGGCGCTTATGGCCGCCGGGTGACCGTCGTGAGCGGCAAGGGGAACAACGGGGCCGACGGCCGGGTGGCGGCCAGTCATCTGGCTCGGAGGGGTGCCCGGGTCGTCGTGGTCGACGTCCCTCGGGGTGCCGACGGACCCTGGGAGCTCCCGGCGTGCGACCTCGTCGTCGATGCCGCCTTCGGCACCGGCTTCCGTGGCTCCTACCGCCCTCCTGTCGTGCCGCCCGGCGCCGCCGTGCTTGCCGTGGACATCCCCTCGGGCGTCGACGGCGACACCGGGCGGGTCCCCGGAGCGGCGCTCGCCGCCGACCTGACGGTGACGTTCGCGTCGTTGAAGCCCGGGCTCGTCCTCGGTCGAGGTCGCGCCCTCGCCGGGAGGGTGTCGGTGGCCGACATCGGCCTCGACGTCTCCGGGGCGCGTTGGTGGCTGGTGGAAGACGCCGACGTTGCCCGGATCGTCCCGCGTCGGTCCGACGATGCCCACAAGTGGTCGGCTGCCGTGCTGGTCGTCGCCGGGTCTCCCGGCATGGGCGGAGCGGCGGCGATGGCAGCGACCGGCGCGCTACGGGCGGGAGCGGGCATGGTCCGCCTCGGGGTGCCCGGAGCAGAGCTGGCTGCCCAACCGGCCACCGAGGCCGTGCACGTCGCCCTGCCCGCAGTCGACTGGGCCGCGCCGGCCCTCGAGGTAGCGGCCCGTTGTCGAGCTGTGGTCGTCGGCCCCGGGCTCGGCCGCGACCCGGCCACGATGGCCTCCGTCCGACGGCTGGTCGCCGAGGCCGAAGTGCCCGTGGTCGTCGATGCCGACGGCTTGGCGGCCCTCTCCGGTCCCGAGCCCCCCAAGGGACGTGCCCCGCTCGTCGTGACGCCCCACGACGGCGAGCTGACCCGGATGACGGGGGTCGCCCCTGGGGACGATCGCCTGGAGGCGGCCGGATCGCTGGCTCGCCATCTCGGAGCCACGGTGTTGCTGAAGGGGCCGACCACGGTCGTGGCGCGGCCCGACCAGGGAGGCTGGCTCGTGACGTCGGGAACGCCAGCGCTGGCCACGGCCGGCAGCGGCGACGTGCTCTCGGGGGTGATCGGGGCGTTCGTGGCCCGCAATGTGGCGCCCGGAGAGGCGGCCGCCGTGGCTGCCCATGTCCACGGCCGGGCTGGCGCCAGGGGCCCCGGTGACGGGCTGGTGGCTGGCGACCTGCCCCTGCTCGTGGCGGACTGGCTGGCGAGCGCCCTGTCAGTGACGACCGGCACGACCGGCACGACCGGCACGGTCGGCACGACCGGCACGACCGGCACGACCGGCACGACCGGCACGACCGGCACGACCGGCCACAGGGAGTCGCGGGGAGGCCTGGGGAAGGCCCGGCATGGGGACTGACCGGTTCCGACCGGCGTGGGCCGAGGTCGACCTCGACGCCGTCCGTCACAACGTCTCCCTCGTCGGCCAGTTGGCCGGTCCACGGAGCAAGGTGTGCGCTGTGGTCAAAGCCGACGGCTACGGGCACGGCGCCGTCCCGATCGCCCGGGCCGCTCTCGAGGCCGGGGCGTCGTGGCTGGCCGTGGCGCTCGTCGAGGAAGGCGTCGCGCTGCGCGACGCCGGGGTCGACGCGCCCGTCCTCGTGCTCTCCGAACCGCCGCCGGGGGCGATGGAGGCCGTGGTCGAGCACCAGCTGACGACGACGGTGGCGACCCGTGACGGGATCGTCGCCCTGGCTGCCGCCGCCCGGCAGGCAGGGAGCAAGCGGTCCGTGCCGGTCCACGTGAAGGTCGACACCGGAATGCACCGGGTCGGCGTGGCGTCCGAGGGTGTCGTCGAGCTGGCCACCGCCGCGGTGGCTGCCGGGCTCCGTTTCGAGGGGCTCTGGACCCACCTGGCGGTGGCCGAGGACCCTGCCGAGGAGGCCCGCGCCTTCACGTCCGAGCAGCTGGCCCGTTTCGACGCCGCGCTCGCCGCCGTCCGGCGTGCCGGGCACCGACCCGACGTCGTCCACGTCGCCAACTCGGCGGGCCTGATCGCCCACCCGGCGAGCCGGTTCGACCTGGTGCGGGTGGGGATCGCCCTCTACGGCATCCTGCCCGACGAGCGCCTGGGCTCGGCCCTGACCGAGCTGACCGGGGGGCGTTCCCTTCGGCCGGTGCTCTCCTTGCGGTCTCGGATCTCCGCCGTGCGCGACCTGCCCGCCGGTGCCCGTCCGTCCTACGGCCGCCGCCGCCCGCTTCCCGAGGACGCCCGGGTGGCTACGGTGCCTCTCGGGTACGCCGACGGGGTGCCCCGCCGCCTCTTCGACGCCGGCGTCGCCGTGCTGGTCGGTGGCCGCCGCCGCCCCTTGGCCGGGACGGTCACCATGGACCAGGTGGTGGTCGACT
>JBMFXC010000062.1:0-15736 GCA_049964655.1 Acidimicrobiales bacterium
CCGGGCGCAGGCCGTCGGCACCTGTGGCGAGCTCGTCCAGGGAGTGCTGAGAAGTG
The DNA here is from genome assembly GCA_049964655.1 of Acidimicrobiales bacterium. Lineage (GTDB taxonomy): Bacteria > Actinomycetota > Acidimicrobiia > Acidimicrobiales > RAAP-2 > JAJZJT01. The sequence goes on from JBMFXC010000062.1 coordinate 57, forward strand.
GCGAGCACTTCCACGTCACCCTCCCGATCGACTGGCGAGCCGAGGTCGCGCTCCGGGTCAAGAGCGCGCCGGACGTCACCGTCGACGGGCTCCCTCGGGGCAAGGAGAAGCTGGCACGGGCACTCGTGGCCACCGCCCGGCTCCTCGGCACGGGCCCGGTGGCGATCGAGGTGAGGTCGAGCTCGACGCTGCCGGTCGGCAGGGGCATGGGCTCCAGCACTGCCGACGTGGTGGCCGGCGCCCGTGCGCTGGCCGACGCCGTCGACGCTGTCCTGGCCCCGGAGCAGCTCGCCGGGATCGCCACGGGGATCGAGCGTTCCGACGGGACGATGTACGACGGTGTCGTCGCCTTCTGCCCCCGGACCGGCCAACTGCTCCGCCGCTACCCCTGGCACCCGCGCTTCGCCGTCGTCATGGCCATCCCGCCCGAGCGGGTGCGGACCGAGTCGGTCGACTTCACCGGAAAGGTCGCGCTCGCCCGCCACTTCGAGCAGCTTCTCGCCGACCTCGACGAGGCCACGGTCGATCGTGATCCCCTCGCCTTCGCCGACGCGGCCACGCGCTCGGCTGCCCTCAACCAGCCCTTCCTGGCGAACCGGCTCTTCGACGTGCTGCGCCAGCGGCAGGCCCACCTGGGAGCGGCCGGGACGGTCGTCGGGCACACTGGGACGGTGGCCGGGCTGCTCTTCCCCGTCGACGAGCACGTCGCCGACGGCGAGGCCGAGGCGCTCGGGCGGGCCCGGTTCGCCGCCGAGGCGCTCGCTCCGGGCCTGGCGCGGGCACGTCTGGCCGTGACGCTCACCTCCGGTCGGGAAGCGTGACGATCCGGCGTCCGCCGTGGTGACGGCTCGGCGCCACGGCGTCGTCCACCTGGCCACCATGTCGCCGCCGACGGCGGGTGCTCCCCGGGTCGCATCAGGCGCCGAGCGGTCGCGGGCGCGTCGTCGTTGCCGTGCTCCACTGGTCATGTCGTCCTCGCGTTCCCAAGGGGTCCTCGGGCAGGCAGGTCTCCTGACTCCCGGATCGTCGCCGTCCCCGGCCTTCCCGCCCGTTCGGGCCGTGGCCTCAGATGGGGTTGGCTCCCCGGTCACAGTTGCGGGACAGTCCCGGACTCCCACCGGGTTCCCTGCGCTGCGGCGCCCACGGTAGTCGACCACCGGTGGTCGAGGCGACCCTCGGACCCCCGGTCGGTCCCTCCGGAGGTCCTCGGACCCCTTGTCGTCTCGGGGAGCCGTCGCTAGGGTGCCTACCCCATGGCTCGCCCCCAGTCGCTCATCCTCGTCAACACCGGTCACGGTAAGGGAAAGTCCTCGGCCGCCTTCGGAGTCATGGCCCGTGGCTGGGCACGAGGATGGACCGTGGGCGTGGTCCAGTTCGTCAAGAGTGGCAAGTGGAAGACCGGTGAACGCAAGCTCGCCGACCACCTCGGCATCGAGTGGCACACCCTGGGCGACGGGTTCACCTGGGAGTCGACCGACCTCGACGAGACGGCAGCCAAAGGACGGCACGCCTGGGAGGTGGCCCGCGACAAGCTGGCCTCGGGTGCCTACCAGCTCCTCATCCTCGACGAGCTGACCTACGCGGTGACCTACGGGTGGGTCCCGGTCGACGAGGTCGTCGCCGGGCTCGAGGCCCGTGCGCCGGGGACGAACGTGGTCGTCACCGGGCGCGACGCACCGCCGGAGCTCGTTGACATCGCCGACACGGTCACCGAGATGCGCAAGGTCAAGCACGCCTACGACCAGGGCATCCGGGCGAGCAAGGGCATCGAGTACTGACCGGCGTCCTCGGCCCCCGGCTGGTTGTCGCCGGCGTCTCCTCCGGTGTCGGCAAGACGACGGTGGCCACCGGCGTGATGGCGGCGTTGCGCGCTCGCGGCACCAGGGTCGCAGCGGCCAAGGTCGGGCCCGACTACATCGACCCCGGCTACCACGCGCTCGCCACCGGTCGCGCCGGCCGCAACCTCGACAGCTGGATCTGCGGCGAGGACGCCGTCGCCCCGCTGGCGGCACGAGCAGCGTCGGGAGCCGACCTGCTCGTCGTCGAAGGCGTGATGGGGCTCTTCGACGGAGCCTCCGGCGACGGCCCGGAGGCAAGCACGGCGTCGATCGCCCGCCTGCTCGACGCGCCGGTCGTGCTCGTCGTTGACGCCTCGGCCATGAGCCGGTCGGTGGCAGCGCTGGTGCACGGTTTCGCCAGCTTCGAGCCGGACGTCCGGGTCGCCGGCGTCGTGCTCAATCGCGTCGGCGGACCGAGCCACCTCGACCTGCTCCGGGAGGCGCTCGGACCCCTCGGAGTGCCGGTGCTCGGCGCGCTGCCCCGTGACGACACCTGGTCGTGGCGGGACCGCCACCTGGGTCTCGTGCCCGTCGCCGAGCAACCGTCGGCGGTCGCCGGCTCGCTCGTGCGTCTCGGCGCGGCGACGGCACGCTCGGTCGACCTGGACGCGCTGGTGACGCTCGCCCGGGGGGCCCCGGAGCGGGTCGTCCCGGAGCCGCCCCTGCCCGAGCGCTCCGGGCACGCCCGGGTGGCCGTCGCCGCCGGCCCCGCCTTCGGCTTCGTCTACCCGGACAACCTCGAGGCCCTGGCCGCCGCCGGGGGCGAACTGCTCACCTTCGACCCGCTCGCAGATCCGGCGCTGCCCGACGGCGCCGAGGCCCTCTACCTCGGCGGAGGGTTCCCCGAGGTCTTCGCCGGCCAACTGGCTGCCAACGCGCCCCTGCTGGCCGACGTGCGGGCTCGTGTCGCAAACGGGCTGGTCACCTGGGCGGAGTGTGGCGGGCTGCTGTTCCTCGCCCGCTCGCTTGGTGGGGTGCCGCTGGTCGCCGCGGTGCCGGCCGAGGCGGAGATGACCGGGACGCTCACCCTCGGGTACCGGCGAGCGACCCTGCAGCGTCAGACGCCGCTCGGTCCCGCCGGCTCGGTGCTCCGGGGGCACGAGTTCCACTACTCCACCCTCGAGCCGTCCGGCGACGCCCTGGTGCTGGAGGGTCGCCACGGTCGCTCCCTCGGTGGGTTCGCCACGTCCAGCCTGCTCGCCACCTACCTCCATCTCCATCTCGGTGGCGACCCCGGCCCCGCCGCCCGCTTTGTCGCTTCGGCAACCGCTCCTGGCACCCGGGTCCTCCCCGGTACGGAAGGGCCCCCAGTACGGGTGCGGTAGGGTCAGGCCGCAGCGCTGCGCGGCGGCATCCCTCGGCCGTCGGCGCGACCCGGACGTCGGGACGCGAGAGCCTGGGACGTCTGGGACGTCCGGCAGTCCAGACGTCACGAGACCAGCTGCAGTGCCGCGATGTCGCGTTCTACGGAGAAGGACATGGCCCCGACCTTCATTGGCGTTGGCGTCGGACCGGGCGACCCCGGACTGGTGACGTTGAAAGCCGTCGCGGTGCTGCGGGCGGCCGACCGCGTCTTCGGGCCGACCATGGCGAGCGACGCGGTCGGTCGCGCCGAGTCGATCGTGAGCCAGGTGGCGCCCGAGGTCCGCGTCGAACGGCTCGTGTTCGCCATCCTGCGGGACGAGGCTGCTCGTGGTGCGGCGCACGAGGCGGCGGCCGAGCAGGTGGTCGCCTGTCTGGAGGCCGACGAGCGGGTGGCCTTCGTCACGCTCGGCGACCCCAACGTCTACAGCACGTTCCACCACCTTGCGGCGCTGGTGTGCCAGCGGCTGCCGGCGACGGTGGTCGAGACCGTGCCCGGCATCATGGCCTTCCAGGACGTCGCGGCGCGCCGCGGGGCGCCGCTGCTCGACGGGAGCGAGCGCCTCCACCTGGTCAGCGCCGTCGACGGGCCCGAAGTCCTCGATGTCCCCCTCGCCGACGCCGACGCCGCAGTTGTGATCTACAAGGGTGGGCGCTACGTGCCGGCCATCGCCGATCGCCTCGAGCGAGCCGGTCGCCTCGACGACGCCGTGCTCGGGGAGCTGCTCGGGCTGCCCGGCGAGCGGGTCGTCCCGCTGAAGGAGGCAGCGGCCGACCCGGCTGCCTACCTGGCGAGCGTCGTCGTCCCGCCAGGACGGACGGCTTCGGGAGGTCGACGGTGATCTCCTTCGTCGGTGCCGGGCCCGGCGCCGACGACCTCATCACCGTGCGCGGCCGTGACCGTCTTGCGCGCGCCGACCTCGTCATCTGGGCGTCGTCGCTCGTGCCGGCGGCGCTCCTCGACCACGCCGGGGTGACGGCCGAGGTCGTCGACTCGAAGTCGATGACGCTGGAGGACGTCCTCGCCCTCTACGCGGCGCATCCCGAGGCGGCCATCGTCCGGCTCCACTCGGGTGACCCGTCGATCTACGGAGCGATCCAGGAGCAGATCGACTGGTGCGAGGCCAACGACCGACCCTATGAGATCGTCCCGGGCGTCACTTCGCTTGCCGCCGCCGCCGCCGCCCTCGGGCGCGAGCTCACCATCCCGCGCGTGGCCCAGAGCGTCGTCATGACCCGGCTCGCCGGGCGCACGGTGGCGAGCATGCCTCCCGGCGAGTCGGTCCAAGCCTTCGCTGCCGTCGGCGCCACGATGGCGGTCTTCCTTTCGGCAGCCCGCCCGGCCGAACTGCAGGCGGCGCTGCTCGACGTCGGGTCCGCCTATGCGCCCGACACGCCGGCAGCGGTAGTCGTGCGGGTCTCGTGGCCGGACGAGGAGGTGGTGCGTACGACGGTCGGCGAGCTCGCCGACGCGATCGTCGCCACCGGAGCCACAACGACCGTGCTCGTCATCGTCGGGCCGGCACTGGCCGCTCCTGCCGCCCGCAGCCACCTCTACTCGCCGGCGTTCGCCCACCGCTACCGCCGCCGGTCGCTTCCCGGCACGACCAAGGGGCGCCCGGCCGGCCGGCGGAGACGATGAGGGGCGGGTGCGCGGTGGAGGCCTCTCCGAGCCAGCTACCCAGTTCCCGGCGTGGGCTAAGGACGGGTTGGACGACGGGCACGTGTGCCGCGGCGGCTGCCAAGGCGGCCGCCTCCGGCCTGCTCGCCGGGGTCGCTCCCGACCAGGTGGAGATCGGCCTGCCGAGCGGCCGGCGCGTCTCGTTCCCGGTCGAGGCCGAGGCGCCGTGGCGCTGCGTGGTGGTGAAGGACGCCGGGGACGACCCGGACTGCACCCATGGCGCGCGGATCACCGCGGCGGTGGCCGCGGGACGGGGGGAGACCGTGCTGCCGGCGGGGGAGGGGGTCGGCGTGGTGACTCTTCCGGGCCTCGGCCTGCCGGTCGGGGCCCCGGCCATCAACCCGGTCCCCCGCCGCATGATCATGGCTGCGCTGGCCGAGGTGACCGACGATCCGCTCGAGGTGACCTTTTCGGTGCCGGGTGGCGAGGCGATGGCGGCACAGACGACGAACGCCCGCCTGGGCATCGTCGGCGGGATCTCCCTCCTCGGCACGACCGGGGTCGTCAGGCCGTTCTCGACGGCGGCCTACCGGGCCTCCGTCGTCCAGCAGGTCGAGGTCGCCGCGGCGCAGGGCCACGACCGCCTCGTGCTCGCCACCGGTCACCGGTCCGAGGCCGCTGCCCGGAGGCTCTGCCCCGATCTGGACGAGGTCTGCTTCGTCGAGGTGGGCGACTTCACCGGGATCGCCCTGCGCCGGGCGGCGGCGCGGGGGATCTCCTCGGTGCTTTTTGTGGGCATGGCCGGCAAGATCACCAAGCTGGCCAGCGGGGTGATGATGACCCACGTCCACCGGTCCGAGGTCGACGGCGCGTTCCTCGCGTCGCTGGCGGTGGCGGTGGACGCTCCTCGAGCGGTCCAGGCCGCGGCGACCGAGACGGCGACGGCCCGCCACTTCTTCGAGGTCTGCCTGGCCAACGGTTGCGTCGAGCCGCTCGAGGAGCTCTGCCGCCAAGCGCGCGCGGCCTGTCTCGCCCACGTCGCGCACGCCCTCTCCCTCGAGGTGGCGATGGTCGATTTCGAGGGCTCGGGGGTCGTGGCCCGTGCCTGAGGCGATCGCCGTCGTCGGTGTCGGTGCCGACGGCGCTCCGCTCGCCGCGGCACCGGCGGCTGCGCTCGCCGGAGCGGCGCTGGTCGTCGGCGGTCGGGAGCATCTGGCCTTGGCTCCGGTCGGAGCCCGCACCGTGGTCCTCGGCGCCGACCTCGGCGCCGCGATGGACGCCATCGCCGACGAGCCGGGCAGCGTCTGCGTCCTGGCGTCGGGCGACCCGGGCTTCTTCGGCGTCGTGCGCCCGCTGGCCGAGCGCTTCGGACCAGACGTCCTCGACGTGCACCCCGGCCCCTCGTCGATCGCCGTGGCCTTCGGCCGGCTGGGGATCCCCTGGGACGACGCCGCCGTCGTCTCCGCCCACGGACGACCGCTCGCCGAGGCGGTAGCCGTGGCGGCTCGGGCCGCCAAGGTGGCCGTGCTCACGTCGCCGGCCAACCCTCCGGAGGCGGTCGGCGCGGCGCTGGTTGCCGCCGGCGTGGACGGACGCCAGGTCGTCGTGTGCTCCCGGCTCGGCACGGCAGACGAAGCGATCGTCAGGACCGATCTCGCCGGTCTGGCGGCGGGGGTCTTCGACGGGCGATCGGTCGTCGTGCTGCTCGGGAGCGACCCGGTTGCCCCGACGCCGTCCCTGGCGTGGGGCCGGCCGGTGGAGGCGTTCGCCCACCGGGGCGGCATGATCACGAAAGCCGAGGTGCGCGCCGTCGTGCTCGGCAAGCTCGCGCTCCCGCCAGCAGGCGTGCTGTGGGACGTCGGTGCCGGGAGCGCCAGCGTCGCCATCGAAGCGGCTGGCCTCTCACCAGGGCTGAAGGTGTACGCGGTGGAACGGGACGCCGAGGACGCACACCGGGCGCGGGCGAACGCGGCGGGCCACGGTGTCACCGTCGACGTCGTGACCGGCGAGGCGCCGGCGGCACTGGCCGGCCTGCCCGACCCCGACCGGGTCTTCATCGGCGGAGGCGGCCTCGACGTGCTCACCAGCGTGCTCGACCGGCTGGTGCCCGGCGGCCAGGTGGTCGCTACCTACGCGGCGATGGACCGGGCGGCTGCTGCCGAGGCGCTGCTCGGCAACCTCGTGCAGGTGACGGTCGCTCGCGGGGAACGGCTCGCCGACGGCGGGCTGCGCCTGGACGCCCACCACCCCGTGTTCGTCGTCTGGGGGCCCGAGCCGTGAGGGTCGTCGCCGTCTCGGTGACCGAAGCAGGGCGCGCCGCCGCGGCACGTCTTCCCTACGAGTCGGTCCACGGTTCGCTCGGCGACACCGTGCGGCGGCTGTGGGGAGAGGTCGACGCGCTGGTGCTGCTGGTGGCGACCGGTGTCGCGGTCCGGGTGGTCGCCCCGCTCCTCACGACCAAGCAGGACGACCCTGGTGTCGTCTGCGTCGACGAGGCCGGTCGGTACGTCGTGGCCCTGTGCGGGGGCCACGGTGGCGGAGCCAACGCCCTCGCCCGCGAGGTGGCGGCGTTGCTCGGAGCGGAGCCCGTCGTCACGACGGCGACCGACGCCAGCGGCACGCCCTCGCTCGACGAGCTCCCTGGGTTCCGCGCCGCCGGGGACGTCGCCGGCGTCACCGCGGCGATGCTCGCCGGTCGGTTCCCCCTCGTCGAGGTCGCCGTCCCCGGTTGGCACGGACCAGCGGCGCTCGAGGCGGGGACGGGGCCCGAGCGGGTCGTGGTCACCGATGCCGCCGGTCCCTTCGAAGAGGGGACCGTGCTCCTGCACCCGCCCTCGCTCGTCGTCGGGGTCGGTTGCTCGAGCGAGGCGACACCCGAGGAGGTCGGAAGCCTGCTCGAGGCCACGCTGGTCGGGGCAGGGCTGGCTCGGGCCAGCGTCGACCTGGTTGCCACCATCGACCGTCGGCGGGCGCACCGTTCCGTCACGTCGTTGGGGTTGCCGGTGCGCTCGTTCTCCGCCGACGAGCTGGCTCCCGTCCCCGTTCCCCGGCCGAGTCCCGTGGTAGCGGCAGCCGTCGGCACGCCGAGCGTCGCAGAGGCGGCAGCGCTGTTGGCCGCGGGCGAGGGAGCGGACCTCGTGGTGGCCAAGCAGCGAGCGGCGACGGCCACCGTGGCGATCGCGCGGCGCCGGGCCCCTCAGGGAGCACTGTCGGTCGTGGGGCTCGGCCCCGGTTCGCCGGCGCACCGGACGCCGGCTGCGGCGAGCGCGGTGCGTTCGGCCGAGGTCGTCATCGGCTACGGGCCGTACGTCGACCAGGCAGCCGACCTCCTCGTCCCCGGTCAGGTCGTCGAGGTCTCGGCCATCGGCGAGGAGGTCCACCGGGCTCGCCGGGCGCTCGAGGTGGCCGCATCGGGTCGGCGAGCCGCCCTCGTCTGCTCGGGTGACGCAGGCATCTTCGCCATGGCCTCGATCGTCCTCGAGCTGGCTCCCGAGGTCGCTCCGGGAGTAGCGGTCGACGTCGTGCCCGGGGTCACCGCCGGGATCGCTGCCGCGTCGCTGCTCGGCGCACCGCTCGGGCACGACCACGCGCTGGTGAGCTTGTCGGACCTGTTGACGCCGTGGGAAGCCATCGAGCGGCGGCTCCACGCCGTCGGCGAAGCCGACCTCGCCGTCGTGCTCTACAACCCGCGCTCGCGGGCGCGGACCTGGCAGCTCGGTGCCGCGTTGGACATCCTTCGGAGGTACCGACCGCCTACGACGCCCGTCGGTCTGGTGACCGACGCGGCGAGGGCCGGTGAACGGGTCGAGGTGACGACGCTCGCCGAGGCGAACCCGGATGCCGTGGGGATGACGACCTGCGTGGTCGTCGGGGCCACGACCACGGGGCTCTATGGTGGCCGCATGGTCACCCCGCGCGGATACCAACCGTGACGGTGCGCACCGCCACCGTCGTGACGATCGACGACCGCTGCACGGGCTGCGGGGCGTGCCTGGCGACGTGCCCCGAGCAGGCCATCCGGCCCGGGCGCGGTGGCCTCGTGGTGAGCGAGGCCCGTTGCACCGCCTGCCTCGCCTGTATCGAGATCTGCCCGGCGGGTGCCATCAGGGAAGGAGCATGGTGGTGACGGTCCACCCGATCGACGAGGTCCACCCGATCGAGCAGGAGAGCTACCGGATCCTCGAAGGCATGCTCGACCTCGGCGCCTTGCCACCGCTCAGCCGGGCCGTCGTCGCCCGGGTTGCCCACGCCACGGCCGACCTCGACCTCGCCCGGTCGATGGTGGTCGAGGAGCCGTCGCTCGAAGCGGCCGTGGAGGCGCTCGCCCACCACGCCCCGGTCGTCGCCGACGTCGAGATGGTCGCTGCCGGCATCTCGGGCGTCGAGGTCTCCTGTTTCCTCTCCCGGGCCGCTCGAGGGGAACGTCCGACCCGGAGCGCGGCGGCGATGCGGCTGGCCGTGGAGGAGCACCCAAACGGCGCCATCTTCGTGGTGGGCTGCGCTCCGACCGCCCTGGCCGCGCTCGTCGAGCTCGGTCGCGCCGGTGCCGTGGACCCGGTCCTCGTCGTCGGCATGCCCGTCGGCTTCGTCGGTGCGGCCGAGGCGAAGGCGGCGTTGCGGGAGACGACGCTGCCGGCGGTGAGCAACGTCGGCGACAAGGGGGGTTCGGCCGCCGCCGCCGCCGTGCTGAACGCCCTCGTCCGTGTGGCACGACAGGGGGGTGGTCGTGCCTGAGGCGGTGCTGCTCGTCGCCCACGGCTCACGTTCCGACGCGGGCCAGCACGAGATGGCCGTGCTCGCCCGGGCCGTGGCCGACGAGGAGCCGGACCGTGCCGTTCGCTTCGGGTACCTCGAGCTGAGCGATCCGCCGGCATCGCGTGCGATGGAGGAGCTCCTCGACAGCGGTGCACGCGACATCGTCGTGGTGCCCCTCATGCTCCACGCTGCCGGTCATGCCAAGTCGGACGTGCCGGCCGTCGTCCTCGACGCCCGGACGCGCCGCCCCGACGTCCGGATCACCTACGGCCGACCCCTGGGTGTCGACCATGCGCTCCTCGAGCTCGGACGCGAGCGCCTCGACGCGGTCGGCGCGCTCGGACTGCCGCTCGCCGTGCTCTCGCGGGGGACCTCGGACCCCGATGCCAACGCCGAGGCGTACCGGGTTTGCCGGCTCCTCGCCGAGATGAGCGGAGCGCGCTCGGCCGTCGCCGGGTTCGCCGGGGTCACCTGGCCCGACGTCTACGACGCGCTCGACCAGCTCCGTCGCCTCGGTGCCGAGCGGATCGGCGTGCTGGCGTGGTTCCTCGCCACCGGGGTCCTCCTCGAGCGGATGCGCGAGGACTACCGTCGCTTCGAGGAGGCCACGGGCATCGAGGTCGTCGACGCCGGCTATCTCGGCACCGGCCCGGTGCTCACGTCGATCGTCCTCGACCGGATCGCCGAGGCGGTCGAGGGCCGCACCACCCCGAACTGCGACGCCTGCGCCTACCGTCACCCCTACCCCGGCCTCGAGGATCGCGTCGGCCTTGCCCGTGGCAGCGGCCACTCCCACCTCGCCGCCGACCACCTCGACCACGGCCACTCCCACCTCGCCGCCGACCACCTCGACCACGGCCACTCCCACCTCGCCGCCGACCACCTCGACCACGGCCACGGCTCGGAGACGACAGCGACCACGTAACGGTCGACTACGTAACGGCCGACTACGTAACGGCCGACTACGTAACGGCCGACTACGTAACGGGATGGTGAGGTGCCTCGGGGACCCCGGGCGGGCCGGCACGGTGGGTCCCCGGCCGAGGTCCCTCCGGCGTGCTCAACCCGAGCGCGGGAGACCGAGCACGGCGCACACCCATGCGAGTGCCTCGGCGGCCGTGCTCGCTGCCGGCCCGGCCGGCGATGGCGGACGGTTGACGACGACGACCGCCACGCCCAGGTGGCGGGCAGCCTCGAGCTTGGCGGCGGCGGCATCCCCGCCGCTGTTCTTGGTCACGACGAGGTCGATCTGGTGGCGCTCGAGGAGCGCCGTCTCTTCCGGCACGGTGAACGGGCCACGTCCGAGCAGGACCGCCGCCGGGTAAAGGGGTAGCTGTCCGGGAGGGTCGATGGTGCGCACCAGCCAGCTCCTGTGTCCGTCGGAGGCGAGGGCAAAGACCGCCAGCTCGCTGCGACCGGTGGTCAGGAGCACGCGGCGGGAAGGGCCGGCGGCGACCTCCGTGGCCGCCGCGGCCAGGTCGTCGACAGCGGTCCAGCAGTCTCCCGGCTGCGCTCGCCACGGTGGTCGTTCGAGGCGGAGCCGCGGGACCCCGGCCCGCTCGCACGCCTCGGACGCGTGCCAGCGCATCACCGCGGCGAAGGGGTGGGTGGCGTCCACCAGCGCTGAGACGTGCTCGGCCCGGAGGTACGAGACGAGCCCGTCGACACCGCCGAACCCGCCGACCCGGCGGTGCCCGGGCAGTGGCGCCGGGCTGGCCGTCCGACCGGCCAGCGAGGTGACGACGTCGACGTCGCCCCGGGCCGCCAGCGCCTCGGCGAGGTAGCTGGCCTCGGCCGTCCCTGCGAGCACGAGGACACGGGGCAGATCGGTCACGGTGTTCGCATGGCGAGAGCGGCGAGGTCCCTGGGACTGGTAGCGTCCGAGGCGGTTACAGGGAACGCCGGTGCGAGTCCGGGGCTGTCCCGCAACTGTAGCCGGGGAGCGAACCCCATCTGTGGCCACGGTCCAACCGGACGGGAAGGCCGGGGCGAGCGTCGATCCGGAAGCCAGGAGACCTGTGGCCACAGGAGAGCTCGACGCGGGAGACGTCACGGGTGAGCCAGAACGAGCCGTCACAGCTGGCCGGTGCGGTCATGGTGTGCGGCACCACGTCCAACGCCGGAAAGAGCACCGTCGCGGCCGGCCTGTGCCGCCTCTACGCCAGGCGAGGCGTGCGGGTGGCGCCGTTCAAGGCCCAGAACATGTCGAACAACTCGGCGGTCACCCCCGATGGCCACGAGATCGCCCGAGCCCAGGCCTTCCAGGCCATGGCGGCCGGCGTCGACAGCGACGTGGCCATGAACCCCGTGCTGCTCAAGCCGATGGAAGGGCATCGGTGCCAGGTCGTCGTGATGGGTCGCCCGTTGGGCACCATGACGGCGGCCGAGTACCACCAACGCAAACCGGAACTGCTCGACGTCGTGCTGGACGCCTTGGCCGACCTCCGTCGACGGTACGACGTGGTCGTCCTCGAGGGCGCGGGGAGCCCGGCCGAGATCAACCTCCTCGACGCCGACATCGTCAACCTCCGCCTTGCCCACCGCGCCGGGCTCCCAGCCATCGTCGTCGGGGACATCGACGTCGGCGGCGTGTTCGCTTCGCTGTTCGGGACGGTCGCCCTCTTGCCCGCCGAGTACCGGGCGCTGGTCAAGGCGTTCGTGATCAACAAGTTCCGCGGTGACCCGGCCCTGCTCTTCGACGGGACGGCCCAGCTGGAGGAGCGATGCGGTATCCCGACGGTCGGGGTGCTGCCGTGGTTGGACGGGCCCGAGATCGACAGCGAGGACTCGCTCGCCCTCAACCAGCCCTTGTACGGTCCGTCGGCAGACGAGGGCGACGCCTCCGTGCCGCTCGAGCGGACCGACCCCGCCGGCCCGACCGACCTGCTCGACGTGGCGGTGGTGCGGCTACCTCACATTGCCAACTTCACCGACATCGATCCGTTGCGGATGGAGCCCGGCGTGCGGCTGCGGTGGGTGGACGACGGTCGGGGAGTCGGGCAGCCCGACCTCCTCGTCATCCCCGGTTCGAAGTCGACGGTCGCCGACCTGCGATGGCTCCGCTCGCGCCGCCTCGACGAGGCCATCGGTTCCCTGCGGAGCGTCGTGCTCGGCATCTGCGCCGGTTACCAGATGCTCGGCCGGTCGATCGCCGATCCTCACGGTGTCGAGTCCTCGGAGCAGACCACCTCCGGCCTCGGCCTGCTCGACGCCTCCACGACGTTCGACCTCGACAAGGTCACCAGGTGGCGCCGAGGCCGCCTGTTCGGACAACCGGCGAACGGCTACCAGATCCATCACGGCGCCGTACGGGCGCACGGGCCAGCCTTCGTCGAGCTCGACGACGCAGACGGAGACGCAGACGGAGACGGCACGGTCGGCACGACTCCGGCCGGTGGCACCGTGTGGGGGACGTCGCTGCACGGCCTGCTCGAACCGGACGGGGTGAGGGCAGCCCTGCTCGAGGCCGTCGCCCTCCGGGCGGGCAAGCGCGTCGGTAGCAGCCGGTCGTTCGAGGCCGTCCGCCAACGGCGGATCGACCGACTGGCGGACCTGCTCGAGCACCACCTCGACCTCGGTGCGCTCGATCGGATCCTTGCCGAAGGAGCCGTGGCATGAGCGCCAACGTGGAGGACGTGCTCGCTCACGTCGTTGCTCGGGTCGACTACCTCCGGGCGTCCACCGGTGACCCGCCGGTGGACGAGGACGGCTGGCTCGACTGCGACAGGATCGGCGTCGCCGACCTGGCCAGCGCCGTCGACGATGCGGTCGACGGGGGCGGCTCGACAGGGAGCGGCGACCGGCAGGTGGCGGCGTCGCTGCTGGTCCAGTCGTACGCCCACCGGGTCGTGGCGGTCAGCCTGGCGGCGTTCGCCGTCGGACTGCCCTGGCCCTCGCCGGCGGCTGAGACGACCTCGGTCCGGGTGGTCGGGGGCCGGGCCCGGGCGCTCCGGTTCCGGGCCGGCACGCTCGGCGACGCGGATAGCGTCGCTTCGCTGGTAGACGCGGCGTTCGGCGCCCATCTCGTCCCGTTCGTGTCGACCGTGCTCACCGTGCAACGGCTCGGTGAACGCCTGGTCTGGGCCAACGTCGCCGCTTCCTGCGCGGCGGCCTTCCGCGCCGTGGAGGGTGCTGCCCGCCATCGAGGTGACGCAGCCGAAGCGGCGCTCGTTCGTCGGCGAGCGGCCGACCTGGTGGACCAGGTGCCCTGGTTGGCGGGCACCGGGTGGTTCGACGCCGACAGGGAGTGGCGCTGGCAGCGGTCTGCCTGCTGCCTGTGGTACCGGACCTCGAAAGGCCGGACGTGCGAAGGGTGCAGCCTCCGACGGCAGGTGGAGCCGTGATGGCCTCGGCCGCTCTGACCACGGGCCGGATCCACGTCATCGTGTCGACCGACACTGACCTGTTGTCCCTCCGGACCGCCGTCGAGGGCCTTCCGGACGGCTTCCGTCCGGTGACGGCCAGCACGATCTGGGCGCCCGACCCCATCGGCGACCTGACCGGGGCGGGCTGCGTCCTCGTCCGCTTGCTGGGGGGTCGCCGGGCGTGGCCCGAAGGCTTCAGCCGCCTTGAGGCCCACTGTGCCGAAGCTGGCGTCCCGCTCCTGGCGTTCGCTGGCGAGGCGGTCCCCGACGCCGAGCTCACCGCGGCATCGACCGTGCCGAGCGCCACGGTCACCGAGGCCTTCGCCTACCTGGTGCACGGAGGTCCGTCCAACCTCGAGCACCTGCTCCGGTTCGTTGCCGACACCGTCTGCTTCGACGGATGGGGTTTCGAGCCACCCACGCCTGTTGCCGAGCATGGTGTCTGGCGACAGCCCGATCCGACGGGGGACGGCCCGGTGGTGGGGGTCGTCTTCTACCGTGCCCACCTGGTCGCCGGCAACACGCAGTTCGTCGCCGACCCCTGTGACGCCGTCGTCGCGGCCGGAGGGCGGCCGCTCGCCCTGTGGTGCTACTCGTTGCGGGGCGACGCCGCCAAGCCGATCGTCGAGCTGCTCCGCCAGCACGGGGCTCGGGCGGTGGTCACCACGGTCCTCGCCGCCGGCGGCGCTGGCGCCGGCGCCGGCACGACGGGCGCACCCGGCGGGCGGGACGGGGACGAGTGGGATGTCTCCGAGCTGGCGCAGCTGGACATCCCGATCGTCCAAGCCCCCTCGGCTGGACGGTCGAGCGAGGAGTGGGCGTCGTCGGACGCCGGGCTCGGTCCCTTCGACGTCACGTCGGGTGTCGCCATCCCCGAGCTCGACGGACGCGTGATCGCCCCTGCGTTCGCCTTCAACGAGGTGGTGGACGACGGCGACCAGCTCGGCACCAGTGTCCGGGCCTACCGGACCATCCCCGACCGGGTGGCCCGGGTCGCCGGTCTCGCCATCCGTCTGGCAGGCCTGGGGGTCAAGCCACCGTCCGAGCGTCGGATCGCCATCGTGCTGTCCGCCTACCCGACGAAACGGAGCCGGCTCGGGAACGCCGTCGGGCTGGACACCCCGGCTTCCGCCCTGGTCGTCCTCGACGCGCTCGCCGCTGCCGGCTACCGGGTCGAAGGCCGGCCCGAGGACAGTGACGCGTTCATGGGGGCGTTGGCCGACGGCCTCACCTACGACGCCGAGTCCCTCACCGAGGGACAGCTCGACGTGGCTGTCGGAGGCCTTTCGGTCGAGCACTACACCGCCTGGTTCGAGACCCTGCCGCCAGCCGCCCGTCACGAGCTCGAATCCACGTGGGGGCCGGCACCGGGCCGGCAACGCGTCCACGGAGACCAGTTGGTGTTCAGCGGCCTCGAGCTCGGCAACGTGGTCGTCGCCATCCAGCCCCCACGGGGCTACGGGGACGACCCGGTGGCCGTCTACCACTCGCCGTCGCTGCCGCCTGCCCACCACTACCTCGCCTTCTACCGGTGGCTGGACGAGGTGTGGGGAGCCGACGCGCTCATCCACCTGGGCAAGCACGGCACGTTGGAGTGGCTCCCGGGCAAGGCCGTCGGCTTGTCGGCAGGGTGCTGGCCCGATGCCGCCCTCGGCGACCTGCCGCTCTTCTACCCGTTCGTGGTGAACGACCCCGGGGAGGGCACCCAGGCCAAGCGCCGGAGCCACGCCGTCGTCATCG
>JBMFXC010000063.1:0-10747 GCA_049964655.1 Acidimicrobiales bacterium
CTGCCAAACCACCACCATAGGGACACCCGCCGTGGTGCGGTAGGGCCAATCGTTGTTTGGTTCCGGTGGCCCTGCCTCCGCCAGTGCCAGCCGGTTCCGCCGGCCGACACCCGGCCGACACCCGGGCGACGACCATAAGCAGAAGTTTGAAGTCCATAAGCAGCATGGGGGTTCCCGCCACCGGCATGCACCCGTATGGTCGCGGGGTGACGGTCGTCGAGGAGCCCACTGCACCCACGGCCGCCCCCCGTTGGGTCAAGGTCCTCGACCAGACCCGCTGCATCGGGTGCCACGCCTGCACGACGGCGTGCAAGTCCGAGAACCAGGTGCCCGTCGGCGTCACTCGCACCTACGTCAAGTCCGTCGAGATCGGCACGTTCCCCCAGGTCCGACGAGCCTTTCAGGTCACCCGGTGCAACCAGTGCACCGATGCCCCCTGCGTGGCGGCCTGCCCGACGGGTGCCATGCACCGGCGTCCCGACGGCATCGTCGACTTCGACAAGCGGATCTGCATCGGGTGCAAGGCCTGCATCGCCGCCTGCCCCTACGACGCCATCTTCATCAACCCCGAGGACCACTCGGCCGAAAAGTGCAACTTCTGCGCCCACCGTCTCGACGTGGGGCTCGAGCCGGCCTGTGTGACCGTCTGCCCGACCGAAGCCATCCTGGTCGGGGACTTGCACGACCCGACGTCGAAGGTGGCCAAGATCGTCCAGCGGGAGGCGGTTGCCGTACGCCGGCCTGAGAAGGAGACCCGCCCCGGTCTCTTCTACAAGGGCGCCCACCAGGCCACCCTCGACCCCCTCGCCGCCCGGCGGCCCACCGGGGGCCTCTTCGCCTGGGCGACCCAGGGCGGCTCGGGCCGTCCGGCGCTCAGCCAGCACGTCGTCTCGGGTCACCCGCGTCACCCGAACTCGAGTGCCGCCACGCTCCTCTCCTACGACGTCCCCCACCAGGCTCCGTGGGGCTGGCGGGTCAGCCTCTACACCTGGACGAAAGGCCTCGCCGCCGGCGCCTACCTCGTGGCCCTGATGCTGGTGCTGGCCGGGACGATCTCGTGGTCGAGCACGCTGTTCCGCTTCGTCGCACCCACGGTGTCCCTCGCCTTTCTCGCCGTCACCGGTGCGCTGCTGGTGTGGGACCTGAAGCACCCCATGCGCTTCTGGATGCTCTTCCTCCGTCCGCAGTGGCGCAGCTGGCTGGTGCGGGGTGGGGTCGTGATCGCCGCGTATGGCGCCGTGCTCACCGCCCAACTGGTCGCCGGCGGTCTGGGCTCGGTCGAGGCGAGCAAGGTCCTGGCCGGGTTCGGGCTGCCCCTCGGCGTGCTGACCGCGGCCTACACCGCCTTCCTCTTCGCCCAGGCCAAGGCCCGCGACCTCTGGCAGAACCCCATGCTCGCCCCCCACCTCGTCGTCCAGGCGGTGCTGGTCGGCAGCGCTACCCTCATCCTCGCCGCCGAGGCGCTCGGGACCCACCACGTCCTGCACAACCTGACGCTCGCCCTGGGCACGGCAGCCGGTGCCCACTTGGCCATGCTGGTGGGCGAGACGCTCCCTCACCACGCCACCGCCCACGGCGAGCTGGCCGTCGACGAGATGACCCTGGGGCGCTTCGCCGCCTTCTTCTGGGTCGGGGTCGTGCTGGTCGCTGCCGCCGTGGCCGCCCCGTGGATCGGTGTCGCCGCGGCACCGCTCGCCCTCGTCGGGCTGTTGGCCCACGAGCACGCCTACGTGCAGGCCGGCCAGTCCGTCCCGCTCGCCTGAGGAGGACCCGTGCCCGACGTCTCTGGCTCGACCGACGATGCAACCGACAGCCGTGCTGCCGTCCGAGACAGCCGTGCTGCCGTCCAAGAGGAAGGCCGCGCCGACTGGCGCAGCTCCCTCGACGCCCTCGGGGCACGAGTGTCTGCGGCCCGGGCCGAGGCCGAGCGCCGCGGCGAGACCTTCTACCCAGGAGCGAGCGGCATCCACCTCGCTGCCTTTCCGCCCAAGGAGCGATGGGACGACTGGGTCGAGCTCGACTCGCGGGCCTGGCCCGAACGGGTCGAGCATCGCTCGATGCTCGTCCCCACGACGTGCTTCAACTGCGAGTCCGCCTGTGGCCTGCTCGCCTACGTCGACCGCGACACGCTCCAGGTCCGCAAGTTCGAGGGAAACCCGGCCCACCCCGGGTCGCGGGGACGTAACTGTGCCAAGGGGCCGGCGACCATCAACCAGGTCACCGACCCCGACCGCATCCTCTACCCCCTGCGCCGGGCCGGTGCCCGGGGCGAGGGGAAGTGGGAGCGGACGACCTGGGACGAAGCACTCGACGCCATCGCCGCCCGCATCCGCACGGCCATCGTGGAGGGACGCCAGAACGAGGTGATGATCCACATCGGCCGCCCCGGCGAGGATGGCTTCACCGAGCGGGTGCTCGCCTCCTGGGGCGTGGACGGGCACAACTCCCACACCAACGTGTGCTCGAGCGGCGGCCGGACCGGCTTCCAGTTCTGGACGGGCATCGACCGTCCCAGTCCCGACTACGCCAACGCCGAAGTCATCTTCCTGATCAGCGCCCACCTCGAGACGGGCCACTACTTCAACCCCCACGCCCAGCGGATCACCGAGGCCCGGGCCAGGGGAGCGAAGCTGGTGGTCGTCGACACCCGGTTGTCGAACACCGCCACCCACGCCGACTACTGGCTGTCCCCCCACCCCGGCTCCGAGGCCGCCATCAACCTGGCCATCGCCCGTCACCTCATCACGACCGACCAGGTCGACTGGGAGTTCATCCGGCGGTGGTGGAACTGGCAGGAGTACCTGGCAGCCCGCCGGGCCGACGAGCCGCAGACCTTCGAGACCTTCCGGCGTGCCCTCGCCGAGGAGTACGACGGCTACACGTTCGAGCTGGCCGCCAACGAGTCGGGCATCTCGGCTGACACCCTCGCCGAAGTGGCCGAGCTCGTCGCCCGGGCCGGCCACCGCTTCGCCTGCCACAGCTGGCGCTCGGCGGCGGCGGGCAACCTCGGCGGCTGGCAGGTCAGCCGCACCCTCTTCTTCCTGGCCGCCCTGCTCGGTGCCGTCGCCACCGAGGGGGGGACCTTCCCCAACGCCTACACCAAGTTCGTTCCCAAGCCCATCTACACCCCGCCGCACCCCGGGGTGTGGCAGGAGCTCTCCTGGCCGGTCGAGTACCCGCTCGCCCAGAACGAGCTGAGCTTCCTCCTGCCGCACTTCCTGAAGGACGGACGGGGCCGGCTCGACACCTACTTCTCGCGCGTCTACAACCCGGTGTGGACCAACCCTGATGGCCTCAGCTGGATGGAGGTGCTGACCGACGAGGAGAAGATCGGCTGCTACGTCGCTCTCACCCCCACGTGGAACGAGTCGGCGTACTTCGCCGACTGGGTGCTGCCGATGGGGCACGCCTCCGAGCGCCACGACACCCACTCCTACGAGCAGTACGACGGGCAGTGGGTGGGCTTCCGCCAGCCCGTCCTCCGCGCCGCCCGCCAGCGCCTGGGTGAGACCGTCACCGACACCCGCGAGGTCAACCCCGGCGAGGTGTGGGAGGAGAACGAGTTCTACATCGAGCTGTCGTGGCGCATCGACCCCGACGGAAGCCTGGGCATCCGCCAGTACCACGAGTCGCGCGCCCACCCCGGCGAGAAGCTCACCGTCGACGAGTACTACGGCTGGATGTTCGACCACTCGGTCCCCGGGCTCCCCGAGGCGGCTGCCGCCGAAGGGCTCACCCCGCTCGAGTACATGCGCCGCTACGGCGCCTTCGAGATCGCCCGGGGCCGGGGCGCGGTGTTCGACGAGCCGGTCGCCGAAGGCGAGCTCGCGGACACGGCGACGAGTCCGATCGGTCGTGTCTACACGACGGCGCCCAAGCCCGACGACCCCAACATCGTCCCCGTGGGCGCCCCACCCCCCGACGACGCCGGTCGCAGGCCGGTCGGGGTCGAGGTCGACGGCGTGGTGCGGCGCGGCTTCCCCACCCCCTCGGGGCGGCTCGAGTTCTACTCGTCGACGCTGGCGGCGTGGGGGTGGCCCGAGCACGCGCTTCCCGGCTACATCCGCAGCCATGTCCACCCCGACAACCTGGCCCCGGACCAGCTGGTGCTGCTCTCGACGTTCCGACTGCCCACCCAGATCCACACCCGCTCGGCCAACTCCAAGTGGCTCGACGAGCTCTCGCACACGAACCCGGTGTGGGTCCATCCGCGAGACGCCGCCCGGTTGGGCATCGACACCACCGGCGACCTCGTGCGGGTCGAGACCGAGATCGGCTACTTCGTCGCCAAGGCGTGGATCACCGAGGGGATCCGTCCCGGAGTGGTCGCCTGCTCGCACCACATGGGGCGGTGGAAGCTCACCGGCCACGACCACGTCCGCCCCGGCGGCATGATGGCAACGGTCGCGTTGCGGCGTGAAGGCGAGGGGTGGGCGATGCACACCACCGAGCGGGTCGGGCCACACGACTCTTCCGACCCTGACAGCCGGCGCATCTGGTGGTCGGACACCGGCGTGCACCAGAACCTGACCTTCCCCGTCCATCCCGACCCCATCTCGGGCATGCACTGCTGGCACCAGGCCGTCCGCGTCCGTCCCGCCGAGCCCGGTGACGCCCACGGCGACATCGCCGTCGACACCGAGCGGGCCCGGGCCGTCTACCGCGAGTGGATGACCCGCACCCGGCCGGCCGGGTCCTACTCCCCCGACGGCACCCGACGACCGTCGTGGCTGATGCGACCCCTACGCCCGGTGGCATCCACATACGCGCTGCCCACCTCCCCGCCGTGACACCGAGCTGTGCCCCCGGCGCCGACGTCGCACCGAGCGGGGCTCCCACCACCGGGGCCGTACCGGACGGGGCGCCCGCCACTGGGGCGCCCGGCGCCGGCCGGTGGGAGCTCTTGCGGGCCCTGGGTGCCGTGGTGGGGGCTGTCCCGCCGTCGGCCGACCAGCTCCTCGACGCCCTCGGCCTGCCACGGTGGTCCCGTGCCGAGCACACGCAGGTCTTCACCCTCGAGCTCCCGCCGTTCGCCTCGGTCCATCTCGGTCCCGAAGGAAAGCTCGGCGGGGAAGGTGCCGACCGGGTGGCCGGCTTGTGGCGCGCCCTCGACCTCGAGCCTCCTTTCGATGCCGACCACCTCGGGACCCTGCTCGCCCTGCTCGCCGAAGTGGGAGAGGCAGCAGAGGCGTCCGCTTCCGACGTGACCCGCCGACGCCTCGACCACGCTCGTGCCACGCTCCTCTGGGAGCACCTGTGGTGCTGGGTCCCCGGCTACCTGGCCGCCCTCCGCCGCCACCACCCGGCAGCCTCCCCGTGGGCCGAGCTCACCGCACGAGCGCTCGCCCGCGAGGCCGCCGCCACCGAGCCTGCCACCGCGCTGCCCCTCGCCCTGCGGTCAGCCCCGGCCCCGCTGTCGACCGACGTCTCGGCGAACGAGCTCCTCGACGCCCTCACCGTCCCAGTGCGCACCGGGTTCGTGCTCACCGCATCGGACCTGGCCGCGGCGGCCGGGGCCGTCGGAGCCGGCCTTCGACGGGGGGAACGGCGCTTCGCCCTCGGCGCGCTCCTCGAGCAGGATCCCGCCGGCACGCTCGGCTGGCTCTCCGACCACGCCGCCGGCTGGGCCCGGCGCCACCGCTGCCAGCCTCCGGTCGCCCACGACCCGGCCCCGTGGTGGGCAGCCCGGGCGTCGCACACCGCCGGGGTCCTCGCCGACGTGGCCGACGTGGCCCACCAGGCCGAGCGCGCTCGAACCGGCGGCCGTCAAGCGTCCGGCGTCATCGACGTGTCGAGCGGTGGCGGACCAGTGCAGTACGCCCGGCGACGATGACGAGCGCCGCGCCGAGGGCGGCCACGCCGTCCAGCGTCCACGCCGCCCCGAAGGACCAGTGAGCGGCCACCAGCCCGAAGGTCACCGGCCCGAGGGCGCCAGCCAGACGACCGCCAACCTGGGTGATCGACGTGGCACGTGCCGGCGCATCGGCGTGGCTGCGTACCACGGCGAAGTTGAACACCCCGTTCCACCCCCAGCCGGCACCGTAGGCGAGCAGCACGCCGAGCACGTAGAGCACCGGCAGACCGGTGGCTGAGCCGATCGCCAACACGACGTACCCGGCGCTGCCCACGGCGAGCAGCACGGCCGTTGCCGTGAAGTGCGCGCCGCCGCGACGGTCGGCTCGAGCGCCGGCGACGAGCCGACCGGCGACGGCTACCGCTCCCCCGAGGGCGGCGAGCAGCCCGGCGTGCGAGGACGACAGCCCGTCGTGGACCGCCGAGGTGACGATGAACGCCGTCATACCGCTGGCGGCGAAGACCCCGAGACCGAACCCCACCGCCAGGATGACGAGTGGGCGGAGGGAGCCGGGGGCCGGTACGACCACCGGGCGGCTGCGTCGTTCGGCCAGGCTCGTTCGAGGTCGCGGGACGGAGACGGCCGCCGCCACCGCCAGCACGGCGGCGGCGACGAACGCCCAGCGCCAGCCGACGGTGAGCGCCAGAGCAGGGACGGCGACGCCACCGCAAAGGGCAGCAAAGGGGACCGCTGCCTGCTTGACGCCGAAGGCCAGACCCTGGCGGGTGGGCGGCGTACGCCGAGCGAGGAACAGGTTGGCCGCTGGCTGGATGGCCGAGCTGACCAGCCCGGCGACGAAGAGCAGCCCCACCAGCACGCCCCACGACGGCGCCACCACGCCGACCAGCAGTTGCACCGCCGCGGCGGCGAGGGCGGCCGCTCGCATCACCCGTACACCACCCACCGTCTCGGCGAGGCGCCCGAAGGGAACGGACCCGAGGCTCGCACCGAGGTAGTAGACGGAGACGGCGATCCCGAGGCCTGCCGTGCCGAAGTGGAGCGACGCCCGCATCTGGACGGCGAGGGAGCCGACCAGGAACACCGTGAAGGAGCCGGCCACGGTGGCTGCCGTCGCCGAGGACACGTCACGCACGGCCTGGCGGTGGGCGACTGTCTGTGCGAAGCGGCGTGCCACTGCCCCGATCCTCCCACCTTGCCAAGGAGGCGCGAGCTTCTGGGTGTCGGGCTCCGTAAGCTCCCGTCAGGTGCCCCGACTGGTGCACCGCGACGAAGGAGGCACCGTGCCCATCGCACACCGCACCGTCGAGGCCAACGGCATCCGTCTCCACCTCGCCGAGGCCGGCGAAGGACCCCTCGTCTTGCTGCTCCACGGCTGGCCCGAGCTGTGGTACTCCTACCGCCACCAGCTCGAGGCACTGGCTGAGGCCGGTTACCACGCCGTCGCGCCCGACCAGCGCGGCTACGGGCGCTCGGACGCCCCCTGGGACGTCGCCGCGTACACCCTCTGCCACCTGGCGGGCGATGCCGTCGCCGTCGCCGACATCCTGGGCGCCGACCGCTTTGCCGTCGTCGGTCACGACTGGGGCTCCCCGGTGGCCTCGACCGTCGGGCTGTTCCGCCCAGACCGAGTGCGCGGGGTTGCCCTCCTCAGCGTTCCCTATACGCCGCGGGGGGACGTCGACCAGCTCACCGGCCTCACCCGCCGGCTGGGTCCTCGGAACTACCAGGTGTACTTCCAAGAGCCTGGCGTTGCCGAGACCGCCCTCGAGGCCGACGTGCGCGCCTCGGTGGTGACACTGCTCGTCGGGCTCTCGGGGGACACCCCCCGGCGCGGGCTGCTCGCCGAGGTCACGACGGCAGCCGACCTCGTCCCCGACCTCGGCGACCTCCCCCTACCGCCGTGGCTGACCGAGGAGGACGTAGGGGTCTACGTCGCCGAGCACCGCCGGGCCGGCTTCCGGGGCGGGCTCAATTGGTACCGGAACGCCCGCCGCAATTGGGAGCTCCTCGCCGCCTGGCACCGCGCGCCGCTGCTCGTCCCCTCGCTCTTCGTCGGAGGGGACCGCGATCCGGTGCTCGCCTGGCCCGGCTTCGCCGACCTGGTGGCGTCCTTGCGCGAGTACTCGATGCCCGGGCTGACCCGGGCCGTCGTCCTCGAGGGGTGCGGGCACTGGACCGAGCAGGAGCGGCCCGACGAGGTGAGCGGGCTCCTCCTCGACTTCCTGGCCGACCTGCCCGCGTGAGGGCGCGCTGCAGCGCCCCGGCACACCGGTAGGCCCAGGAGGTCGTCCCCTGGCGCGACGGACGTCGTCGCCCGGCGATCCGCCCGGCAGCCCAGCCGGCGGAGGCGGTAGCTTCCCTCCATGTACCCCGGAGCCGTCGCCGCCGCCACTCCCGACAAGCCCGCGTACGTCCTGGCTGGGAGCGGTGAGACCGTCACCTACGGCGAGCTCGACCACCGGTCCAACCAACTGGCCCGCCTCTTGCGTCGACGCGGGCTCGAGCGCGGCGATGTCGTGGCCATCGTGATGGAGAACAACGCCCGGTACCTCGAGGCCACCTGGGCCGCCCAGCGCTCGGGGCTCTACTACACCGCCATCAGCTCGCGGCTCACCCCCGGTGAGGTCGCCTACATCCTGAACGACTGTGGCGCAGGGGCGCTCGTCACCTCGCGGGCGAAGGCCGACGTGGCGTCTGCAGCGGTCGCCCTGGCGCCGGGCGTGCACACACGACTGATGTGCAACGGCACGGTCGAGGGGTTCGAGCCCTACGAGGCCGTGCGGGACGCCGAGGACACCAGCCCCGTCGCCGACGAGTGCGAGGGGCTCGACCTCCTCTACTCGTCGGGGACCACCGGACGTCCCAAGGGGGTCAAGGTCCCCATGCGCGAGGTCGTGCCCATCGGCACCCCGTCGGGGGTCTACACGCTGTCGGTGGCCCTCTACGGGCTTCGTCCCGACAGCGTCTACCTCTCTCCGGCCCCCCTGTACCACGCCGCCCCGCTGCGCTTCACCATGTCGTGGCTCCGGGCGGGGGCCACCGTCGTCGTCATGGAGTCCTTCGACCCCGTCGAGTACCTGCGCCTCGTCGAGCGGTACCGCGCCACGCACTCCCAAGTCGTGCCCACGATGTTCGTGCGCATGCTGAAGCTCGACCCCTCGGTACGCCAGACGTTCGACGTCTCCAGCCTCGAAGCGGTCATCCATGCCGCAGCACCCTGCCCGATCCCCGTCAAGGAGCAGATGATCGAGTGGTGGGGACCCATCCTCCACGAGTACTACGCCGGCACCGAGGGCAACGGCTTCACCGCCATCGACACGCCCCAGTGGCTTGCCCACAAGGGCAGCGTCGGCAGAGCGCTCGTCGGCACCGTGCACATCGTGGGCGAAGGCGGCGAGGAGCTCCCACCGGGCGAGGTCGGGACCGTCTACTTCGAGGGCGGCGGCGAGTTCGAGTACCACAACGACCCGGACAAGACGGCGGCGTCGCGCACCGAAGCGGGCTGGTCGACGCTCGGCGACATCGGCTATGTCGACGACGAGGGGTACCTGTACCTCACCGACCGGAAGGCGTTCATGATCATCTCGGGCGGGGTGAACATCTACCCCCAGGAGGCCGAGAACCTCCTCGTCACCCACCCCAAGGTGCTCGACGTGGCCGTCATCGGGGTGCCCAACGACGAGATGGGGGAAGAGGTCAAGGCCGTCGTGCAACCGGTCGACCTGGCCGAGGCCGGTCCCGCCCTCGAGCGCGAGCTCATCGAGTTCTGCCGGGCCTCGCTCGCCGCCTACAAGTGCCCGCGCTCGGTCGACTTCGAGGCCGAGCTGCCCCGCCACCCCACGGGCAAGCTCTACAAGCGCCTCCTGCGCGACCGCTACTGGTCCGGGCGAGACGGGCTCCAGCCCACGCAACGGACGACTTGAACCCGTCGCGGGAGCACTTCCTGGCCGGGCGGACAAGCAACGGCCGCGAGCGGCGAACCCGCTGCCGCACTCGTCGCCTGGTCGACGGCGGCGAGGAGTGCAGGGGCCTCGGCGAGCCGGGCTCGGGCAGCGGCCGGGTCGTGCCACACCAGGCCGGCCGACGACGACCCACGGGCGCTGGTACCTGTGGTCTCGAACGTGGCGTGCCCGCTCGGCACGGCGGTCGACTCGGCGCTCGCTCCGGCTGCCGGCCAGGGGACGTCCCAGACGGCGAGCGCCCGATCACCTTCCTCGACGACCACGAGTGGGACTTCCTCGGGCACGCGCACGGTGACGCCGGCGACGCGTTCGAGACCGTGGCGGAGGACGGCCGCGTCGATCGACCCGGACGGGACCTCCCAACAGGGCAACGGACCAGCCGGCCCCACGACGCCAAGGGGTGTCCCGTCAGCACGATCGGAGCTTGGTGGGCGGAGCAGCACTCGGCCGGTGGCGTCGTGGACGACGGCGCCGGCCCAGTACCGCGCTCCGAGGGCCGTGGCCACGATCCGACGCAGCCCAGGGTGGGCGAGCCGGAGCACGACGGCTTCGGCAAGGGTCCGCCAACCGACCTCGTCGTGCTCTTCGGGTGCCCGGTTGGCCGGCTCGCCGCGCCACCGACGGACCTCCCACAGCCGGAAGTCGACCTCTCGGCTGATCAGCGATGCTTCCGGGGGCCGATGAGGCTCGTCGACGTCGACGCCGAGCTCTTCGGCGAGCTCGCGCCGGAGTGCCGCGGCAGGTTCCTCGCCGGCTTCGACGTGACCACCGGGCACGTCCCAACAGTCCGGGTAGTAGGCACGACCAGGTTGACGGTGGCCGAGCAGGACTCGACGCCCGGCGACCAAGAGCCCGGCGACCACCACCTGGCGACCGTCGAAGCTGGCAGTGGGCGTCATCGTTGCTCCCGCGGTGGCCACCCCGTCCGAAGCAGCCCCTTGTCCGAGGGTAGCGGCTGTTGGTCCGGCCG
>JBMFXC010000063.1:10847-15662 GCA_049964655.1 Acidimicrobiales bacterium
CCGAGGGTAGCGGCTGTTGGTCCGGCCGGTCCTCCAACACGGGCCTCGGCCACCTCCAGCCCGTCGCGCGCTCGCCTGCGGGGTGCTCCGGGTAAGTTAGACGCACGTGCCGGGTGGCCCCGGCTCCGGCGCAGGCCTCGAAGACGGCCGCAACGGGAAGGAACGGGAAGGAGCGGGATGGCCGAAGCCCCGACCAGCACGAACGCCCAGCTCCTCTCGGCGTACCGGACGGTCCGCCGGCTCACAGAAGTACTGGCCTCGCCGCTGTCCGCCGAGGACCAGACCGTGCAGTCGACCACTGACGTCAGCCCTACCAAGTGGCACCGTGCCCACACGACGTGGTTCTTCGAGACGTTCGTGCTCGGACCCCACTGCCCTGGCTACCAGGCGTTCGACCCTGGGTACCGGTTCCTCTTCAACTCGTACTACGAGGGTGTCGGTCCGCAGTACCCGCGCGGCGAACGCGGCCTCATCTCCCGTCCGGGCATCGCCGAGGTCGCCCGCTACCGCGACCACGTCGACGATGCCATGGCAACGCTCCTGGCCGGCCCGCTCCATTCCGACGTCGTCGCCCTCGTCCAGCTCGGGCTCCACCACGAGCAGCAGCACCAGGAGCTCTTGTTGATGGACGCCAAGCACGTGCTCTCCCGCAACCCCCTGCGCCCCGCCTACCTCGAGTGGCCGGCGTCCCCGCCTGGCGAAACCCCGGGGCTGGGCTGGCTCGAGCACGGCGGTGGAGTCGTAGCCGTCGGGCACGCCGGAGACGGTTTCTGTTTCGACAACGAGCAGCCGCGTCACGAGGTACTGCTCGCTCCCTTCGCCGTGGCCGACCGCCCGGTGACGTGTGGTGAGTGGTGCGCGTTCATCGACGACGGCGGGTACCGACGACCCGAGCTGTGGCTGTCCGAGGGGTGGGCGACGGTGACCCAGCAGGGCTGGGAGGCTCCCCTCTACTGGGATCCGGTCGACGGCGACTGGAGCGTCTTCACCTTGGCCGGCTCCCGTCCCGTCGACCCGGCAGAGCCGGTGTGCCATGTCAGCTACCTCGAGGCCGACGCATACGCCCGCTGGGCGGGTGCTCGCCTGCCCACCGAGCAGGAGTGGGAAGCCGCTGCCACGGCAGACCCGGTGACCGCCGAAGCCGTCGGCGGGTTCCTCGACCCGGACCGACCGCACCCACGGCCACTCGACGCCGGACGATCCCGAGCCGGCACCACGCCCGGGCTGCTCGGCGAGGTCTGGCAGTGGACGTCCTCCGCCTATGCCCCGTACCCAGGGTTCACCCCGGCTCCCGGTGCCGTCGGTGAGTACAACGGCAAGTTCATGGTCAACCAGTACGTGCTGCGTGGCGGCTCGTGCGCCACCCCGCCGGGACACGTCCGGGCCTCCTATCGCAACTTCTTCCCCGCCTCGGCCCGCTGGGCCTTCAGCGGCCTGCGACTGGCACGGAGCGCCTGACGTGAGCCCGTCCGACCGGGAGCTTCCCCCGGTGCTCGACGTGCACGTGACCGCGGCCGACCTGCGTGCTGCCATGGAGCGCGACGTCCGTGGCGGGCTCACGGCGACGCCCAAGTGCCTGCCCCCCGTCTACTTCTACGACGACCGAGGCAGCCAGCTCTTCGACGCCATCACGCGCCTACCCGAGTACTACCCGACCCGAGCCGAACGCGGCATCCTCGAGAGCTCCGCCAAGGAGATGGCCGAGCTCGCCGCCGCCGACACCCTGGTCGAGCTCGGAGCTGGAACGTGTGAGAAGACCCGCCTGCTCCTCGACGCCATGGCGACCACCGGGCGCCTCGCTTGCTACGTCCCGTTCGACGTCAGTGCCACGACCATCCGGCGAGCCGCCGACCAACTGGCTTGCGAGTACCTGGGTCTCGAGGTCCACGCCGTGGCCGGTGATTTCCACCGCCACCTCGACCACATCCCCGACGGCGGCGACCGCCTCTTCGCCTTCCTGGGCGGGACCATCGGCAACCTCGACCCGGATCAGCGCCGAGCGTTCCTCACCGACCTGGGTGACGTGCTGGGCGCTGGCGACCGGCTCCTGCTCGGCACCGACCTGGTGAAGGACCGGAGCAGGCTGCTCGCCGCGTACGACGACGCCGCCGGGGTGACCGCCGAGTTCAACCGGAACGTGCTGCACGTCCTCAACCGCGAGCTCGGTGCCGACTTCGTCCCCGAGGCGTTCACCCACGCCCCCCGGTGGAACGAGGATGACCACCGCATCGAGATGTGGCTACGAGCCGAAGGGGCCCAGCGGGTCCACATCGGCTCGCTCGACCTCGACGTCACCTTTGCCGACGGCGAAGAGCTCCTCACCGAGATCAGCACGAAGTTCACCGCTGACGGACTCGCCGACGAGCTCGCTTCGTGTGGCTTCCAGCCCGAAGCTCAGTGGCTGGCCGACGACGGCTCCTTCCTGCTCACCCTGAGCCGTCCCTCGAGCTAAGCCTGAGCCGTCCCTCGAGCGGGTCCGGCCGGCGCCGGCCCCGGGCGCCCGCCGAACCCCGACGACGATCCCGGCCGCGACGTGGCCGGCCCCTCCTGCTTACGGGCAGCGGGTGCCCTTCGACGGCGCGATGCCGGCCACCAGGTAGCGGCTGACCAGCGCACGCATGCAGGCGTCGGTCGAGCCATTGAGCAACCAGGTGTGGCCGTACCCCTCCCACTCGACAAGGACCCCGCTGGCCAGCTGACGGGCGAGGGCGGCCGCCGCCGAGAAGGGGGTATTGGGATCGAGCTTGTTGCCGATCACCAGGATCGGCGGTGCCCCGGCAGCCCGGCCGGCGACAACTGCTTGCGCCGGCCGTGGCCACGACGTGCACCCGGCCAAGTTGACGCTCACCGAGAACGCACCGAGCAGCGGGTACTGCCGGTGCAGGGAGGTGGCGAGGGCTCCGGCAGCCTCGGGCCCCGGGTGGTCCGCCGCGTCCTGGCACACGTACGCCCACTGGGGACCGACCAGTGACGCTCCGTCGAGGTCTTCCCAGAACCCGACTGAGAGGGCGGCCAGCGGCTGGCCATTGCCGTGCTCGGCCGCCACCAGCGCGGAGGGGTACGACGAGGCGAAGGCCGGCACGCTCAAGTAGTAGAGCGTGGCGTTGTCGAGGTCACCAACGGTCACCGGTGTCGTGTCGCCGTTGCCTGGGGCCGGCAGCGGGTGCGCCTCGAGCGAGGCACGAACCGCCTCGTAGGTTGCCGCAGGGTCAGGCCCTGCCGGGCACGTCGGGTCCGCGGCACAGGTGGCAAAGAAGTGCTGGAGCGAGGCTTCGAGCGCCGGTGCTTCGGACCGGGCCTCCGAGGCCAACGACTGGCCGGGAACGACGGCGCCGTCGAGCACCATGGCGCGCACGTGGTCGGGGAAGAGGGCCGCGTAGGCAGCGCCCAGCAAGGTGCCGTAGGAGAGGCCGAGATAGGTCAGACGGCGTTGGCCGAGTGCCTCACGGATGCGGTCGAGGTCGCGGGCCGCGTTGACCGTGTCGATCGAGGTGAGCACGCCAGGGTGGCTTGCCGCGCAGGTCCGCTCGAGCGTCCGGTAGAGGGCGGCGGACGGCAGGGGACCGCTCGGAGCAGGCGGCAGAGAGCGAGCGCCGGCCGCCTCAGCGGGTGAGGGCCCACAGGTCACCGCGTCGCTCTGACCGGTGCCGCGTTCGTCGAACCCGACGATGTCGAAGTGGGCCACGACCTCAGGGGGTAGCAGCGCCACCACGACCGGGAGGAGCTGCACCCCGCTCTCCCCCGGGCCGCCCGGGTTGAAGACCAGCGCTCTTGCCGGTCGGCCGGGATCGGTCGCCAGGTGCTCGGCCAGGGCCAGGTCGATCTGGGGACCCCGGGGATGTGCGTAGTCGACCGGCACGGGGACCGTTCCGCACCGTTCGCCCGGTGAGCCGGCACAGACGTGCCAGACAACTGGCGCTGGCGGCGGGTCGAACGGGAGCGCGCCCTGCCCGTTACCGTGGGCCACCGCGGACGGCGCACCTCCGCACGAAGCAAGCACCGCGGCCATGAGGAGCACGATGCCGGCGCGGGTGAGCGAGCTCGTGGCACGTCGTCGAGCCGGCGCCACCGACCTCCTTCGCCCGCCGCGTCGTCCTCCGGCCACGCTGCAGCGTACCGTCGCCGGGGCGTCTTGACCGGCAGGCCGGACTGCCTCGTCGGTACCGGCGCGGGCCCCGGGGCGCCCCCCGTAGCGCGAGAGCTCGGCGGACACCGCAGAGGGCTAGTGACCGTAGCGCGAGACGATGTCGTCGAGCACGGTCGTGCAGACCGTGCTCGGCTGGAGGCAGCGTGCACGTCGCCAGGTGGCTGCGGGGTCCCGACGAGGCGGCGGTGCGCACCGAGCCGCACGAGACCGGAGCACCGCGGCCGACCGGGAAGTACCCGGAAGCGGTCGGCGTTGAGACGACCATGACCGTACGAGCGAGCTGGAACGGCACGGTGCTGGCCGAGAGCGACCGGACCGTGGTCGTCGAGGGCAATCACTACTTCCCACCCGAGGACGTCCGCACCGACCTCCTCGAGCCGAGCGACACCCACACCACCTGCCCGTGGAAGGGCGTGGCCAGCTACCACTCGGTGGTGGTGGACGGCGAGCGCAACGCCGACGCCGCGTGGTACTACCCCGAGCCCAAGGAAGCAGCATCCGAGATCGCCGAACGCGTCGCCTTCTGGCACGGCGTCGAGGTGACCGAGTCGTAAGCACCGGCGTCAGCCGTGCCGCGACCGGAGACCTGAGAGTGGGAAGGAGACGTTCACGTCGATGATGGATATCGGTCGTCGATATCGCGTTCCGATTTTCCACTCGAGTTAGAG
>JBMFXC010000064.1:0-2935 GCA_049964655.1 Acidimicrobiales bacterium
AGCCGCCGGCCGTGCTGGAGCCGCCGGCTGGGTCGGCGGGCGGGTTCACGGCACGCTCGCCTCCGAGATGGCCGCCAGCACGTCGCACACCTGACGGCTGCCCTTCACGTCGTGGACCCGCACCAGGCGACAGCCGAGTGTGACGCCCAGGGCGGTGGCGGCCAGGGAGGCCGGCCCCCGCTCGTCGAGCTCGAGACCGAGGACGACGCCGAGGAAGGTCTTGTTGGAGGCCGAGAGGAGCAGGGGGTGGCCGTGGGCGGCCAGTCGGTCGGAGGCCCGCAAGAGCGCGAGCGACTGCTCGGCCGTCTTGCCCAGGTCGAGCCCGGCGTCGAGGACGACCCGGCTGGCGCCCAGTCCGACTGCCCGAGCCCGGGCCGCTCGCTCGAGGAGCGCACTCTCGACCTCTCTCACCAGGTCGACGTAGACGGGGTCGGGGTCGGGCACCCGGGGTGCCAGGCGGATGTGGGTGGCGACCACGGTCGCCCCGTGCTCGGCGGCTGCCGGCAGGTAGTCCGGGTCGGCGAACCCGCTGATGTCGTTGCCGACGACAGCACCCTCGGCATAGCAAGCCCGGGCCACCGAGGCCCGCCAGGTGTCGACCGAGACGGGCACGTCGAACCGCTCGCGCAGGGCGACGACCGCCGGCACGACGCGCTCGAGCTCCTCGGCTTCGGTGACCTCGGGCCCCGGACCTGCCTTCACACCGCCCACGTCGAGCAGGTCGGCGCCGTCGTCGACCAACTGTTCGGCCCGGCGCAGGAAGGCGTCGAAGGCGAAGGTGGCGCCCTTGTCGTAGAAGGAGTCGGGGGTCCGGTTGAGCACGCCCATGACGAGGGCGCGGTGGGTCACGTCTACCTGGCGGTCGCCAAGGGTGAGGGTGGTCGCCGGCACGGGCGAGACGCTACCCCGGCCCGGCGAGCGCTGGCGCAGGCGCCAGCGCGGGCACCTGCGCCAGCGCTGACAGCGCCACCAGGCGCCGGAGCGCCGTGCCAAAGCCCAGCGTCGGTGGACCCGGTGGTGCCGCAGCACAGTGAGGACCCGGCCGGGTCAGAGCAGGCCGGGTCAGAACAGGCGGGTCGCCAGCGCCTTGCGG
Organism: Acidimicrobiales bacterium; assembly: GCA_049964655.1. GTDB lineage: Bacteria > Actinomycetota > Acidimicrobiia > Acidimicrobiales > RAAP-2 > JAJZJT01. The sequence continues at coordinate 1,094 of JBMFXC010000064.1, forward strand.
TAGCGAGCGGTGCGGGGATCGTCCGGCCCGAGGGTCTCCAACAGGTCGAGGAACTCCTGCCGGGCGGCTTCGTCGTCGCGAACCTGCCCGAGGAGCCGGTCGAGCACGGCGTCCACCCCCTCGTCGGCGACGTCGACGTCGGCCATGGCCAGGCGAGCCTCGGCGGCCAGGCGGCGGGTGTCGGGTGTCTCGGGGATGCGGCCGAGCAGGGCCAGAGCCTCGGCCGGGTCGCCGGCGGCGATGCGGCGCTCGGCCAGCGCGGCGATCGCTCCGGCATGGTCGGGCTGGACCTCGAGCGCCTTACGGAGGAGTGACTCGTCGTCAGCCTCGATGCCCTCGGCCACCAACCGGTCGGCCTCCGTCTCGACCGGGGCCAGGCGGGCCACGAACTCGGCCACCGAGGCCTCGGGAAGGGCACCCACGAACCCGTCGACGACAGCCTTGTCGCGCAGCGCGAAGACAGCCGGGATGGACTGCACCCGGAAGGAGGCGGCGACCGACGGGTTCTCGTCGACGTTGACCTTGGCCAGCTCGACAGCTCCCTCGGTGGCTGCCACCACCCGTTCGAGGATGGGTCCGAGCACCTTGCACGGTCCGCACCACGGCGCCCATAGGTCGACCACGACCGGCACGTCAGTCGAACGCTCGAGGACGGCGGTCTCGAAGTTGGCATCGGTGACGTCGATCATCACCTCGACCCTACCGGCCGGTGCGGGCGGCCGGCACACCTTAGCGGCCGGTGCGGGCGGTTGGCACCCTACCGGTCGGGGCGAGCGGCCAGGGCGGGGAGGGTGGCACCGGTGGCCCGTCCGGGTACAGGGCTGGCCTGTGGGCGCGCCGAGGGTCGGGCACCGTGGTGCCCGACCCTCTTCGTACCTCGGCCCAGTCGGGCCGACGCTGTTCTGGCGCTGTCAGGCCGTCGCCTTCAGGCCGTAACCATCAGGCCGACAGGGTGAGCGCCATGCCGACGATCGGCGCATTCAACGGCTTGCCGCCCATCGAGCCAAAGAACTGGGCGGAGCCGAAGGAGAAGATGCCACCGTCACTGGTCACCAGGTGGTAGCCCTTGGCCGTTCCGACCCAGGCAAACCTGTCATCGGACCAGATTGCGCTGGACCCCTTGGCGGTGGTCACCGTGATGTCGGCTACACCAGCCCCTGGGGGAGAGACCGCGATGATCTGCGTGTCCGAGTCGACCGTGAAGGAGGTCGCCGGCGTCGAGCCGAAGTCGACGGCCGTGGCTCCGGTGAAGCCCGAGCCGCTAATGGTCACCGAGGTACCGCCGCTGAGTGCTCCCGTCGACGGGGCGACCGAAAAGACGGCTGGTCCGGCCACGATCTGCGTGGTGGCCAGGGTCACCGGGCTGTAAGGCACCGAGCTGATCGGCGACGATTGGCTGAGCCCGGCGATCGTCGTCTGGCCAGACGGCCAGGCGTGAATGGTGACGTTGCCAAGCGTAGACCCGACGTTCGCCGTCGAGTCGAACTCGGCGAGCTGGGTGGTGAGGGTGGTACCGACGGCGCCCGTTGCCTGCATCGTCACGGTGACCGACGGCATGGAGAGCGTCGCCCCGCTGGGGATGTCGGTGCTGCATGGCGTCTGGACTTCGAGGTAGTCGGTCGTCAGCGTCGGCTCGGCGAACGGGTAGGTCGAACCAGACCCAAGGCCCGTTCCGCACGACGGCGCCGGGTTCGAGTTACTGGCCGCCGTCGTGTCGATGGGGCTCGCGGTGCACGTCGTCCCCTTGGTGCCCGTACAGAGGGTCACCGTCACCGAGAAGGTGCCACTGGCCGGCAGCGAGGCGTTCGTCCCGCCCGAGTAGCTGCCGGTCAGCCCGGTCGG
>JBMFXC010000064.1:3035-6284 GCA_049964655.1 Acidimicrobiales bacterium
CGGCGAGGCGGTGACGGCGAGCGCCACCGAGGCCAGCCCCCCTCCTCCGAGGACCAGGGCGGCCACCGCCGTCCCGAGCCTCCTCATGACAGGACGCATTTCTTTCACAGGTCCCCCTGCATCATCCGGTGAAGGGCAGACGCCCCCAGCCCGAGCCCGCGCACCACGGCGGCTGTCGCACCCTGTCGTGCCCCCGCACGTGTCCGCCGAGGCGGTGCGACCGCCTGGCGGTGCTACGGCCCGCGCTTCGGTGATGCAACGCACCACCCCGAGATTTTCACCGTTGGCCACCAAACGCGACCGACTGCCCACGTTCCGCATCTCACGGCACCGGTCATCCTCTCGGCACCGGTCGCCCCTCCGGCAGACGGCGCACGAGGAGACGCCGTGCCCCGGTGCCGGCCCACTCGGCCCTCCCGGCCCTCCCGGCCCACCCGGTGCCACCGTGCGCGGCGATGCGACCCCCGTCAGCTGGGGTGCCGGCGCCGCACCGGGTAGCGTCGGGGGTATGGCTACGACCCCGTCCGAGCCGGCTCCGTCCGGGCCGGCTTCATCCGGGCCCGCCCCCTTCGGGACGGCCCCCGACGCATCGAGCGTCGAGGGCATCGACGTCCCTGCCGTCAGTGCCTGGCTGGTCGACCACGTTGCCGGCACCCGTCCACCGTTCGTCTTCGAGCTCGTCGCCGGGGGGCGCTCCAACCTGACCTTCCGGGTGACCGACGCGGCGGGTCGTTCGCTTGCCCTGCGGCGGCCGCCCGTCAGCCACGTGCTGCCGACCGCCCACGACATGGTGCGCGAGCACACGATCATCTCGGCACTGGGGTCGACCACCGTGCCTGTACCCCGAGCGCTCGGCCTGTGCACCGACGACGACGTGAACGGCGCCCCTTTCTACGTCATGGACTTCGTCGAAGGCCGGATCGTGCGGGACGCCGCCTCTGCCGAAGCGTTGTCCGAAGCGGTCCGCCGGCACAGCGGGGAGTCGCTGGTCGACACCCTGGCTGCCCTGCATGCCGTCGACGTCGACGCCGTAGGGCTCGGGGAACTGGGACGACGGACCGGCTACCTCGAGCGCCAGCTCAAGCGGTGGCACGGCCAGTTCACCCAGTCGCCGGTCGACGGCGAGCCTGGCCCGGCGGTAGTCGACCGAGTCCACGAGCTGCTCGCAGCGTCGATCCCCGAGCAGCAGGGCTCGGCCGTAGTGCACGGCGACTACCGGCTCGACAACACGGTCATCGACGACGACGGCAATGTGGTGGCCGTGCTCGACTGGGAGATCTGCACCCTCGGCGACCCGCTGGCCGACGTCGGGCTCTTGCTCGTCTACTGGGCGGAGCCCGAGGACGGGGACGCTGCCCTGCTCGGTGTGGCACCGACCGCCCTCCCCGGCTTCCTGCGCCGCGACGACCTGGCCGCCCGGTACGCCGCTCGCTCCGGCCGCGACCTGTCGAACATCGGCTACTACAAGGCATTCGGCTTCTGGAAGCTGGCCTGCATCCTCCAGGGCGTCCACGCTCGGTACGCCGCCGGGGCCGCTGCCGGCGACCGCACCGGGGTCGACCAGTTCGCCGCCAACGTCCGCCGCCTGGGCGAACGGGCCCTCGCCGAGGTCGAGGCCCTGTGACCGAGCCGGCCCGCTCTCCCCTCTACCGCATCGACCCCGCCTGGGGCGAACCGGTCGGCCAACGTCTGGTGCACCCGGTGCTGGTGGTCGCCCTCGAAGGTTGGGTCGACGCCGGCCTGGGCGCCTCGGCAGCAGCAGCCCACCTGCTGTCGACCTCGCCGACGGCGGTGGTGGCCAGCTTCGACACCGAGCCCCTGGTCGACCTGCGCGCCCGTCGGCCGATGGCCCGGCTGGTGGACGGGGTGACGGCCGAGCTGACCTGGCCGGCCATCAGGGTGCTGGCGGGTAAGGACCGCTCGGGTGCCGACGTGCTCTACCTGACCGGACCCGAGCCGGACTTCCGGTGGCACGGCTTCGTCCACGCCGTGGTCGAGCTGGTCGTCCGTGCCGGGGTGCGCACCGTGGTCGGGCTCGGGGCTTTCCCGGCCCCCACCCCCCACACCCGACCGGTCCGGCTGGCATCCACCGTGCCGCCCGAGTCGGCCGAGCTCGCCGGACGAGTCGGCTTCGTCCAAGGCACCCTCGAGGTGCCAGCCGGGATCGAGGCGGCCCTCGAAGTCGCCCTAGGCAAAGCGGGAGTGCCGGCCATCGGGCTGTGGGCTCGGGTCCCCCACTACGTGGCGGCGATGCCCTTCCCCGACGCCAGCGCCGCGCTCATCGACGGTCTCGCCGCGGTCGCCGGCCTCGACCTCGACGCGTCGCCGCTCCGCCTGGCCGCCCAGGAGACGCGACAGCAGATCGACGAGCTGATCGCCGCCAACCGCGACCACCTCGAGATGGTCCACCGCCTCGAAGCGGCCCTCGACGCCGAGGAGGGGAACTCGTTCGGGGTCGACGAGGTGCCGAGCGGCGACGAGATCGCCGCCGAGCTCGAGCGGTTCCTCAGAGGCGAGATGGGCTGACGGCGGCCGGGGAGGGAGCGACCCTCCCGACCACCATCGGCCGTTCGACCACCACCACCGGGGAGGGCGACCGGGCCAGGCCCTGAGGGTGGCTCCGGGCCAGATGGGCCCCTACCACGGCAAGGACGACCATCAGCAGGGCGAGGATCGCCAGGACGACGACGAGGACGGGCCAGGGGCTCCGCCGGGGCCCGGACGTCGCGCCGTAGCGAGGTCGACCGAGGGAAGCGAGCCACGCTTGGTGCTCGACCCCAGGTGCTCCGTAGCCGCCTCCGAACCCGGTTCCGTCGCCGGGGGCACGGCCCGCTGCGGTCCGCAGGGCGGGGAGCTCGGTGACCAGGTCACGCAGCTCGTCGAGGGAGGTGGCCGCGGCGATGGCACCGAGCCGGTACTGGTACTCGACGGGATCGAGCAGACCGCGCTCGAAGGCCCGGTCGAGTAGCACCCCGAAGCGCTGACGGTCGTCGTCGGTGACCGGGCCGCCGGCCCCAGGACCCCCCGAGGCACGGCCCGGCAGCTCGGGAACGGGACGGGGCACGAGTGCATCCGCAGGGCCGGGAGGCTCCTGGTCGGAGCGTGACGATCCCATCGGGGCATTCTCGGCGTCCGCGGCTCGTCGCGCAACGACCGGTCGATCGTCCCGGTTGGTTCGGGTGCCTGTCCCACCACGGCCCCGCTCGGCCCCGCTCGGCCCCGCTCGGCCCCGCTCGGCCCCGCTCGGCC
>JBMFXC010000064.1:6384-15551 GCA_049964655.1 Acidimicrobiales bacterium
CGGCCCCGCTCGGCCCCGCTCGGCCCCGCTCGGCCCCGCTCGGCCCCGCTCGGCCCCGGAAGCCGGCCGGGAACTCCCTTGGGGCTAGGCTTGCTCCGTGAAGGTCGACGCCACCGTCGGGTTCGACCCGGTCGACGCGGCGGCGACCGCGGCGGCCGTCGAAGCAGCCGGCTACGACGGGGTCTGGACGGCCGAGACGGCCCACGATCCCTTCCTCCCCTTGGCGCTCGCTGCCGAGCGGACCAGCAGCGTCGACCTCGGGACCGGCATCGCCGTCGCCTTCGCCCGCAACCCCATGACGCTGGCGGTGGTGGCCAACGACCTCCAGACCCTCTCGAAGGGGCGCTTCGTGCTGGGCCTCGGCTCGCAGATCAAACCGCACATCGAGAAGCGCTACTCGATGCCCTGGTCGCACCCGGCTGCTCGTATGCGCGAGCTCGTCCTCGCCATGCGAGCCATCTGGGCCAGTTGGGCAGACGGGTCGCGGCTGTTCTTCCGAGGCGAGTTCTACCGCCACACCCTCATGCCGCCGCTCTTCGACCCGGGCCCCAACCCGTACGGGACGCCACGGGTGTTCCTCGCCGCCGTCGGCCCGCGCATGACTGAGGTGGCCGGCGAGGTCGCCGACGGGCTGCTCGTCCATGGCTTCACCACCGAGCGCTACCTCCGCGAGGTCACCCTCCCGGCCCTCGAGCGGGGCCTGGCCGCCGGCTCTCGGTCACGCGCCGACATCGAGGTGTCGCTGCCGGGCATGGTCGCCACCGGCACGACGGACGCCGAGCTCGACGCCTCGGCGAGGGCCGTGCGCGCCCAGCTCGCCTTCTACGGCTCGACCCCCGCCTACCGCCCGGTCCTCGAGCTCCACGGGTGGGGCAACCTCTCTGCCGAGCTGCACGCGCTGTCACGGCGGGGGGCGTGGGAGGCCATGGCCGACCTGATCGACGACGAGGTCCTCGAGGCCTTCGCCGTCGTCGCCCCGCTGGCAGACGTCCCCCGCCGGGTCGTCGAGCGCTTCGGGGAGGTGGTCGACCGCTTCACCGTCTACTCCCCCGGTACCGAGCACGACGACCGGTTCGCCGCCCTGGTGCCCGCCTTCCACGGCTGACCGCCCTGGTGCCCGGTCAGGCCCCGGGGTCGAGCTCCGAGCCGAAGCCGTCGAGCTGCTCGCCGGCGAAGCCGATGGCCTCCTCGTCGGCCTCGGGGGGCTCGATGCCGATGCGCGGCAGGACCCGGTCGAGCCAGCCGGGGAACCACCAGCTCGACCGGCCGAGGAGCTGCATGACGGCGGGCACGATCGCCATGCGGATCACCAGGGCGTCCATCAGGATGCCGCCGGCAAGGCCCACTCCGAACTCCTTGATGACGACGATCCCGCCGAGGACGAACGAGCCGAACACGAGGATCATGATGAGGGCGGCCGCCGAGATGGTCTGCCCGGTGGCAGCCAGGCCGTTGCGGACAGCGGCCTTGGCGTCCCCACCCCCGTGGAGGTACTCCTCGTGGATCCGGGTGACCAAGAAGACCTGGTAGTCCATGGACAGGCCGAAGAGGATGGCGAACATCATGACCGGGAGGAAGGACTCGACCGGGCCCGTCTTCGACACCCCGAAGAGGGAGTCCAGCCAGCCCCACTGGAAGACCGCCACCACCGAGCCGAAGGCCGCACCGATCGAGAGGATGTTCATGACGGCGGCCGTCAGCGGCACGACGAGGCTCCGGAACACCATGGCGAGGAGCAGGAAGGCGAGCACGACGACGAGGGCGATGAACACGGGGAACTTCGCCGACAGCACGTTGGCGAAGTCGACGAAGATCGCCGTGGTTCCCCCCACGTAGACGGCAAGGCGGGACCCGGCCACCGCCCGGGGGATCACCGTCGTGCGCAACCGGTGGATGAGCTGGGTGGTGGCCGCCGCCTGCGGGGACGACGTCGGGTAGGCGACGAGGAGCGCGACATCCCCGCCCGCCTTGGTCGGGATGAGGACGGGCCGGCCCACCGTGGCTACCCCTCGCTCGCGTCGGACGTCCCCCACCAGGCGGCCCAGCGCCGCCCGGTCGGCCGAGCCGTGGACGACCGAGACCAGCTCGAGTGGACCGTTGAACCCCGGTCCGAACCCCTTCGCCAGCAGGTCGTAGGCAGTCCGGGTGGTCGTCCCGATGGGGTCGCTCCCCTGGTCCGTCGACCCGAGCCGCATGGAGAAGAACGGCAGGGCCACGACCACGATGAGCGCGGTGGCCACGACGGCAGGGATGGCCGGACGGGCCCGGAGGACGTCCGCCCAACGGGCCCAGAAGCCCGTCGAGCCGGACCCGGAGACGCGTGGTCCGTGGTCTGACAACCGTCGACGGTGACGCCTCGAGATCGCCCGGGGGCCGAGGAAGCCGAGCAGGGCGGGCAGGAGGGTGAGGGCAGCGAGCATGGTCAGTGCCACGCCGAGGGCGGCGGCAACAGCCAGGCCGTAGAGGAAGCTCACCCCGAGGGCGACCATGCCGAGCAGGGCGATGCAGACGATGATGCCGGCAAAGAGGACGGCACGCCCCGAGGTGTTCACGGCGTGGACGATCGAGGACTCGACGTCGTGGCCGGCCATCATGCCCTGACGGTGGCGGGTGACGATGAACAGGGCGTAGTCGACGCCCACACCAAGACCGATCAGGAGGGTCAGCTCGGTCGAGAAGTTCGGCATGGTGAGGACGTTGGAGAGGAGGCCGATCAGGCCGACTGCCGTGCCCAACGACGCCAACGCCGACACCAACGGCAGCAACATGGCGAAGAAGGAGCCGAAGACCAGCAGCAGCACGACACCGGCCAGGATGATGCCCGGACCGGTTCCCCCGATCGACTGCTTGTTGGAGGCCTCGGCGACCTGGCCGGACACCGCGACCTCGAGGCCCGGGCCGTCGGCCGAGCGGGCGACGGCGACAAAATGCCGAGCCTCGGCGTTGGTGATGTTCTGGGCCAGCCGGTCGAAGGTGACCACCGCGAAGGCGACGGTGCCCGACTTCGAGATCTGCTCGGTCCCGCCCGGGCCGTAGGGGGAGAGCACGGTGGTCACGTGGGGGACGGCTTCGAGCCGTCCGAGCATGGCGGTGACCCGGGCCTCGACGGCCGGGTCGGTCACCTTCCTGCCGCCCGAGGTGGCGATCACGACCTGCTCGCGGTCCCCGGCCACCTTGGGCGAGGCCGCCTGCAACAGATGGAGGGCCTCGGTCGACTCGGTCTTCGGTAGGGAGAAGTTGTTGGAGTAGTTGCTACCGACGCCCGCCTCGATGGCCGACACCACCACCAGGGCGACCACCCAGCACAGGACGACGAGTCGGCGATGCCGGACGCACCAGGTCGCCAGTGCACGCATGCGGGGAGGGCTCCTCGGGCTCGACGGGCGTCACCGGGCAGGGCCGGGCGACTCGGGAAGGGCTTCTACTCTCTCACGTCTCTCACGCGTATCGGCACCGTCGGCCCCGGCCTGAGCCCAGACGTGTGGAACGCCCGAGCAGCGACCCCCACCCGAGCCACACCGGTCTCCCGCTCCGTGTCGGTGGGACCGACCTGAGCCGGTCCCGGCGAGTGGCCGAGCCGGTCCCGGCGAGTGGCCGAGCCGGTCCCGGCGAGTGGCCGAGCCGGTCAGACGACGACGTTCACCAGCCGGGGCGGCCGGCTCACGACCCGCCTCGGCTCGGCGCCGGCAAGGACCTCTCGGACCCGTTCGGAGGCCAGGGCGGCTGCAGCAGCGTCCTCCTCGGAGATGCCCGGGTCGACCTCGAGGCGGTCGCGCACCTTGCCGTTCACTTGCACGACCAACGTGATCGTCTGCTGGGCAACGAGCGCCGGGTCGGCCACCGGCCAGCTCTGGGCGTGGACGGAGGTGCCGTGGCGACGCTCCCACGCCTCGGCCGTCACATGGGGGACCATCGGGGCGAGGACGAGCAGGAGGGTGTCGACCGCCTCGTCGAGGACCTCGGCGTGCGGGTCGTCGCGGGCGTAGGGGGCGACCAGGTTGACGTGCTCCATGCAGGCGGCGACCGCCGTGTTGTAGGACCACCGCTCGTAGTCACGGCTCACCCGGTCCACCAGCCGGTGGGTGGCCCGACGGACCTCGTCGTCGGCCGGAGTTCGGGGTCCCGACCGGCGGGCCCCTTGGTCGGCACCGTCGTCGGCCCCCTGGTCGACGGCGAGGCGCCAGAGCCGGTCGAGGAAGCGGCCACACCCCTCGATCACGCTGTCGGTCTGCCCGCTCCAGTCGACGTCGTCGGCCGGCGGCCCCACGAAGAGGTGGAAGAGCCGAAGGGCGTCGGCACCGACGGTGGTGAGGTAGCGGGACGGGGCGACCAGGTTGCCTTTCGACTTCGACATCTTGGTGCCGTCCATGCGGATCATGCCCTGGGTGAACAGCCGAGCGAACGGCTCGCGCAGACCCGCCGGGCCGAGGCCGACGTCGGCCAGCGCCTTGGTGAAGAACCGGGCGTAGAGGAGGTGGAGGATGGCGTGCTCGATGCCGCCGATGTACTGGTCGACCGGCATCCAGTGAGCCGCCACTTCGGGGTCGAACGGCTTGTCGGGGCTCCAGGGGTCGGTGAAGCGCAGGAAGTACCACGACGAGTCGACGAAGGTGTCCATCGTGTCCGTCTCGCGCTCGGCCGGGCCACCGCAGATCGGGCAGGTCGTCTTGCGGAACGCCTCACTGGTGGCGAGCGGGGACTCCCCCGTCGGCCGGAACTCGACGTCGTCGGGGGCCAGGACGGGGAGCTGGTCCTCGGGCACCGGAACGATGCCGTGCTCGGGGCAGGTCACCACGGGAATGGGACAGCCCCAGAACCGTTGTCGCGACACCAGCCAGTCGCGTAGTCGGTAGTTGACCGTGCGGGTGCCGAGGCCCTGCTGCTCGAGCCACTCGATGGCCCGCTCCTTGGCCGCCGGGATATCGAGCCCGTCGAGCCATTCGCTGTTGATCTTCACTCCGGGCCCCGTGTACGCGCCACCCGGTCCCCCGTCGGGTCCTCCGTGCTCGTCCCATCCGTCGGGGGGCTGCACCGTACGGACGACCGGCAGGCCGTACACCTCGGCGAAGGCCCAGTCGCGGGCGTCCTCGGCAGGAACGGCCATGACGGCTCCGGTGCCGTAGCCCATGAGCACGTAGTCGGCCACGTAGACCGGCACCTCGCCGCCGGTGAACGGGTTGACCACGTACGCACCGGTGAAGGCGCCGCGCTTGGCGAGCGCTGCGCCTCTCCCTTCGGCCAGGCGCTCGATGTCCGAGGTGGCGGCCGCCCGCGCCCGGAGCTCGTCGACGGCTCCGCGCTGGTCGTCAGTGGTGAGCTCCTCGACGAGTGGGTGCTCGGGCGCCAGCACCGCGTAGGTCATCCCGAAGGAGGTGTCGGGCCGAGTGGTGAACACCCGCAGCGCCAGCGGGGGACGCCCGTCGCTACCGTCGCGACCGACCACCGGCAAGTCGAACTCGGCGCCTTCGGAGCGGCCGATCCAGTTGCGCTGCATGGTCTTCACCCGTTCGGGCCACTCGAGGCGTTCGAGGCCCTCGAGGAGCTCGTCGGCGTATCGGGTGATGCGGAAGAACCACTGCTCGAGGTCGCGCTTGACCACCAGGTCGCCCGAGCGCTCGCACGTCCCGTCGGCCAGCACCTGCTCGTTGGCCAGCACCGTCTGGCACCCCGGGCACCAGTTGACCGGCGCACTGGACCGGTAGGCAAGGTCGGCGGCGAGGAGGCGCAAGAAGATGACCTGGGTCCACTTCATGTACTCGGGGTCGTGGCTGCGAACCTCGCGGCGCCAGTCGTAGACGGCCCCCAGGGCGACGATCGACTCCTTCAGCTCGGCGATGCGGGCGTCGGTGAAGGTGCGCGGGTGGGTGCCCGTCTTGATGGCGGCGTTTTCGGCGGGAAGGCCGAAGGAGTCGAACCCGAAGGGAGACAGGACGGCATGGCCGAGCATGGTGCGGTGGCGGACCAGCAGGTCGCCAAAGGTGTAGTTACGCACGTGGCCCATGTGGGCGGGGCCAGAGGGGTACGGGTACATGGTGAGCACGTACCAGGGGGGCCGGGGGTCGTCAGCGTCGACCTCGTAGGTGCCCTCGGCGGCCCAGCGCTCCTGCCACTTGCGCTCGACCGCCACGACGTCGTAGGCGCGTGCCATGGGCGCAGATCGTACCGGCCACGCACGGGAGCCCCGGGTGGGGCGTGTCGACGGCGTCCTGCCGCCGCTCGGTCGGTGATGTCGGTCCGACCGCCCAGATGACAACCACCGTTCCGTAGCGGGGCGACCAGCCACCCTCGCTCCGGCGGTGGTACCGACGTGAGATGGTAGGGTGTGAGCCCTCCGGGGGCGTAGCTCAGCTGGTAGAGCGCTTGACTGGCAGTCAAGAGGTCCGTGGGTTCGAGTCCCATCGCCTCCACTCCGGAACTGAGGACGAACCGCCGTGCATCGTCTTCGAGCTCACGTCTCGCCGTTACCCTCGTCGTCGTGGAACTGGAGAAGCACCTCGAGCACGTCCTTCGAGGCAACCTGTCAAACGTCGACTTCTCGAACCTCGTGCCGCCAATGCTCGCGCTCGGGTTCTAGGAGACTGGCGGCAGCCATCGTGTCCTCGCCAACGCTTGTCAGTAGGGCGCCTGGAGATCAGTGAACATCGGGAAGTGCCTGACGTTGCGGGTCAGGAGTCGTGCATTGGTGCAAACGACGGTGGCTGCGATGGCGAGATCCGCGCTGTCGATGGTGTGGTGGCTAGGAAGCCACTCGCGACCGAGGGCGCCGGCCTGCTCCGCGATCTCGGCGTCGACAGGATGCCAAACCAGGGTGGATAGCAGTGCGCGGGTGCCATCCTCCTCCGCCGGGCGCATGCCGGCGAGGACCTCGATACGAGTGATCTCGCTCGCATGAAGGACGCCCGCGGTGCGCTCCCGCTCGAGGAGGTCCCCGGCGCCTGGGTGTCCTCGCAGGTAGTCGATCAGGATCGAGGTGTCTACCAGGGCGCTCACGGGCGGTCGCGCTCCAGACGAGACCCAGGGCGCAGCTGATCGACCCAGGCCGCGCCGTCGAGATCGTGGTCGTTCCAGGAGCCGAAGGCGAGGCGCATCGCTGCGAGGTCGTCATCGTCGGAGCGCTCCGAGCCATAGACCAGCTCGACCGCATCACGGATCAGCGACGAGATCGATCGACCAGTCCGCCGCGCGACGGTATCCAGGGCACGCCGCTCCTCGTCGGTCAAAGAGATCTGGGTTCGCTGCATGATGTAATCTTACATCACTGTTGGCGGACGCGACCACGTGAGGCGTACTCGCACGTCAGGTCCCTTCGAACACGAGCAACCACGGCGCACCGAGGCGGTGCGGACAGCCGACGAGCCGTCGGTCAGTTCTACCCGTCACCGCACGGCGACCGCAGCGCACAGGGCGTCGACCCGATCGGGTTCCTCATCCGGCTGGCCCGGGCACCCGACCCCGGTGCCGTCAGCCTCTTTGCCTGAATTCACCATCGCCATCACCGCTCATCGGCCGAGGATCGACCGGTCACACCCCGCTATCCAGGTACGGCTGGGCATCGGCACTCATACCTTGTGGACCTGAAGCGATGGATGGGCTCGTGCCATCTGGTCGTAGTCGTCGTCCTGCGTTACCACCGGCAACCCGAGGTCAATGGCGGTGGCAGCGATCAGGGCGTCGGTTAGCTTGACCGCTCGCTGGATGCCGGCGTTCCGGCAGTCGCTGACGAGACGAGCCCACGCGGCCATGACGGTCTCGCTGATCGGTACGGGGTCCACTCGCCGGGCCAGGGCCAGCGTGCCCGCTCGGCGGGCGCGCGAGGTGTCGTCTGCAGCGCTCAGCACTCCGAGTTCGAGCTCGCCGATGGTCACGACCGAGACCGTCACCCGTTCGGGCAGCTCCCCGAGCGGTCGGACCACCTCGCTGGCAATGAACACGGAGGTGTCGAGAAGCCCGGCCGGGGCGCTCAAAGCTCGTCCAAGGTCTGTCCGGCGAGCACATCAAGGTCTACACGCAGACCCGGGTCGGCCGCCCGCTCCGCCAGCCCGCGACGTAGCAGGTCGCCTGGAACCCAGCGGGACCGTTGAGCGTGGGGAACGATGTCGGCGATCGCCTCGCCGTGGACGGTGAGAACCACCCGCTCGCCTGCCCGCACGGCATCGATGACCTGGCTGGTCCGATTCCGTAGGTCACGCACGCCGATCTCCATGTGCGACAGCGTAGCACAACCGTCCCTGACGCGATGTCGGAGTCGCAACGGCCGCCGCGGGTCACTGGCGTTCGACGATCACCTGCCGACGTTCTCGCAGTTCAGCCGGGTTTGAATACGACGTCGTCTTCTCCACCCGATCGTCGTGCTCGAGCTCGCTCGAAGAAGCGCAGGTCGAAGGACTGGTACACCCGCGTCGGCGGTCGTGTCGTCGCCGCGATCCACGAGTCGTTGACCGGCATGCTCTTGCCAGCATCTCGAAGGGCGAGCCGCAGAGCTGCCCAGGCACGGGCTACTTCGTCGACCGAGAGCGGGTCGAGCAATGCCGCTACAACGAGGGTCCTAGCCGTCGGGCTCGCGTCGGTCCGGCCTGCGCGGCGAGAACCCCGAGCCATAGCTTGCCCACCGTGACGACCGACACGGCAACACGATCAGGCGGCTGGGAGGAGCGTGGTCGGTCGTGCTCGACGAAGATGAACGGCGACGTGCCGACGAGTACCGCCCCACCGAGGTGCACGCTGGGCGCGGTCAGGGGATCGGCAGGTCGGCAGTCGTGTCGGGCAGCAGCTTTGGTAGGTCTCGAGCGAACCTCGGAGCGTCACACGAGCCACAACGGCTCTCGGCCGTGGAGCCGACGTGGGATCCATTGCCGATGGATGCCGAGGTGCTCCGCCAGTGCGCCTGGATCGCCGCTGTCGTGAGCTCCGGCGGTGCCGGGTTCTGATCCTCGACGGCCCTTGTGGCTGCCACCGCGCTTGTTGGCAGAACCCGGTCGCCACCCAGGACGACCACGACGAGGCCGTCCCCGACGTCGAGGTGGTCCGGGTCCGATGACCGCCTACGCCGACAGGCGCCAAACGCACTGATCGGTTCGCGCAGCCCAGGGACGGTTGCAGAGGAGACTGTGCTCTCCACTCGACGTGCAGGGCAGGCTTCGCATGGCTGCCTCGTCGTCAGGTGGGGC
>JBMFXC010000065.1:0-12285 GCA_049964655.1 Acidimicrobiales bacterium
GGTGGGACTCGAACCCACGACCTGACGATTACAAGTCGCCTGCGCTACCAGCTGCGCCACACCGGCGGGACGAAGTCGCCAAGCTACGGTACCGCCGGCGGCGCTGTGTTGCGGCGGTGCGGCGATGCCTGGTCGCGCGACGAGGGTCCTCCTGTCCTCGGGCAGTACCGTGACCGCCATGGACCACGTACGACTCGGACGGACCGGCCTGCTCGTCTCGAAGCTGTGCCTCGGCACGATGACCTTCGGCTTCCAGTGCGACGAGGAGACCTCGGTCGCCATCCTCGACCGGGCTGACGAGGCGGGCATCACCTTCCTCGACACCGCCGACGTCTACCCGCTGGGCGGCGGGCTGCCGACGGCGGGTCGCACGGAGGAGATCCTCGGGCGGTGGTTGCGGGGCAAGCGCGACCGGTTCGTCGTGGCGACCAAGTGCTTCGGCCGGATGGGCGAGGCCGCCTGGGACCAGGGCAACTCGCGCAAGCACATCCTCGATGCCGTCGAGGGATCGCTCCGACGCCTCGGCACCGACTACCTCGACCTGTACCAGCTCCACGGGCCGGATGCGGGCACGCCGATCGACGAGACGCTCGCTGCTCTCGACGACCTCGTCCACTCGGGCAAGGTGCGCTACGTGGGGTGCTCGAACTTTCTCGCCTACCAGGTCGCCCGGGCGATCGGCCGGAGCGAGGCCCTCGGCCTTGCTCGCTTCGACTCGGTGCAGCCCCGCTACAACCTGCTCTTCCGCCAGTTCGAGCGCGAGCTGCTGCCGCTGTGCGGAGAAGAAGGCATCGGGGTCATCCCCTACAACCCCATCGCCGGGGGGCTCCTCTCCGGCAAGCACAACCGTGCCTCGGAGCCGCCCGAGGGGACCCGCTTCACCCTGGGATCGGCCGCTTCCTTCTACCAGGAGCGCTACTGGCACGACCGCCAGTTCGCCACCGTCGAGGAGCTGCGCGCCGTCGCCGAGGACCTCGGCGTCCCCCTCGTCACCCTGTCGGTCGCTTGGGTCCTTGCCAACCCGGCGGTGACTGCGCCCATCATCGGTGCCAGCCAGCCAGAGCAGCTCGCCGCCAGCTTGGCAGCCACCGAGCTCGACCTCTCCGACGACGTCCTGCACCGGCTCGACGAGCTGACGAGCGAGTACCGGATGGGCGATTCGCCGCGCTGAGCCGGGTGTGACGGGCCGGTAGCCGGACGAGCTCGCCGACCCGGGCCGGTCGGGCACCGGGTTGTCCTGACGGCTGGAGCCGACGGTCCTTGCGTGATCGGTCCGCGGTTGGCAGGCTGGCCCACGGTGCCCGACGATCTCCCCGGCGACTTCCCCCGGACGCGCTGGCGCGCTCCTGACGGCCGGGTCGTCCATCCGCTGCCGGTGGGGCGGGCAACCGTCGTGCTGGTTGTCTTCGTCGCCGTCACGGTGGTCCTGCTCGGCAAGGCGGACCTGGGATCGGTGCCGGCGGGGTCGAGCAGCCCAGTCAGCGCGTCGTCGGCGCCCGCGGTCACCACGCACCCCTCGACCACGAAGACCGTGCCGCCCACCACGACCACCACGATCCCGCCGAGCTCGGTCGACGTCCTCGTCGCCAACGGCAGCCAAGTGAACGGTCTGGCCGGTCGGACGACGGCCACCCTCAAGTCGGCGGGCTGGGGAACGCTCCCGGCGGTCAATGCCACCGCACAGGTGACCAAGACGATGGTCTACTACGTCGCCGGGTTCGAACCGTCGGCCGCCGCCGTTGCCGCGGCGCTGCATCTCCCTGCCGACGCCGTGGCGCCGTACACGGGAGGCGTCCCGGTGGGGACGATCGGCTCGGCCAAGGTCGTGGTGGTGGCCGGTCCGGACCTGGCGTCGGCCGCGAGCACCACCACGACCGCACCCGCCACCTCCACGACTAGTAGTCGTCGCGGCTGACGGGTGGTGCTGGATGCCCGACTTGCCCCGCTCGCCGTAGACCCGAGTCGTGCCGCGGTTCTGACCGACTTCGACGGCACGCTCGCCCCGATCATCGCCGACCCGTCGACGGCGCACCCGTTGCCGGGCGTCACCGAGGTGCTCGCCGCACTGGCCAAACGGTTCCGGCGCGTCGCCGTGGTGTCGGGTCGGCCGGTCTCCTACCTGCTCGACCGTCTGGGACCCCTCGAGGGGGTGCACGTGGCCGGTCTCTACGGGCTCGAGCGTGCCGACGGCACCGGACCGGTCGTGGTCGAGCCCGCTGCAGCCGAGTGGCGGGACATGGTCGCCGACGTGCTCGGCCGGCTCCGTTCCGCGCTTCCAGCGGGGGCCGACGTGGAGGAGAAAGGGCTGACGCTGACCGTCCACTGGCGTCGGGCTCCCTCGCTCGAAGGCGTGGTGCGCGCCGGTGTGGACGCAGAGGCGGCAGCCACAGGGCTCGTTGTCCATGACGGCCGCATGAGCGTCGAGCTCCGGCCGCCGCTCCCCGTCGACAAGGGCTCTGTTACCGAGGAGCTGGTCGGGGGGTGTTCGAGCGCGTGCTTCTTGGGAGACGACGTCGGGGACCTGCCGGCGTTCGCCGCCCTCGACCGTCGCGCCAAGGACGGTGTCCACACGCTGAAGGTCGCGGTGGTCGACGCCGAGAGCGCTCCCGAGGTCGCTGCCGCCGCCGACCTGGTGGTCGACGGTCCTCCCGGCGCGCTGATCTTGCTCACCGACCTCCTCGAAGCGAGCCTCGGGAGCGCGTAGGGTCCTCGTTTTGGGCCGACGCTCCTGTCGTCCCGGCCGGTGACGTGTGACCGCGACGCCCGCGGAGGTCGTTCCATCGGCCGGTGACGGCCGGGACGTTCAGCCGGCGGCGGCCAGCTGGTCGGCCAGCCAGACGACAGGTGGGCGTCTGCCCACGATCGCCCGGAGCTCCTCCGCCCACGCACCTCGACGTTCGCTGGCGGTGTCCAGGGCCGTAGCCAAGGCTCTGGCAGTGCCGGCCACGTCGAACGGGTTCACGCCCACGCACGCTGGCCCGAGCTCGTCGAAGGCTCCCGCCTCGCGGGAGAGGACGAGGACGCCGTCCCGCTCGTTGACCAACGGACCTTCCTTGGCGACCAGGTTCATACCGTCGCGCACCGGATTGACCAGCAGGACGTCGTAACGCTTGAGCGCCGCCAGCGAGCGGGGATAGTCGTCTTCGACTTCGAGGACGATCGGGGTCCAGTCCGCCGTGCCCCACCGTTCGTTGATGCGGGCCACGGTCGCCTCGACCTCGTTCTGGTAAGCGAGGTACTCGGCCAGACCCTGACGAGACGGATAGGCGAGCGCGAGGAAGACCAGGTTTCCCCGTCGTTGGGGCTGTCGTTCGAGCAGCTCGTCGAACGCCCAGAACCCGCGTAGGAGGTTCTTGGAGAGCTCCATCCGGTCCACCCGGACGATCACCTGGCGGTCGGTCCCGATCAGCTCGTCGAGCACTGCGCCGGCATCGACGACTGCCTGGCTCCGGGCGCTCTCGAGGAGCCGATCGGCGTCCGTTCCAAGGGGGGACACGAAGACAGGGGGCGCAGGGGATCCCTCGGCGCCGGCTCCGCCGCTCAGCCGGTCCCGCTGACAGGCTTGATAGGCGGCGGACCACCGCAGGGAGTGGAACCCACAGGTCCGGTACGCGGCCATGCCGTCGAGAAGAGCGTCGCGAACCTCGTCGGGCAGCATCCGGAGCGCCGACGGGTCGGCGAACGGCGTGTGGGTGAAGTGGACCGCGGACAGGTCGGGTCGCACCCGCGCCAGTTGTTGGCCGACCAGCATGAGGTGGTAGTCCTGCACGAGGACCCGGCCTCCCTCCGGAGCGACGGCGGCGACGCGTTCGGCGAACAGGCGGTTGTAGGACTCGTAGGCTTCCCACGCCTCGGCCCAGTGGTGGTCCGATCGAGGTCGTCGTGCACCGTCGAAGAGGTGGTGGTGACAGAACCACAATGTGGCGTTGGAGACGACGTCGTAGGCCATGCGGTAGACGTCGGGGTCCGGGTCGACGAGCTCGATGTGGAACCCCGGGTCACGCATCAGCCCCGCCGCTGCCGCTGCCCGGTCGGCGTCGGTGAGGGCGCAGGCCACCCAGGTGGCGCCGGTTCCTTCGACGAGCGGGTGGAGCGAGCCGGCCAGGCCCCCGGCGGTGACACCGGCTACCGGTACGTCGTCCTCGAAGTGGAAGGCGAGTGGACCGCGGTTCGACACGAAGACGACGTCGTCGAGGCGGGCGGGAAGGGAAGCCCCCGATGACCGGTCGAGCTGCCCGTCCAGAGCGCGAGCGCCCACCCTGGAGGTCGAGGAGGTCTTGCCCGGTCCGGGCGGGAGGCCACCTGCCATGGCTATCGACGCTAGTCGGCGCGACCTCGTAGTCGGAGCAACGTCCAACAGCTCCCGCCTGGACCGCCCCTGTGGCGGCCCCGGCTATCGTCGGCGCTGCCGTCAGCCGTCGGCGCTGCCGGGGGCTCGATAGCCACTGCGCGCAAGGGCAGCCCGAAGGATGTCGGTTGCCTGAGGTCGGAGCTCGTCGAGCGGCCGGTTCCGGTGGACGCGTACGCCGAGGTCGACTTGGGCGATGACTTCAGGCCCGAAGTGAGCGAGCACGTCGACGAGCAGGCCGAGCTCGACGGCGTAGCCATCATCCAGGCCGCACTTCTCGAGGACCCAGCGTGGCGCGGCGGTCTCACCGGCCAGCGGCTGGCGGACTCCGGCGAGGTCGGGGAAGAGCAGCTCGATGACGGGCCGGGCGACCAGTTCGGTCACCCGGCCGCCCTCGCCGGGCCTCCCGTTGAGCGGTCGGTCGTAGAAGCCCTTGACCAGCAGGACGGTCTCGTCTGCCAAGAGCGGTCCGAGTAGCCCCGTGACGAAGCCGGCGTGGAAGTTCGAGACGTCGCCGTCGAGGAACACCACGAGGTCGCCCACGGCGGCGTCGAGACCGGCCCGCATCGCCTGGCCCTTCCCGCCGAAGCCCGATCTCATCCTGACGGCAGTCGGCGGTGCCCCGACGGCGGTCAGCGTGTCCGTCGCCGATCCTTCCGCTCGGGGGTGCGGGCTCGTGACGGCGGGATCGTGCCCGCCACGGTCGGGAGCCACCACACGGGCTCCTGCTTCCTCGGCGACACGGGCAGTGGCATCTCGCGACCCGTCGTCGATGACGAGGACCTCGTGCACCAGCGGGACGCCACCGCCGTCGCTTGTCAACGAGGAGACGACCGTGGCCACGATCTCGCCCACGGTTTCCTCTTCGTCTCGGGCAGGAATGCACACCGACACCCGGCGCCCCTGCAGTTGGGAGACGAGTGGTCCGGGGTCGAACGACCCGAACGATCGAGCGGAGCCCAGTTCGGCGGAGCCCAGTTCGCTGGGGAACGAGCCCGTCGTGACGCGGACGTCCTGTGGGAGACGCTCGTGGTTCACCGCCTGGAGCATAGGGGGGCACCTCGTGGCCGACGGCCTGCATTGACGTGGCCCGCCTCTATCGTCCACCATAGGTAGATCATCCAGAGCGGCCGAGGGACGGGCCCCGTGACGCCGCGGCAACCAGCAGGACCGGCTCGGAGCGAGCAGGTCGCCTGCCAGGTGCCAATGCCCGATCGATGAGGAGGTCACGTGGACTTCGTTTCTGGACTGCGCTGTCGTGAGTGCGGACGCACCTACCCGGCCGAGGCCCTCCACGTGTGCGACTTCTGTTTCGGTCCCCTCGAGGTCACCTACGACTACGAGCGCATCGCGTCGGTGATCAGCCGCGAACGCATCGCTTCTGGACCCCGGACCATCTGGCGTTACCAGGACCTCCTACCCGTGGCCGACGCCGCTCCGGTCGACCTCGGAGCCGGCTTCACCCCGCTCGTCCGGGCCGATCGGCTGGCTGCCGAGCTGGGATTAGGGGAGCTGTGGATCAAGGACGACACTGCCAACCCGACCGGCTCCTTCAAGGACCGTGTCGTCTCGGTGGCGCTGACCAAGGCCCGCCAGCTTGGCTTCAAGGTCGCCGCCTGCGCGTCGACCGGCAACCTCGCCAACTCGGTCGCCGCCCACGCAGCCAGGGCCGGCATGGACTCGGTGGTCCTCATCCCGGCCGACCTCGAACGGGCCAAGGTCACCATGACCGCCGTCTACGGCGGAACGGTGGTGGCCGTCGAGGGAACCTACGACGACGTGAACCGGTTGTGCGCCGAGCTGACCAGCGAGCACCCGTCATGGGCCTTCGTCAACGTCAACATCCGCACCTACTACGCCGAGGGCTCGAAGACGCTGGCGTTCGAGGTCGCCGAGCAGCTCGGCTGGCGAGCCCCCGACCATGTCGTGGTGCCAATCGCCTCGGGCAGCCAGCTCACCAAGGTCGCCAAGGGGTTCGAAGAGCTTGCCAAAGTCGGCCTCATCGACGGCGGGCAACCAGTCCGGATCTCGGGGGCCCAGGCGGCCGGGTGCGCTCCGGTCGCTACTGCCTTTGCCGAAGGGACCGACGCAGTGCGTCCGGTCAAGCCGCACACCATCGCCAAGTCGCTCGCCATCGGCAATCCGGCCGACGGGTGGTACGCGCTCGAAGCGATCCGCCGGTCGGGGGGTGCGTGCGGCGCGGTCACCGACGACGAGGTCATCGACGGGATCCGCCTGCTTGCCCGCACGGAGGGGATCTTCGCCGAGACGGCGGGTGGCGTGACCATCGCCACGTTGGCCAAGCTGGCGGCCGAGGGGGTGGTACGCCCAGACGAGCGAGTCGTTGCCCTGGTGACCGGCCACGGCCTGAAGACGGTGGAAGCCCTGGCGGGGGCGGTCGGGCCGACCGCTACGATCGCCCCGACGCTCGACGCCTTCGACGCTGCCGTCGACGTGGGCGCCGAGTCCGATCACCCTGCTGCCGATCCGGAGCACGGCTCCGGTGGCACCGATGCACCGAGGAGTGCCCGATGAGCGTCAAGGTCCGTGTCCCTGCCCAGTTGCGCACGCTGACCGGTGGTGTCGGTGAGGTGCTCGTCGACGGAGGGACGGTCGGTGAGGCGCTCAAGGCCCTCGATGCCGCCCACTCCGGGTTCGCCGAGCGGCTCTTCGATGAGTCCGGCGGGCTCCGGCGCTTCGTGAACGTGTTCGTCTCCGACGAGGACGTCCGCTTTCTCGAGGGGCTCGCCACGCCGGTCGCCGACGGGCAGACCATCTCGATCGTGCCGGCTGTCGCCGGCGGCTGACTGCGGTGGCTGACTCTGACGGCTGACTGTGGCCCGGTCACTGCCGGGGCAGACAGGCGGTCCGGTGCGGTTGCATCCTTCGACGGATCGTGGTTTGCTGTTAGCACTCGACAGCATAGAGTGCTAATGGCTTGGAGCAAGGGCGCCCGTCAGCGGGTCGCCGACGAACGACCACGGAGGAACACCTGATGGCCAAGTTGATCACCTTCGACGAGGAGGCCCGTCGGTCCCTCGAGAGCGGGATGAACAAGCTCGCCGACGCGGTGCGTGTCACCCTCGGCCCGAAGGGCCGCAACGTCGTCCTCGACAAGAAGTGGGGCGCGCCGACGATCACCAACGACGGCGTGTCGATCGCCAAGGACATCGAGCTCGAGGACCCGTTCGAGAAGATCGGTGCCGAGCTGGTCAAGGAGGTCGCGAAGAAGACCGACGACGTTGCCGGTGACGGAACGACCACGGCAACCGTCCTCGCATGGGCCATGGTCCGCGAGGGACTGCGCAATGTGGCGGCCGGCGCCAACCCGATGTCGCTCAAGAAGGGCATCGAAGCCGGTGTCGAGGCCGCGGTGACCTCGCTCCGGGGGATCGCCCGCGAGACCGACTCGAAGGGCCAGATCGCCCAGGTGGCATCCATCTCGGCGGCCGACACGGAGATCGGCGAGATGATCTCGGAGGCCATCGACAAGGTCGGCAAGGACGGTGTGATCACCGTCGAAGAGTCCCAGACCTTCGGCATGGACATGGACCTCGTCGAGGGCATGCGCTTCGACAAGGGCTACATCTCGCCCTACTTCGTCACCGACCCGGAGCGGATGGAAGCCGTGCTCGAGGATGCCTACGTGCTCTTGGTGGGCTCGAAGATCTCCGCCGTGCGCGACCTCCTTCCCGTGCTCGAGAAGGTCATGCAGTCGGGCAAGCCACTCGTCATCATCGCCGAGGACGTCGAAGGCGAAGCGCTGGCCACGTTGGTGGTCAACAAGATCCGCGGCACCTTCCGCAGCGCCGCCGTCAAGGCGCCCGGGTTCGGAGAGCGCCGCAAGGCCATGCTGCAGGACATCGCCATCCTGACCGGTGGGCAGGTCGTCACCGAGGAGGTCGGGCTCAAGCTGGAGAACGTCGGGATCGACCTGCTCGGCCAGGCCCGCAAGGTGGTCGTGACCAAGGACGAGACCACCATCGTGGAGGGCGCCGGGTCTGACGACGAGATCAAGGGCCGGATCAACCAGATCAAGACCGAGATCGAGAACACGGACTCGGACTACGACCGTGAGAAGCTCCAGGAGCGCCTGGCCAAGCTGTCCGGCGGCGTCGCCGTCATCAAGGTGGGCGCGGCGACCGAGGTGGAGCTGAAGGAGAAGAAGCACCGCATCGAAGACGCGGTCTCGACGACCAAGGCAGCCATCGAAGAGGGTGTGGTGCCCGGTGGTGGAGTGGCCCTGCTGCGTGCACAGTCTGCCGTGCTCGATGCCGCCGGCAAGCTCGAGGGCGACGAGGCCACCGGTGCACGCATCGTGGCGCGGGCCGTCGAGGAGCCCCTCAAGCAGATCGCCGTCAACGCAGGGCTCGAGGGCGGCGTCATCGTCGACAAGGTGCGCAACCTGCCGAAGCCGACCGAGGGTCTGAACGCCGCCACAGGCGAGTACGTCGACCTCTTCGACAACGGTGTCATCGACGCCGCCAAGGTGACCCGCTCGGCGCTCCAGAACGCCGCCTCGATCGCTGCGCTCTTCCTCACCACCGAGGCAGTGATCGTCGACAAGCCCGAGGAGTCGGCCCCGGCCATGCCCGGTGGCGGCATGGACGACTTCTGATCGGACCACATCGGTCTGGCTGTTGTGAGGGGCGCCCCGGTGGGGCGCCCCTCACGCGTTCTCTAGACTTGGTCCGATGAGCCCCGAACGCGGTGCCGAAGATGCCGGCGCTCCCGCGTCAGGCGACGTGGCGTCGAGCCCCAGTGTCGGGACGCCCCGGCCCTCTGGCGTCGTCGGCCCGGTGAGCCCGGCGGTGGGCTGGGGGGTGCTCCACCTCTTCTGCACCGCGCGAGCCCGCCCGGTCGACGTCGAGGCGGTGGTCGCCGCGGCCAAGGAGGCCGAGGCGGCCGAGATGCAGGTGGTCAGTTTTGCCGTGCTCGGCCACAAGGCCGACATCGGCCTGATGGTGCTCGGCCCCGACGTCTGGCGCTTGCGCGACTTCCAGAGCGCCGTCCAGAGCGCCGGTCTCGACGTGGTCGACTCGTACGTCTCGTTGACCGAGGTGTCCGAGTACGCGGCGGGCATCCCTGATGCCATGCGGGAGGCACGTCTCCACCCTCGGCTGCCTCCCGAGGGGATGCCGGCGATCTGCTTCTATCCCATGTCGAAGCGACGGGGCGACGTCGAGGGTGCGAACTGGTACTCGCTCGGCTACGACGACCGCAAGGAGCTCATGTACGGCCACGGGGCCGTGGGTCGGACGTTTGCCGGAAGGGTCCTCCAGGTCATCACCGGATCTGCGGGTCTTGACGACTGGGAATGGGGCGTCACGCTGTTCGCAGCCCATCCCGACGACCTGAAGGAGTGCGTCTACGTCATGCGCTTCGACGAAGCTTCGGCACGCTTTGGCGAGTTCGGCCCGTTCGTGACAGGCATGGTCGCGCCTCTCGACGTGGTCTTGCACCGGGTGCTCGGGTGAGCGCCGCGTTGTCGGCGCCGGCACTGGGTGGGGCGGAGCGCCCCGGGGAAGACCCCGAGGAAGACCCCGAGGAAGTGAGGACGTCCCACCTCGCCGGTTCCGTCCGAACGGACGACGAAGCTGTCGACCGACTGCGTTCTGAGCTGCGGTCGCTCGGCCATGTTGTCGTCGCCTTCAGCGGCGGGGCCGACTCTGCGTTCCTGGCCTGGATGGCGACAGACGTCCTGGGAACCAGCCGCGTGATGTGCGCCACGGCTGTCTCGCCGTCGCTTGCACCGAGCGAGCTCGCCGAGTGCCGAGCGCTGGCTGGCGAGTGGGGGCTTCGCTGGACGGAGGTCGTCACCGACGAGCTCGCTGATCCTGCCTACGTGGCCAACGACGGCTTGCGCTGCTTTCACTGCAAGTCCTCCCTCATGAAGGCACTGGCGCCGATCGTCGGCTCCGAGCAAGACGCTGCTCCTGCGAGCACGGTGGTCAGCGTCGTGCTCGGCGTCAACGTGGACGACCTGGGCGACCACCGACCGGGTCAGCAGGCGGCCGCCCAGGCGGGCGCCACGTTCCCGCTGGTCGCTGCCGGGTTCACCAAGGAGGCCGTCCGGCGATGGTCGCGGGCACTCGGGCTGCGCACGTGGGACAAGCCCGCTGCCGCCTGTCTCGCCTCGCGGGTTCCCTACGGGACGCCGGTGACCATCGGAACCCTACGTCGTGTGGCACTCGCCGAGGAGGCGCTCCGGGGCCTGGGGTTCGGCCAGCTCAGGGTTCGTCACTACGGGGACACGGCACGCCTCGAAGTTCCGCTCGACGACCTCGCCGTGGTGGTCGAGCGACGCGAGCAGGTCGCTGTCGCCGTGCACGACGCCGGCTACCGCTATGTGACGCTCGATCTCGACGGGTTCCGGTCAGGAAACCTCAACACAGCCTTGGCGGTTGGTGGGACCGGCTCGGGCCGGCCGCCTGCGGCGAAGGGGACGTCTGCCAACCCGGATGGGACGTCTGCCAGTCCGGGCGTTGACGGATGTGGTGGGCGACATGACGTCGGAGGTGCGTGGGACGACCAGGTTGGAGGCGACCGATGATCGGTGTCCGTGTGCGACTGACCTTTCCTGACGAGCTGGTCCGCCAACCGATCGTGGCGCGACTGGTCAGCGAGCTCGGGGTGATGGCGAACATCCGCCGTGCGGACGTGGGCGAGCACGAAGGGTGGATGGTGTGCGAGCTGGAAGGCGATCCCGAAGCGGTCGACCGGGGGCTCAGTTGGTTGCGGACCGAGGGCGTCCAGGTCGACTTGCTCGGCGACATCGTCGAGAGCTGACACCCCGGAGCCGGAGCCGGAGCCGGAGCCGACCGGCGTAGCCCCGGTGAACAGATGGGATCGGGTCAGGCACCCCCGGGGCGGATGGTCCACCCTGCTCCCGAGACTTTCCGGGGCTCGAAGAAGACGCAACCGTCCGGGCAGGAGAACGGTAGGTGCTCGTTGGCGCCCATCCGGCACTTCTCGAGCTTTTCGTTCCTGCTCGTCGTCTGCATGATGTAGTGGCGGCACTCCTCGTTGGCGGGCACGCTCCATTGTGGCCCACGGTGTCCGCGGTCTGGCACGCGGCAGCGCAGCTCCACCCGGAGACGGCCCCCCGGCGGAGTCGGCGGTACGTCGGTGGCGTTGCTGTGTCGGCGGGGCGTTCGATCGAGACGCCGATCCGGTAGCGTCGACCGCGTGGACCACCGGGTCTCGACCAAGCAGCTGCTGCGGTGGAGCGAAGCTCTGGCCGGCATCGCTCGTACCGGCCTCGGCTTCACGAAGTCCCTCTACGAGCAGGAGCGCTTCGAAGAGGTGCTCCATGTCGCCGCCGATATCCGGGCTAGCGCCGAGGGCGACGCCGCCGGCGAGGACGCCGAGGGCAGGGTGGACGAGTGGCTCCGTTCGGTCGGCGAGGGAGTCCCCGGTTACGTCACGCCCAAGGTTGCCGTGGGAGCGGCTGTCGGGAACGATCGCGGCGAGATCTTGCTCATCAAGCGTGCCGATTCCGGGGTATGGCTGTACCCGACCGGATGGGCGGACGTGGGCTACTCGGCGGCCGAGGTGGTCGTGAAGGAGGTCGAGGAGGAGACCGGTATCGACGTCGAGGTCGTCCGGCTCGTCGCCGTCCTTGACGGGCTCCGTCTCGGCATCAGCCGGATCCCGTTGTACTCCCTCGTCTTCCAGTGCCGACCCGTCGGTGGCGAGCTGCGGCCTCACCCGCTCGAGTGCACCGACGTCGGTTGGTTCGCTCCCGACCGGCTTCCCGCTCCGCTCGCCGGAGCGGAGCGGTGGGGACCTCACATCTTCGCTGCCCTTGCCGGTGAGCCAGTCGACGTCCTCTACGACTCGGTCCGGTCGCCCACCTGGCGCGGTGACCCCGATCGGCTCTGACGACCCTGAGGTGCTGACGGCTCTGAGGTGCTGACGGCTCTGAGGTGCTGACG
>JBMFXC010000065.1:12385-14689 GCA_049964655.1 Acidimicrobiales bacterium
GACGACCCTGAGGTGCTGACGGCTCTGAGGTGCTGACGGCTCTGAGGTGCTGACGACGTCGTTCTCCGGCACCCCGATCGTGGTGGTCCAACCGGCCCCCGGGCTTTGTGCGCGAATCGCGAAGGCGCGTGCCCGCCACGGGCGCATCACGGGCGCGGGAGCCGGTCGGTTGGCCGACGGTCGGTACACTGCTCGACCGTGAGCGCCCACCCCGAGGACGGACACCGGGACGAGCTGCGGGTGGTCGTCGTCGACGCTGTGACCGACGCCCTCGTCGACGCCATCTCCCGCCTGGTGCCCCAGCTGTCCTCGTCGGCTCCCCCGCCCACGCCCGAGGAGCTCTCGGCCATCGTCGCCTCCGACGCCACTGTGCTCTTCGTCGCCGTGCTTGACGACGAGGAGCCCGTTGGCGTGACCCGTGGCGATGACGAACTGGGTGGTGCGGGTGCCGACGTCGGCCAGATCGTCGGCTCGCTCACACTCGCGCTGTTCCGTCTCCCCACGGGAGTACGAGCGTGGATCGAGGACGTCGTCGTCGACGAGCGGGCGCGCGGCAGGGGTGTCGGCGAGGCACTTGTCCAAGCCGCGCTCGCCAAGGCGGCGATGGCCGGCGCAGCATCGGTGGACCTCACGTCCCGACCGAGTCGAGAGGCGGCGAACCGGCTCTACCAACGCCTCGGCTTCGAGGTGCGGCAGACCAACGTCTACCGTTACCAGGGTTCCTGAGGTGGTGCGCCGCTTTCCCCAACAGCTCTATCGTGTCCCTCCGGGCGCCACCGAGCTGCTCCTGGTCCGTCACGGGGCGTCGGAGGCAGCCGAGGAGGGACGCTCCTTCCCGATGCTCGGCGTGCACAGTGACCCACCGCTCGCACCCGAGGGTCGTGAGCAAGCGGAGGCCGTATGTCGACGCCTGGCTGGACTCGGGATCAAGAGCGTGGTCGTGTCCCCGCTGCGCCGCACGGCGGAGACGGCAGCACCTCTGCTCGCCATGCTTGGCGCACAGCCCGTTGTGGAGCCCGACTTGCGCGAAGTGCACCTCGGCGAGTGGGAGGGCGGCTTGTTCCGTCAGAAGGTTGCCGATCGTGACCCGGTGGCCGTGCGCATGTTCACCGAAGAGCGCTGGGACGTGATCCCTGGTGCTGAGTCCAACGAGGAAGTTGTCCGGCGGGTACGCGCCGCTGTCGGCAGGGTGGTCGAGGGTTGTTCCGAACAGACTGTGGCCGTGTTCACGCACGGCGGCGTCATCGCGACGATCCTTGCCGAGGCGACGGGGGCGCGTCCGTTCGCGTTCGTTGGTGTCGACAACGCCTCGATCTCAAGGCTTGTCGTCGACGAGGGCCGCTGGACCGTGCGCGGCTACAACGACATCGCGCACCTTGGTGGGCCGGCTCGGTCCGACGAGCTCGGCCAGGTGAGCGGCGGTTCAGACCGCTGACCGGGGAGAGGGCGTCAGGGGGGCGTGAACGGGCCCGGCTGGTCCGAGCCCGGTCGCGCTGGCGTTCCGGGCGACCCCGTTGACCCCGTTGACCCGCCGCTCGGTCGGTGTGGTCACGAGACCGACACGAGGTCGATCACGAAGATGAGCGTGTCGTTGGGGGCGATGCCAGCTCCCGGAGAGGTCGACCCGTAGGCGAGCTGGGGCGGGATGATCAGCTCGCGGCGACCACCCACTTTCATGCCCACGACGCCCTCGTCCCAACCCTTGATGACTTGTCCAACGCCGAGCGTGAAGGTGAAGGGCTGGCCTCGGTTCCACGACGCGTCGAACACCTTGTGCGTGGAGTAGGCGACGCCGACATACTGGACCGTGACCGTGTCCCCGGCCTTCGCAGTGGCGCCCGTACCCGTGATGAGGTTGGCCTCCTCGAGCTGAGTCGGTGGTGGGCCCGGTGGTACGACCACGGTCGGCTCTTTGCCGAAGGTGCCGGCTGGCGACGGGTCGCTGATCGTGCCGATGGCCGACCTGCTCGCGGTCCCGCTGTTGGAGGTGGGTGCCACTGTCGTCCGAGACGTTCCCCCAGACGACGGATGGGTGGAGGTGGCGGACGATCCTGATGCAGCGGGTGACGACGACCCGCAGGCTGCGAGCAGGGCGGCAGCCGCGAGCAGGAGCCCGGCGGCGAAGGGCGAGCGCAGTGAGCGGTGGTGGCGGTCCATCGATGGTCTCCTCGGCGGTCGTGGGCGTCGCGCCCGGTGGCGAACGGAGCCAGCCGGAGCAAGAGGGTAGCCGTCGCGGCCTGCACCGTGGCGACCATTCGTTCGGAGCCGCGCCGCGGGAGCCCACGGTCCCGGCTCCCGACGGGA
>JBMFXC010000066.1:0-11366 GCA_049964655.1 Acidimicrobiales bacterium
CGGTCAGCCGGCTCATGGAGATCACCCGGCTCGGAGAGGGTGTCGATGCCACCGGCCGGCTGGCACCGGAGGCCATCGACCGGACCGTCGCCGTGCTGGAGCGGTACCGGGTCGTCATGGATGGACACGGTGTCGAGCGAGGGCGTCTGGTGGCGACGTCGGCCGTGCGCGACGCGGAGAACGGGGCGGACTTCCTGCGGGCCGCCGAGCAGGCTACCGGCATCGTCCCCGAGCTCCTCGACGGCGAGTCGGAGGGCCGACTGGCGATGGCGGGCGCGCTCGCCGACCTCGACGCCTCGGCCGGGCCGTACCTGGTGCTCGACATCGGCGGGGGCTCCACCGAACTGGTGGCGGGCAGTGGTCCGGACGATCCCGACCTCGCCGTGGTGTCGCTCCAGCTCGGCTGCGTGCGGGTGACCGAGCGGTGGCTGCACGGCGACCCACCGGCTCTCGACGAGCTGGCCGAGGCCGAGGAGGGGGTGGGCGTCCTGTTGGAGGGCGTCGTCGCCCGACAGCCGCGCTTCAGGGAGGCCCGACGACTGGTCGGCTTGGCCGGCACCGTGTCGACGCTCGCCGCCCTGCGGTCGGGGCTCGTCCACTACGACCGCGACCAGGTGCACCACGCGGTCCTCCCGCGGACAGAGGTCGCCGAGTGGTACCACCGGTTGGCCACCGAGCCGGCGGCCGCCCGGCTAGCCCGGGCGGGCATGGCCGCTGGTCGCCAGGATGTGATCGTGGGCGGCGTGCTGGTGCTCGACGCTGTCATGGTCCGCCTCGGCTTCGAGGAGTGCCTGGTGTCCGAGTCGGACATCCTCGACGGCTTGGCGGCGTCGGTGCTCGGCGCGTGACGGTGGCGATGAAGGGGCGGGTGGTCCCAGACCGGTAGGCGCCTCGAGCCCGGGGGCATGGTCGCGGGCGCCGCGTTGCACAGCTAACCTCAGGCGGTCCCGATGCACCTTGAGGAGGGCGGGTGGAGGTTCATATCTGCACGATCGCGGCGAGGAACTACCTCCCCTTCGTGCGCACGCTGGCCACGTCGTTCAGAGAGGTCCATCCGGACGGGCGGGTCTCTGCTCTCATCTTCGACGACATCGACTGTGTTGTAGGACCTGGTGAGCCCTTCGAGGTCGTGCGACTCGCCGACTTGGGCGAGGACGTCGGCGAGCTCCATCGTATGGCGATGATCTACGACGTCACCGAGTTCGCCACGGCGCTCAAGCCGTGGCTCCTCGAGACGCTCCTCGGATGCGGCTCGGAGGCCGTGCTCTACCTCGACCCCGATATCCAGGTCTTCTCTTCGCTTCATCCGCTCGCTGAGGCCACTGTCGCCAACGGGATCGCCCTCACACCCCATGTCGACACGCCGTTCCCGCTCGACGGCCGCAAGACCGAGGACCGGGCCATCCTGGCTGCCGGCATCTACAACCTCGGCTTCATCGGAGTCGCTGCCACCGCCGAGCCCTTCCTCCGCTACTGGAAGGAGAGGCTTCGTCGCGAGTGCAGGCTGGATCCGCAGAACATGCGCTTCGTCGACCAGCGCTGGATCGACTTCGTCCCCGGCCTCTTCGACCACGTGATCGTGCGTGAACCGCAGTACAACGTCGCGTACTGGAACCTCCACGGACGGACCCTGGTCTGGACGGGAGCGGGCTACGAGGTAAATGGTCGTCCCCTTGCCTTCTATCACTTCAGCGGCTATTCGCCGTTCGCTCCTCATCTGCTGAGCAAGCACCAAGGCGACCGCCCACGGATCCTCCTCAGTGAGCATCCGGACCTCAGCCGGCTCTGCGAGCAGTATGCGGAACTTCTGCTCCGCAACGGAGCGACCGCCACCAGCGGGCCGGACTACGGCTTCGGCCATCTGGCCGATGGCACTCCGATCGACCCGATCATGCGGACGCTGTATCGCGACTGGCTCGAGCAGGCAGAGGACGCCCAGTGCAGCGAGCTTCCGCCAGACCCGTTCGAGCGGGCTGGCGCCGCCGAGCTGATCGTCCGGCTCAACGAGGCACCGGGCGTAGCCGGGGACCCTGGAAGGCTGACCCGCTACCTCGCCGCGCTGTACGCCAGCCGGCCCGACCTCCAGGCGGGCTTCCCCGATCCTCAGTGGACGGATCACGACCGCTTCATGGAGGCGGTGGTGGCCGAGGCGTCGAACGGCGACATCCCTGCCCTGCTTGCCCGAGACCCCACTCCGCGCCAAGGAGAGGTCGACTCTGCCGTTCTGCCGGTGGCTGGCAGCGTGGCAGGGGAGTGGGCACCCGGCGACCGTCTGCGCCCCGGCATCATCGTCGCCGGGTACCTCAATGCCGAGCTCGGTATCGGTGAGGGGGCTCGGCTCACCGTCGAAGCGGTGGCCGCAAGCGGGATTCCGTTTGCGACGGTCGGTTTCCGTGCGACGGACAACCGCCAGTTCCACCCCTTCTCCGACACCGGTGCGAACGCTCGCGACCTCGACACCAACATCGTCGTCGTGAACGCCGACCAGTTCGCGCGCTTCGCCGTAGAGGCGGGTCCTCGCTTCTTCGCCGGCCGGTACACGATCGCCCAATGGGCGTGGGAGCTCGAGGAGTTCCCACGCCCGTTCTGGCCCGTCCTCGACCTCGTGAGCGAAGTGTGGGCTGTTTCCGAGTTCGCCCGTTCGGCCATTGCTGCCGTCACGGACAAGCCGGTGCTCGCCTTCCCGCACCCCATCGTCCCACCGGTCGTCGACGAGCATATCGACCGGGCTGCGCTGGGCCTGCCAGAGGGCTTCGTGTTCCTGTTCTGCTTCGACCTCTTCTCGATTTTCGAGCGCAAGAACCCCCTGGGGCTCATCGAGGCGTTCTGCCGCGCCTTCGCACCCGGGGAGGGGCCGACTCTTGTGTTGAAGGTCATCAACGGAGACACCTGCCTGAACGAGCTCGAGCATCTCCGCTGGGCGACGAGGGGGCGCAAGGATATTGTCTTGCTCGCCGACTACCTGCAGTACGACGAGCAAGCGGCGCTCATGGCGTTGTGTGACTGCTACGTCTCACTCCATCGCAGCGAAGGTTTCGGCCTGACCATGGCCGAGGCGATGGCACTGGGAAAGCCGGTGATCGCAACGGCGTACTCGGGGAACCTCGACTTCATGGACGAGTCGACCGCGTACCTCGTCCCGGTGACGATGACCTCCGTCCCGAAGGGATGCGATCCCTATCCCGTCGGAGCCCGGTGGGCCGAGCCCGATCTCGACGAGGCGGCCCGCTTGATGCGTGCCGTCGTCGATCACCCGGACGACGCCGCTGTCGTCGGGAAGCGCGCCCGACAATCGGTGCTGGCCAACCACGGCGTGGAGCGACGTGCTGAGTTCGTCAGGCGGCGCTTCGACGAGATCCAGCGCAAGCGGGCTGCGCTGATCCAAGTGGACCGGACGCACTCGACGCGAGACCCGTCACAGCGCAGCAGGCCGCGCCGGTTCCTTGCCGGGGCGCGCTCGGCTGTCGAGCGGCTGGCCGGTTCCGAAGGGCGTGCCAATGGCCCCACGGGGTAAGACGTGGAGGACGTCCAGAAGCTGAACGCCGTCGGAGGAAGCTCAGGGTGCTCGGTGCACCTGCAGAAGCCGAGGGACGTCGAACCAGACGACGACTCCGCCGGAGTGCTGACCGGGTCCGAGGGCCGCTGACACGTACCGGAGCACACCTGCAGGGTTGACGCCGATGGGGTCGACGACCACTGTCGCGACGCGGTAGACGGTGAGGAAGGTCCGCAGGTTCGTCGTGACGCCAGCGTTCAGCGGTGGGAAGCGGTCGAGGTCGCGTGGAGGTCCGCTGGGGCCCGGGGCGAAGGTGCTGTAGAAGATGGCCTGGACTTGCGTCGGGGCCAGCAGGCTCGGGCCAGACGTTGCCTGCTTATTCGATCCAGGGACGAACGCATCTCCCCCGATCAGCTTGAACCTCATCCCTGTTTCCACCTGTCCCATCATCGAGATGAGCTCAGTACCGACCGGGTAGGGGTAGGCGAGGACGACCGAACCGGGAGGGATGTTACGGACGGCCGAGCTGGTGTAAAAGGGCGGGATGTCGGTCGGCTTGCCGGCGTAGGGGAGCTGGGGGACGAGGGGTAGCAGGGCAATGGTGCCGACGAGGAAGGGCACCATGCTGCCGCGAGTTCGGTGCGCAGGCCTGCTGATGGTCCGCCGAGCTCGGTGGGTGCTTGCCAGCAGGTCGAGCCCGATGGCGAGGGCCGCCGCGGCGCAAAGCTGCATGAGCAGCGCGAAACGGACTGCCAAGACATCCTGTAGCAGGGGGACATTGTGGATGATCGCCAAAGGGAGCGGGACGTGAGTGTCGTGGCCGTCGATGGTCAGCGTGGGGCCTAGGGCCAGCACGAAGACGACGACGACCATGGTGGAGAAGAAGACCAGGAGGCGTGAACGGTGGAATCGCCACGTGAGCACGGCCAGCACAGCGAGCAGGGGGATGCCGAGGTAGAGACCGTTTTCGCCGGGGTTGGCTCCGGTCAGCGAATCGCCGTGTGCCTTGAGGGCGGCTGGGGAGAAGTGCTGGAAGCGCGTCGGCACGATTGGGCCGAGGAGGTCGCCCGGGTAGCGGGCCAAGCCCGAGAGGGCATGAGGTGGACCAACAATGTGCTGGGGTCCGAGCACGGAGAACCAGAGCGGGTAGGCGAGGACGACGACGCCGACGAGGGCGGCATAGGCGCCAGCTACGAGCGCGTTCCTCAGGTGGCTCAAGACCTGCTGTCGGTTGGCCACAGCGAGTACGACGACCCCGCATGCCGCGACGATGGTCGTCATGGCGAGGACTTCGGCCGAGATGAAGTACTCGGCCGCGAGCAAGCCGCCGAGAAGGAGGCCGGTCCGGCGGGCGGGAAGCCTCTGGCGGACGAGGATTTCGTCGAGCACGGCGAGCACGAGTGGCGGGAGGAACGATGCGGTAAGAAACAGATGGCCCTGGCCTTCGGCGATCATGAACGGCGAAAACCCGTACAGGAGGCCGCCCACGAATGCTGTTCCCCACGAGCTCACCCAGCGGCGGAGGACGAGGCACATCGAGAGCGCCGACGCCGCAAGGGCGAAAGCCAACAGCAAGTCGTACGTCGTGATCGTGCCGACGAGCAACTGCAAGGGAGCGGACGCCACCCCGAGCAGCAAGGCGGTGGTGTTGATCGCCAGGTTGACGCCGTGGGGGTAGTTGAGCCAGCTAGTGAAGAGGGGGTTCCTGCCGTGGCTCAGTGCGTAGACGGGCCAGCGAAGGAACCAGACCTCCTGCTCCTGGTCCCCACAGGCACAGACAGGGAGACGATTGCCGACAAAGAGCACGTTCGCGTAGGCAGCGATGGCGAGCCCGACGTAGGCGGCGGCGATGGTCGACACGACAACCCAGGTTCGCCGGGGGCGTTGGAGGCGGCGTGCAGTGTCGTCGCCAAACGGCCGTCCGGTAGTGCGGGCCGTCGTACCGAAGCCCGCGCGAGCTGGCGGGCGAGGAGGAAGAGACGCCAGCGGCACGAGGTGACGATACCTGAGCGGGGGTCGGGTTCGATGCCCCGGTGCGCTTCCTGGTGGTCTTTGTCCTCTCGCCCGGATGGTGGCAGGTGGTCTCTTCTCCGTCAGCCGAACACCCTGCAGGCGGGACCTGTCGGGCTCGCTTGGCCTGCGCTCGGGTACCGTCACCGGACGGACGGATTCGCGGCCACGTCCAGCTCTGCCCGCTTGGGCCCCTGCTGATCGAGGTCGTGGAGAACACCGCTGGTGACACCGGGCGGAAGGTCCGCCACGAGCTCGACCGCAGGCACCTCTCCGAGGAGCCCATGGCGGCCCTGCTGGTCCCGAGCGCCACTCCCGACCGTCAGCTCGAGATGACGGGCGCGCATAGCGAGAGGCATCCTCGGATTGCCACCACGTCACGGGGGTCTCTCCGAGAGGTGGGAGTAGGCGATGGTCCACGCGTCGTGTCGGTCGGCGACGACCGGCGAGGGTCGTGAGCTGCGGAGACGGGTGTTGTGAGCGCCGCGGGTGGTCGTGCTGGGCCCGACGGATGCCGGACGCCTATCATCCTGCACGTGGGTCGAACCCTCGAGGTGGCTCGTTCCACTCCGTCCGTGCTGCCGGCGATGGGTGACTGACGATGGTGTCGAGGATGCATGCACCGCTCCAACCGGTCGAGCTGGTCGGCTGGCGCGTACGGCTGCGGACATTGACCGAGCACGACTATCCGGCGTGGTCGGAGGTCCGTCGTCGGTGCCGCGAGTGGCTCGTGCCGTGGGAGCCGCGGTCCGCCGGCGCACCGCCGGCCCCCGAGGACGCCGCCAGCTTCGGCGTGCGCTGCAGCATGCGCGAGCGGGAGCGCCAGCTCGGGACCGGGTACGGCTTCGGCATCTTCGTCGGGGAGCGCTTCGGGGGGGAGATCACGCTGTCCTCGATCCAGCGTGGACCGTTCCAGCAGGCCTTCATCGGGTACTGGGTGGACCAGGAGCTCGCTGGTCAGGGGCTGGTTCCGGAGGCAGTCGTGCTCGTTCTGCAGTTCGCGTTCGAGGTGCTCTCGCTGCATCGTGTCGAGATTGCTATCGTCCCGCGCAACCATGCCAGCCGCAGGGTGGTCGAGAAGCTCGGCATCCGCTCCGAAGGCGTCGCTCTCGGCTATCTCGAGATCGACGGCGTCTGGGAGGACCACGTCCGCTATGCCATGACCTCCGAGGAGTGGCTGGTCCGACGCGATGCACTCATCGGGCACTGGCTGCACCGATCGATCTGACGAGCAGGACCGGGTGGAGCGGGCAGGCGGAGCAGGCAACGGCATGCGTGCTCTAGCGCGAGGTGGCATGCCGAGACGCCGAGGCGAGAACCACTACTGCTTCGAGGGCGGCAGGGCGCCCGTCGAGCAGCGGCCGACCCGAGAGGGCGCAAGGTCCGGGGCTGGAGTCCGCTGTCCAGCGGGTTGCTGCTCCATCCAGGACCGAGCAGTGTGGTGGGTCGGGGATGCGATTGGCACCTTCCGGCATCGTGGTGGCCATGGGTGCCCTCCGGTCACGCGGGTGGAGGAGCCTGGCGATGTCGGCGGACGACGACGTCGTCGCCCCCTCCGCATCGACCCAGGTGACGACGTAGCGGCGGCAAAGCAACTCGCAGACGAGGACGGCGAACGTGGCAGAGGTAACGGTCTGCCCGGACGGGCCAGCGCGGTCGGAGAGCAGATTGCCTCAGTGGTGGAAGGTCAGACCGGAGGGAGGGTGGAGCGCACTGTGCGGACCGGCTCCGACCGAGTAGAGGGCCTCGCGCCGTCGTGCCGCGGTCGAGGAGCCTAGAGCCGAGTGCCGGGTCCGCTCGTAGAGAACGTTCGCAGAAACGAGACGCCACCGGCCGCCCGGGACGGCGACCGTTCTGCGGTCCGAATGGCCCTGCCGGTTGCCACCACTGTCTTTGTGGTTTGGCTCGCCGCGGTCGGAGCCCTCACCTTCGCGGAGGCCCGGCTTTCCGGTGTGCGGAACGGTGCGAGTGCCGAGCTGAAGGTCGTGGTGGCCTCGTGGGACGCTCACTGGCTGGAGGCCATCGCCCGCTCGGGTTACTCGTGGAACCCACACCTCAGGACGCACCAGACACCCAACTTCCTCCCTCTCTACCCCCTCCTCGAGCGAGCGGTGCATGCAGTGACGGGGCTGTGGTGGGTCATCACGGAGCTCGTCGTGAGCCTTGCCCTGCAGTACGCATTCCTCGTCGTGGTGGCCACGATCCTCGTTCTGCTCGAACGTCCTCCCACGGGTCCCCGGACGTCTCGACTCAGAAGCCTTTGGAGGCCGTCGTACCGGGTGCTGGTGCTTGCCGCCGCCTACCCAGCTTCCCTCTTCGCACTCCAGGGCTATGCCACCTCGCTCGTCATGGTCCTCGAAGCCCTGGCCATGCTGGCATTCGTCCGGCGTCGTACGACAACGGCCTACCTGTGGGCGGGGATCGGATGCGCTGCCGATCCGTCGGCATTGGCTCTACCCGTGGGCATCGCGCTCGCCCAGTGGGCAGCGTCGCGGCAGTGGTCTTTTCCGGTCCAACCTCGGCAGTTGGGGCGCGAGCTTCTCGGCGTGGGCGGGTTCCTCGCCACCATGGCCTACTTCGGGCTCGCTTTCGACGCTCCCTTTGCCAAGCTCCAAGCTGGTCAGGCGTGGTTCCCCAGACGCACGACGAGCCAGGTACTGGTGAACCTGGTCACCTTCCGGGCCGTCCGGGCCAGCTTCTCCACGTGGACTCGCGCCTTCCACCACGCTCGGAACTTCAGCTACACCCTGGATGCCGTCGTGCTCGTCCTTCTCGTCGTCCTCGTCGCTCTCGTCTGGGTGCGCAGCGGCACGTCGTGGCACGTTGTCGTCCCCCTGGTGGGAGTTCTCCCCCTGCTCCTGCAGTCGGCCGAGTACGGGATGACCTACGGTGTCACAAGGCTCTCCTACCCACTGTGGCTGGCGATGGGTCTCCATCCGCGGGTCAGGCGCTCACTGGCGCGACGTCGGTCGCTCTTCGTTCTCGTCTTGGTGTGCGAGCTCGCCGTCGCCGTTGTCTGGGCGCACTACCTGGTCGAGCAGCGCTGGCTCGACTGAGCCCAGCCCCGCCCGCTTACTCCTCCTCGTGGGCGACGGCTCGGGAGTGCCGGAAGAACTGCTCGAGGTCCCGCTCGTAGCGGTAGACGGGCCCTTCGCCCACGGAGCGCCGGAGGTTGTTGGCGCGGGCAAAGCTCCTAACGGTTCCTGCGGTGGTGTACCGGTAGGAGAAGCCAGTCTTGAGGAGGCGGGAGGTGTCGACACCTCGCCCGTAGCGGGCCAGCGCCTCGAGCTCGGCGGGCAGTTCGAGACGGGCGAGGCGCAGGAGCGGGGCGCACGTGAGCCGGGGGGCGATCGGCGACAAGGGCAAAAGATGGGCGCCGGCGAGGTGCGCCACCTCGCTCCAGGGCAGCTTGCCCGCCCC
The DNA here is from genome assembly GCA_049964655.1 of Acidimicrobiales bacterium. Classification (GTDB taxonomy): domain Bacteria; phylum Actinomycetota; class Acidimicrobiia; order Acidimicrobiales; family RAAP-2; genus JAJZJT01. The sequence continues at coordinate 8,927 of JBMFXC010000066.1, forward strand.
GGCCACGTTGAAACGTCCGGCGATCCGGTGGAGCGTCACGTGCTCGAGCGAGCGGACCACGTCGTCCTCCTCGACGAACTGCACCAGGGGGTCGTAGCCGGCGATCGCCGGTAGCAACCGCCGCCGGAGGTCCGTGCTGATCGGCGTGACGATGTCGCTGCCGAGCACGTTGGCGAACCGGAGCACCGTGACGGCCACCTGCGGATTGTCCTCGGCGAAGTCGTCGACCAGGGACTCGACCTCGAGCAGTGATCGTTCGAGCTGGGTGGTGACCGGAGCGTTGCGGTGCGCATCCTCGTCGAACCATGCCGGGTCGCGTGGCGATGACCCGTAGACATGGGTCGAGGACTTCACGACGACGTGGCGCACCGACGTGCCAGCCGCACCGGCAGCGGCCAGCAGGTTGAGCGTCCCGATCACGTTGACCTCGTGCAGCGCCCTCCTCGTGACGGACGACGAGTTGGTGACGAGGAACGTGTGGACCACGGTGTCGACCCGGGTGGCTCTGACGATCCGGTTGAGGATCGAGTAGGTCTGGTCGGCGCGGACGAACTCCGTCCGCTCGAGGGGGACCTTCGGCTCGCCGGTGCCCATGCCGAGGATCAGCTCGACGGAGGGCTGGCCCTCGAAGGCCTGGGCCACTCGACCGCCCCAGAAGGTGTCGACCCCGGTGACCAGGACGCGGCGTGCCACGTCGAGCTACCCGAAGAAGACGCTGCGTCGTTCTCGCAGCACGTCGTGGAGCGCGTCTTGGAGGCGCGAGCGGACCTGTTCCGCCTCGTCCATCACCCGGCTCTTCGAGTAGCGCTCGAGGCCGGGCTCGACGTCGAAGGTGACGGGCTCGAGCACGCGCAGCCGGAGCTTGGTCGGGAAGTAGGTCACGGCGCCGAGCAACGGGCCGAAGGCGACCATGTTGGCCGTCACCGGGAAGTAGGGGAGCCGCAGGGCGCGAGCCAGATGGTACGAACGGAAGAGGACCGGCATGGCCTCCTCCGCCCCGACGACGGCGATGGGGACGACGGGCACGCCTGCGCGCATGGCGATCTCGACGAAACCGCCCCGCCCGAACCGACGGAGCCGGTAGCGGTCCGCGTACCGCTTGGAGGGACCCTTGGTGCCTTCAGGGAAGACGAGCACGAGCTCCTGGCGGTCGTGGAGCAGACGGTAGGCGTTGTCGGGGTGGGCGGGGACGCCTCCGGTGCGCGACCACAGCGTCCCGACGACAGGGACGGTCCGGAAGAACGAGTCGGCGAGGCCGTAGACGGGACGGCCCAGCTCGCGCTCGATGCCGTGCATGATGACCGGGGCGTCCGGCGGGATGGCACCGGCATGGTTGGCCACGAGCAGCGCCCCGCCTGTCCGCGGGATCCGCTCGAGCCCCTCCCACTCGACACGGAACCAGTAGCGGTAGACGGGGTCGTAGAGGCGACGGGCAAGGGACCGCACCCGCTCGGAGCGACCCCATTCGTCGACGTCGGACAGGCGTGGGGCGTCGGCTGCCCCCGGTGCGGCCGGCGGGACGGGGACGGGGAGCGAAGTGGTGGCGGCCGCCGCTCGTCCCTCGGTGCTGCGCTGGCTGGTCCCGGGCCCGGTGCCGACGGGTCTGCCGCCGCCAGGGGGAGGCGACGGCGGGGCGTTGCCGAGGTCCACCGCGTCGGCGTCGACGGTCGCAGTGGACCGGACACTGGACGGTGATCGAGCAGGGCGCCGGGGGTGGGTGGAGCGCGCCGCGCCGCCACCATCGTCGCCTTGGGGTGCCGAGCGGGTCGCGGAGGCCACGATGGCATCGTAGGCCGCCACCATCCGGCGGGTGCCCGCTAACCCGCCCTTTTTGACCCGCCATTCTGTGCCGGTGGGGCCCAGCGCCGGCGGGGCCGAGCGCCGGTCAGGGCCTGCCCGCCCCGACCAGCCCCGACAGCCAGAGGGGATCGTAGGAGACGACGGTACCGGGGTAGGCGGCCTGGATGATGGTGTCGGCCCCGTACGGCGTCGGCTGGCCGTTCACGGTCGGACCGATGTACATGACGACGTGGTCGATCCCGGTGCCGTCGAGGTCGTAGAAGAGGAGGTCGCCCGGTTCGAGCTGGTCGAGAGGGACGCGGGCCGACTCAGCGTACTGATCGGCCGCCGAGTGCAGGAGAGAGACCCCGGCCGCCTTCCAGGCCAGCATCACCAGTCCGGAGCAGTCCACCCCTGAGCGGCTCGCTCCACCCCAGACGTAGGGGACCCCGAGGTAGGAGAGGGCGGCGTGGACGGCAGCAAGGCCGGCGGCGGTGGGACTGCCCCCGTACCCGACCGGTAGGCCGGTGGCTGCGCCCGCCGAGCTGGCTGCTGATCCGGCTGCCTGCTCCGCCGTCTGCACTGCGGTGTCGACCGCGGTGGCCACGCCCGTGGGTCCGCCCGTGGGTCCGCCCGTGGGTCCGCCCGTGGGTCCGCCCGT
>JBMFXC010000066.1:11466-14381 GCA_049964655.1 Acidimicrobiales bacterium
CGCCCGTGGGTCCGCCCGTGGGTCCGCCCGTGGGTCCGCCCGTGGGTCCGCCCGTGGGTCCGCCGGAGGAGCTCCCCGGCGGCGTTACCAGTGTCTCGGCCACGGCCGCAGCCTGGGCAGCACGCTGCGCTGCAGCGCGTGCCGCGGCGGCCTGGTTGGCGGCGGCGGCCTGAGCGGCGGCACGGGCGGCAGCCTGGGCCTGGGCAGCCGCCTGGGCGGCGACCTCTTGGGCGAAGGTCCCCTTGACCGATGTCAGCGTGGCCTGGGCCGCGCCTGCGGCGGCCTGGGCGGACCGACGCGCTGCATCGACGCTGGCCACGTCGGCAGCCTGGGCGCGTTGCTCGGTGGCGAGCGCGTCATGGACGGCGCGAACCTGTCGCTCGTCGCTGGACAGAGCGTTGGCGGCCGTGGTGATGTCGTCGGCCAGGACGGACTCGTAGGTGGAGCGGACCTGGTCGGCGGCCGTCGGGGTGGCGAAGTAAGAAGCGAGCCCGGATGCCGACGAACCTGTCATGTAGGAGACGAGGGCGTCGTTCCGTAGCCGTCCCCGGTCGAGGGACAGTTGGACGTCGAGGGCGGCCAGACGAGCGTCGGTTCCCTGCAGGCGTGCCTCCGTGCGAGCCAGCGCCACCTGGGCCTGGTTGTACTGCTCGTCGGTCTGGTCGATCACGCCCTGCTCGTGGGTGATCGTCGCCTCGAGTGCCGCGATCTGGCTCTCGGTGGCAGCGATCTGCTGCTGCGAAGACGCACCGGTCACCGGGGCGGCCCCGGCTCCGGTGACTCCGGCGGCCCCGGCGCCGGCAGGCAGGGCAGCCAAGGCGAGGACGACGGCGAGGACCGTGGCGAGGCCGGTGAGGCAAGGCCGGGACCACCCGGTCCGTCGTCGGAGACGAGCCGATCGCGGCGCGCCTGTTGACAGGGCGACTGGTGGTCCGACACTCACCACGGTCACATCGTCCACGTTCGCAGCGCCCTTGAGCAGGGTCAAGGGGCGAACGGCAGCTTTCCGGCCGGCCGGTCGCACTACCGTGACCATGGGTGGGCTTCAACGGCGGTGGCAGCCGAGCCACGTCGACGAGGGCAGCGCACCCCTGACCGGGGCGCGTCCGCAAGGGACCGCACCCGATCGAGATGACGGAAGGGGGAAAACGCTCGTGGACGGCGTCGTCGAGACCGGCACCGGGCGTGTTGCCGGGCAGCGGAGCGCGGGCACTTGGTCCTTTCTGGGTGTCCCCTACGCGGCGGCGCCGACGGGGCGACGGAGGTTCCACCCACCAGTCCCACCGACTCCGTGGGCAGGCATTCGCCACTGCAGCGCCTTCGGGCCGATCGCACCCCAGCTCGCCTCGGTCGGGGGTCTCTCCATGAGCGGTGAGCCCGAGGAGCGCGACGAGGACTGCCTGACCCTCAACGTGTGGTCGCCAGCACTCGACGACAACCGGCGCCCGGTCCTGGTCTGGGTCCACGGCGGCAGCTTCACTTCGGGGTCAGGGTCAGGAGTGCTCTATCGCGGCGGGCTCCTGGCCAGGGAGGCAGACGCCGTGGTCGTGACCTGCAACTACCGCCTGGGAGCACTTGGCTTCCTGGCCCACCCCGCCCTCGCCGAGGACGCAGCCGGTGAACCATGGTGCGGCGGCCCAGCCTGGCGGGGATGGGGGAATTGGGGCTTGGCCGACCAGGTTGCCGTGCTCGCCTGGGTTCGCGACAACGTCGCCGGTTTCGGGGGAGACCCTGGCAACGTCACCATCTTCGGCGAGTCAGCCGGTGGGATGAGCGTCTCGGCCCTGCTTGCCGCACCCGAGGCACGCGGCTTGTTCCACCGGGCGATCGTCGAGAGCGGTCCACCCGGCGTCCACGAGGCGTCCACGGCGGTCGAGCGCGCCGAGCGCATCGTGGCCGCCGCCGGTATTCGTCTCGAGCGCAGCGCGCTGGTCGACGTGCCGGCCGACGCTCTGGTGACGGCGACCGCCGAGGTGGGACGTTCCCTCGGACCCGGTGATGGGATCCCCCTTCCGCTCCTCCCCGTCGTCGACGGGGGGCTCCTCGACGACCATCCGACCATTGCTGTCGCCGCCGGGTCTGCGACCGGGGTCCCCCTGCTGGTCGGCACCAACCGTGACGAGTCGACGTTCTTCGCCCTCGGTGACGCCACCGTGCGGACGATCGACGATGCCGGGGTCCGGCGGTGGGCGGCGACCGTGCTCCGCGGTGACGACGCTGCTACGACGGTGGTCGACGCTTATCGACGAGCTCGTCTCCGCCGAGGGGAGCCCGTGTCTCCGCTCGACGTGTGGGTGGCGCTCGCCACCGACCTCGTCTTCCGGCTCCCCACAGAGCGTCTGGCTGATGCACACGCCACTGCTCACACCGCGTCGGCGACCGAGGGCGTCGGGACCTACGTGTACTACTTCACCTGGCCCTCACCATTCCTCGGTGGCCGGCTGGGAGCCTGTCATGCGCTGGAGATCCCGTTCGTCTTCGGAGCAGTTGCTGATCCCGCGGTGCAGATGTTCACTGGCGGCGGCAACGAGGCGCTCGAGCTGTCAGTGGCGATGCGCCGCTTCTGGGGGGCTTTTGCCTTGTGCGGCGTCCCCAGCCCGGGGGAGCAGACATGGCCGAGCTGGGTGCCGGGGGAGTGTTCGACGATGGTGCTCGGTCCGTGGCCGGACGACCCCGGCGTCCTCTGGCGTCCGGTCGACGGTCCTCGTCACGAGGAGCTCGCTGTCCTCGCGGAGGTGGTGGGTGAGGGTGGGACCAGGTGACGACCGGTCGGCAGCTTCACCGGCCGGGATGGCCCCGTGCGGTTCGGACGGCGAGCGAGGGAGCCGGTACGGTGAAGGCGGATCGCGGGCGTACGGGGACGTAGCCCAACTGGCAGAGGCAGGGCGCTTAAACCGCCCCGAGTGAGGGTTCGA
>JBMFXC010000067.1:0-14294 GCA_049964655.1 Acidimicrobiales bacterium
GCTCGAGGCGGTGCTCCGTCGTGCCGTGTGGGACAAGCTACCCGGGCACGCCATCAACGACCCGGGCTTTCTTCGTCCGGCGCGGTCCATGTCGATGATCGGCGGGTGAGGGTGGCCAGGCTCCGGCTCTTCGGACCGATTGCCGAGCTGGCCGGGACCCGTGGCGACCAGGTGCCCGGAGCGACCGTCGCCCAGGTGGTGGCGGCGGCGTGCGAACGCTACGGCGACGCCTTCGCCCGGCTGGCCAGCCACTGCGGCGTGTGGGTGAACGGCGAGGGGGCCGGTCCGGCCACGCCGCTCGACGAGGACGACGAGGTCGCTCTCCTCCCACCCGTCTCGGGGGGCTGACCCATCCCCGTCAGGCCGGGCTCGCGCTGTCGCCGTGCGGTTCCCCGGCGTGCGGTTCCCCGCCGTGCGGACTGTCGGCGTGCGGACTGTCGGCGTGCCCGTCGTGGGGATGGGGGTTGTCGCCGGCCAGCAGGGCAAGGGCGTGGGGGACCACGTCGAGCACGGCGGTGATCCCCTCGGTGGCGCCGGTCGGCGACCCGGGCACGTTCACCACCAGACAGCGTCCCAGCGTTCCGGCCACGCCTCGGGACAAGCGGCCCTTTCGGTCGGCCTGTCGGACCGCCTCGGCGAGGCCCGGAGCGAGGCGCTCGACGACTGACCGGGTCGCTTCGGGCGTGAGGTCGCGGGGTGCAAAGCCCGTTCCCCCGGTGGTGACGACCAACCCGGAGAAGCCGAGGGCCAGCCGGCGGAGGGTGGCGGCGACCGGCTCGACGCCGTCGGGGACGACCGACCGATCGACCACGGCGAAGCCGGCTCGCTCGAGGACCGCGGCGAGCTCGGGGCCGGAGCGGTCTTCGGCTGTACCGGCGGCGACCGAGTCCGACACGACGAGCACTTTGGCGTGGAGGACCACGGTCGCAGCGTAGCGACACGGGCCCGGGCGGGCCGAGCCCCGGCGCGGCGCGCCGTTGCGCCAGTGCCATCTACCATCTGGACCATGGCCACCGACGTTCGCACCTGGATCGATGCCTATGCCGCTGCGCTCGGCGTGGCGCCGCTGCCGGATGGCGACGTCGGCCCCCTGCTCGAGCTGGCCGGTGCAGCCGCCCATGCCGCCGAGCGGACGGCGGCGCCGTTGTCGTGCTGGTTGGCGGCCACGGCGGGAGTCACCCCGACGGTCGCCCTCGAGCAGGCACGGGCGCTGGCTGCCTCCTTCGCCGAGGACGACCCCGACTGAGCCGCTCTCGGCACTCTGGACCGGTCACCTACGCTGGGGAGGTGGGTGGCCCCCGTGGGTGACTACAGCGTGGGCGAGGTGGCGGACGTCCTCGACGTGAGCCCGGACACGGTGCGGCGGTGGGTCGACAGCGGACACCTTCCCGCCACCCGCGACGACGCCGGTCATCGTCGGGTAGACGCCGTGGCGCTGGCTCGCTTCGCCCGGTCCCTCTACGGCGAGCCGGACCCCGAGGTCAGAGCTCGCGAATCGGCCCGCAACCACATGGCCGGCATCGTCACCCGAGTGGTGACCGACCGGGTGATGGCCCACGTCGAGGTGCAGGCCGGGCCGTACCAGCTGGTATCGCTGATCAGCCGACAGGCGGCCGACGACCTGGGGCTGGCCGAGGGCGTGATGGTGACGGCGGTCGTGAAGGCGACCAACGTGTCACTGGTGCGCGCCCCGACCTGAGCGACCTGAGCGACCGTCTCCGCTGAGGGCCGGCCACCTCGGCTCAGGCGTCGTCGCTCCGCCACACGTGCACGGCGTCGGGGGCGACGACCACCCGACACCGGCTCCCCCGCGGGAGGACGTCCCCGTCGGTCGAGCGGGCCTCGAGCTCGACCCCGTTGTCGAGGACCACGACGGTCGAGCACACGGCGCCGAGGTCGACGACGTCGACGACCGTCGCACCGGGTCCCCACTCGTCTCCTTGCTCCCCTGGCGTGACGACGACGTGCTCCGGTCGGATGCCCCAGGCCACCGCCGTTCCCACCGGCAAGGTGCTCGTCACGGCCCCGAGCACGGTGGACGCGGTGCTCACGCTCGCTCGATCGGCCGTCGGTCCGAGCCCGCTGCCTGTCGGTCCGAGCCCGCTGCCTGTCGGTCCGAGCCCGCTGCCTGTCGGTGCTCCGTCGCCTCCACCCGAGACGGTCACCACGCCGGGGGCCACCACGCGCCCCTGGCCGAGGTTCCCGAAGCCCACCAGGCGGGCGACGGCGGGCGACGCCGGAGCGCCGAGGACGTCGGAGCGATTGCCGGCCTGGACGACCCGACCGCCGTCGATGACGACGACGTCGTCAGCCAACAACGCAGCTTCGGCGGGATCGTGGGTGACGAGCACCGTGGACAGCGACAGCTCGCGTTGGAGCCGGCGAAGCTCGCTCCGCAACTCGCTGCGCACGGGGACGTCGAGCGCCGAGAAGGGCTCGTCGAGGAGCAGCAGGCGGGGGGACCGGGCGAGCGCCTGGGCGAGGGCCACTCGCTGGCGCTGTCCGCCCGACAGCTCGGCGGGGAAGCGGTCCTCGAGCCCGGCGAGGCGGAGGCGGTGCAGCCAGTGGGCGGCGAGGCGAGGCTCGGCGCCCGTGCCGAAGCACACCTGTTGCCACACCGTGAGGTGAGGGAAGAGCCCGTACCCCTGGGGGACGTAGCCGAGGAGCCGGTCTTCGCACGGGACGGCGTCGACCGTGACGTCTCCGTAGGCGACCGTGCCCACCTGCGGACCGAGGAGGCCGGCGATCGCCCGCAAGGTGAGCGACTTGCCCGCCCCCGAGGCGCCGAGGAAGGCCAGGCGATGGCTGGACGAGGCGTGGGCGACCTCGAGGCGGAACGTGCCGACCGTTGTCGCCAGGGCGAAGCGCACCGATGTCGGGCGTCCCGGTTGGGCCGGTAGCGCAGGCGTGACGGGCGCCCGACGACGTCGACGACGGCGTCGAGGCAGGAGCCCGAGGGCGGTGGCGCCAGCTGCCACGGCGAGGGCGAGCGCAGTCGGTGCTTCGGTGGCCGGCAGGCCCGTCCCGGCGAACTGCACGTAGGTATAGACCGGCAGCGTCTCGGGGTGGAAGGCGAGCACGACGGTGGCGCCGTACTCGCCGAAGGCTCGTAGCCAGGTGAGGAGCAGGCCGGCCCGGACCCCGGGGGCCGCCATGGGCAGGCTCACCCGGAAGAACCGCGACCAGGGACGGTGCCCGAGGGTGGCGGCGTGGTCGAGGACGGCCGGTTCGATACGGGCGAAGGCGGAGCGGGCCGCCACCACGAGGAATGGCGCCGACACGAACGACTGGGCCAGCACGATCCCGGCCAACGAGTCGGTCAGCCGTTGCCCTGCTGCCCTGCCGAGCGGTGTGTAGGGACCCACCACCTCGACGAGGAGGATGCCGCTCATGAGCGGAGGAAGAGCGAGGGGTAGTTGGACGAGGATCCCGACGACGGCACTCAGGCGACCGTGCGAACGAGCCAGCACGTAGGCCAGCGGCACACCGGTCAGGGCGACCAGCGCGGTGGTGATGGTTGCGGTGGTGACCGAGATGACGAGCGCATGCACCGCTCCGGGGGCAGCGGGCACGCCGTGGGGCGAGCTCGCCAGACGAACCACGAAGGCGACGAGGGGGACGACCAGGTAGAGGACGAGGAGCGCCCCGAGCCAGGGGAGGGGGGTGGTGAACGACCGCCGAGTCACGTCGCGCCGAGCGTGGCCCGCAGGTCGGCGGGCACGGCGGAGCGCCCGTCAACCACCGGCGGACGCACGAGGTCCATGCCGGCGGAGCGCAGGAGGGCCTGGCCGCGCCGTCCGAGGAGGAAGCGGACGAAGGCTGCGGCCGCTGTTGCCTGTGGTGCCCGGTCGACCACCGTGACGGTGAACGTGGCCCCCAGGTGGACACCGGTGAGCGGCACGGTAGGGATGCCGGCGGCGACGGCCTCGGCTTCGTAGAAGAAGCCGGCATCCAGCTGGCCCGCTTGCAACCGGCCCACCAAGGTCTCCTCGGGGAAGACACCCGCCGTCGACGACGTCAGTCCGGCCAGGTGGGGCAGGTGCTGGGCCGTAGCGGTCTGGTCGAGCGCCTCGACGGCGAGGACTCCCTTCGGGTCGATCCTCGGATCGGTGCGGCCGAGGAGAAAGCCGGGTTGGGTGACCACGTCGTACCACGGGCGGGTGCGTAACTGACTGGCGAACCGGCTGGCCGGGTTGTAGCCGAGGACGAGGGGCGAGGTGGCAAAGGTGGCGTACCACGATACCCACGACCCGTTCGCCTTCCCCTCGAGGGAGCGGTCGGCCGAGGGGGCGGCGCTCACGAAGACGTCGGCGACCTGGGTGCCGCCGCGGATCTCGGAGGCGAGCCCGTCCGACCCGCCGGTGAAGCCCACGAAGGTGTCCCCTGTCGCCCGGTCGAACGCCGGCCCGAGGCTGTCCTGCATGAGGTGGGTGAGGGAGCCGGCATAGAGGACGTCGACCGGTTGGCCGTGGCCGCTCGCCGTGGCGGCGGATGCACGCGACGTCGAGGAGGAGCCCGACGAGCGGGTGGTGGCTGGCGAGGAACAAGCGGTCAGCGCGACAGCGAGGAGGCCGACGGCGGCAAACCAGAGGAGCGTGTGCCGAGGTGGCCGGGCCGAGCCGAGGAGCGTGTGCCGAGGTGGCCGGGCCGAGCCGAGGAGCGTGTGCCGAGGTGGTGGGGAAGAGGTTTGGCTCCGAGGGTGTAGCCCCGGTGGCGGAGCCCAGGTGCGCATCGCCGGAAGCGTAGCCCGCTGATCCTGCAGGTGCGATGCTGATCGGGAAAACGCGCCCGCACCTGCGAGCAACGACGGGTGGTCTGCATCGCTTGGGCAAGGTTGATGGTGGAAGACGGACGCGGCGAGTCCGGTTCGCTGGGCGTGGCTCGGGATGCTGGCGGATGGGCCCAGGGGCGCCGCGACCGCGGCCGGTCCCGCCAACCGGCGTCCGAGCCCACCAGGTTGCCGGCGGTGCGACGCCGTAGGATCGCCGGCATGCACGAGCTACGGGGGAAGGTCGCGGTTGTCACCGGGGCGGCGAGCGGTATCGGGTACGCCCTGGCGGCCCGCTTCGCCGCCGAGGGGATGGGCGTGGTGCTCGCCGACGTCGAGCGTGACGCGCTGGCCGGCGCCGCCGAACGCCTCCGGTCGACCGGCGCCGACGTGCTCGACGTGCCGACCGACGTGAGCCAGGCCGAGGAGGTCGACGCGCTGGCCGAGGCGACCGAAGCCCACTTCGGCGCCGTGCACGTCGTCTGCAACAAAGCCGGTGTATCGGGGGGCGTCGGACCGTCGTGGGACACCACGCTCGAGGACTGGACGTGGACGCTCGGGGTCAACCTGTGGGGCGTCATCCACGGGGTGCGCTCGTTCGTCCCCCGGCTCATCGCCCAGGGCGAGGGTCACGTGGTCAACACGGCCTCGATCGCCGGACTGCTCACCGGGGGCGTCGGCGCCCCCTACAACGTCTCGAAGTTCGGCGTCGTGGCGCTCTCCGAGCACCTCTACCTGAGCCTGCTCGACGTCGCCCCCGGCGTCGGCGTCTCCGTGCTGTGCCCGGGCTGGGTGAACACCCGTATCGCCGACTCCGACCGCAACCGGCCGGAGGGACCACTTCCCGTGTCGGCCGACGACCCGTTCGTCGCCAAGGTCCGCGCTGGCATCCGCCGGGTGCTCGAGGCGGGGATGGACCCGGCCACCGTCGCCGACAAGGTCCTCGACGCGGTGCGCGGCGGCGCCTTCTACGTCCTGCCCCACGACGACGAGCAGTGGCTCGGCCCGGTGCGCCAGCGGATGGAGGACATCGTCGAGCGTCGCAACCCGACCCCACGGCCCATGCCTGGCATCGAGGTCGTCCTCGCCGCGCTGGCCGAGGATGGCTGAGCCCCGCATCCCCGAGATGCTGCGCAGCCCGTCAGGCTGTGTCGACCTGGCGACGCCCGTGAGCCTCGCCAGCCTGGGCCGACCGCCTGTGCTCCTGGCTCAGACGAACGGGCCCCCGGTGTCGGTCGGATGAGCGATCGGTCGGCACCGGAGCGAGGTCCGACGACCGTTGGTCCCCGTGGGAGGACGGGCGCCGGGGGGCAGGTGCGCGGTTCCAACGGCACGGGACCGCAGGCGGTGTCCACGGCACGGGGACCGTTCCACGTGCTCGCCAAGCCCACCGGGCCGATCTGCAACCTCGACTGCGAGTACTGCTTCTTCCTCGCCAAGGAGGCGCTGTACCCGGGGGACCGGTTCCGGATGGCTGACGGGCTCCTCGAGCTCTACCTGCGTCAGCTCTTCGAGGCCCACGAGGGTGCCCCCGAGGTGACCGTGGCGTGGCAGGGCGGGGAGCCGACCCTCATGGGGGTGGACTTCTTCCGGCGGGTGGTCGAGCTGGTCGAGCAGTACCGTCGCCCGGGCCAGGTGGTGCACCACACCATGCAGACGAACGCCACCTTGCTGACGGACGCCTGGTGCGAGCTCCTCGCCCAGCACGACTTCTTGGTGGGGGTGAGCGTCGACGGGCCACCGGCGCTGCATGACCGCTACCGGCACGACAAGCGTGGCGGCCCGACCTCGGACCGCGTGCTGCGCGGGCTCCGCCTGCTCAAGCGCCACGGGGTCGAGCACAACATCCTCTGCACGGTGCACGCCGCCAACCAACACCGCCCCCTCGAGGTCTACCGCTACTTCCGCGACGAGCTCGGCGCCCGCTTCGTGCAGTTCATCCCGATCGTCGAGCGCCTCGACCCCGACGACGCCAGGGCGGGCGCCGCATCAGCCGATGGTGATGCGGCCGGGGCCGGGGACGGGGCGGGCGCCCCCGGCGTTACCGACCGGTCGGTCGACCCCGAGGCCTGGGGAAGGTTCCTCTCGACCGTCTTCGACGAGTGGGTCCGCCGGGACGTGGGGACCGTGTTCGTCACCCAGTTCGAGGCGACCCTGGTGGCCTGGGCGGGCCTGCCGGCCTCCCTGTGCATCTTCGCCGAGACGTGCGGCCGGGCCGTGGCCGTGGGCCACAACGGCGACGTGTACTCGTGCGACCACTTCGTCGACCCGGACCACTTGCTGGGCAACGTCGCGACCGAGCACCTCGTCGACCTGGTCGAGTCGCCCCGCCAGGTCGCCTTCGGCGCGGCCAAGCGCGACCTGCTTCCCCGCTCCTGCCGCGAGTGCCCGGTCCGCTTCGCCTGCCAGGGCGAGTGCCCGAAGAACCGTTTCCTCTTGACGCCGGACGGGGAGCCCGGCCTCAACTACCTCTGCGCCGGCTACCGGTCCCACTTCACCCACGTCGACGGTCCCATGCGGCTCCTCGTGGACCTGCTCCGCCAGGGCCGGTACGCCGACGAGGTCATGGGCGTCCTCGCCGGTGCACGGCGCAACGACCCGTGCCCGTGCGGGAGCGGGCGCAAGGCCAAGGTGTGCCACCAGCGGCCCCTGCCCGAGATGGACGCCCTCTCCGTCGGATCTGCCGGCGCGGTCACGGCTCCGGACGGGGAACCCAGACGGAACGACGGCGCTCGGCGACGGTGACGCCCGGCTCCCGCTGACGACAGGACGACTGGCTTGGTCGGTGCCCGGACGGACGGCGAGCTCTCGTTCGTGCGGTGTCCCTCGTTTGCGACCGCGGTGCGATGGGCGATCGAGCGGCGAGGCGAGAGCGGAGGCAGGGCGGGGAGACCCTGCCGGACCGAGCTGATCGACCGCCTGCCATGGACGGCCGTTCCCGCTCGATTGGCACGGATGTTCGATTGTACGTATAATGGGACCGTGACGCCGCTCGACTTCGTGGTCTCTCTGGCCCTCATCTCCGTTGCCGCCGGCGTCCTCGGCTCCCTGATCGGCCTCGGTGGCGGTGTGGTCATCGTCCCGACCCTCACGCTCCTCTACCACGTGGACATCCGGTTGGCCATCGGGGCGAGCATCGTCTCGGTGATCGCCACGTCGAGCGGAGCGGCTGCCGCCTACGTCCGAGAGCGCATGACCAACCTCCGGGCCGGCATGTTCCTCGAGATCGCCACGACGACCGGGGCGGTGAGCGGTGCGTACCTCACCACCCTGCTGCCCGCACGCTTCCTGTTCGTCTTCTTCGGGCTCGTGCTCGGCTACTCGTCTTTTGCCACCTTCCGCCGCCGCCACGCCGACGCACCGCTCACCGTGTCGCACGACCGGATCGCCAACTACTTCAACCTGCACGGCTCCTACTACGACGCCGCCGAGCAGCGGGAGATCTCCTACAAAGTCGTCGGCACCAAGCCCGGGCTGATCTTGATGTACGTTGCCGGCCTGGTCAGCGCCCTGCTCGGTATCGGATCGGGCGCTCTCAAGGTTCCGGCGATGGACAGTGCGATGCACCTCCCGATGAAGGTCTCCTCGGCCACCAGCAACTTCATGATCGGGGTCACGGCTGCGGCGAGCGCCGGGGTCTACTTCATCCGAGGCCAGATCGACCCAATCATCGCCGCTCCCGTTGCTGCCGGTGTGCTGCTCGGGGCCACGGTCGGCGCCCGTGTCCTCGGACGGGTGACGAGCAAGACGGTGCGGTTGGTCTTCGTCATCGTCCTCGTCGTCATCTCCTTGGAGATGCTCCAGAAGGGGATCTTCCCATGACCGACCCGACGGAACGTCCTGGAGCCGGCACGCCGCCTGCCGCCGAGGAACCTGAGCGATCCTTCGAGGGCGAGGCTGTCTCGGGTCACCATCGCGCCCTCACTCCTGAAGAAGCGGCCGCGATGGACGAGAAGATCCGTAAGGTCGAGCTGGCGATCAGCTTGGTGCTGCGGATCGGCGTGGTGGTCAGCGTGGCTGTCGTGGCTGCCGGGCTGGGGCTGATGTTCGCCCACCACGCCGCCTACGTGCCGATCCGGGGTCACTTCTCGTACCACAAGCTCACGTCGCGGACGACGCCGTTCCCTCACACGTTCTCTGCCCTCGGCCACTCGATCGCCCGGGGCGACGGGCGTGGGATCGTCGTGCTTGGCATCCTGATCCTGATCCTCACCCCGATCCTGCGGGTGGCCGTCGGCGTGCTGTCCTTCATCTACGAGAAGGACCCTCCTATGACCATCGTCACGCTCTACGTGCTGGTCGTCCTGATCGGGTCGTTCTTCCTCGCCGGAGTCTGACGGTATGGGCGCGCCCGACCGGTCGAGCCCACTGCCCTTGTGGGCGCAGATCGCCGACGACCTGCGTCGTCGGCTGGTGGACGGCGAGTTCGAGGAGCACTTTCCGACAGACGAAGAACTGACCCGCCAGTACGCGGTGAGCCGGCAGACGGTCCGGGAGTCGGTCCGTCATCTCACCCAGCAGGGCCTGGTCGTCCGGCAACGGGGTCGTGGGAGCTCGGTGGCCCAGCCGTTGCTCGAACAGCCCCTGCACTCGCTCTACAGCCTGGCCTCGACGGTGCGCGCCGGGGGCATCGAAGAGCGCAGCGAGGTGATGGCTGCCGAGCGCCGTCCGGTTCCAGCAGAGGTCTCGGCGCACCTCGCCGTCTCTCCGGGCGACCAGGTCGTCTTCGTCGAGCGGCTGCGCTTCGCCGGCCCCGAGCCGATCGCCAGGGACCGCTCGTGGCTACGCGACGACCAGGCGGGAGCGCTGCTCGGTGTGGACCTCTCCTCCGGCGGTCTCTACGACCTCCTTGCCGCGTCTTGCTCCGTCCGTATCACCGGTGGCTGGGAGCGCATCCGGCCGGTCGTCCCGGAGCCAGCCGAGCGCCGGCTGCTGCGGCTGCCGACGCGGACGGCAGCCTTTTCGATCGAACGACTCGCCGTTGCCGGTGAGACGCCCATCGAGTGGCGCCAGAGCCTCATCCGTGGTGATCGGTACACGCTGGTCGCCCAGTGGCCGGCCGGCGCGTACGGCTTGTCCGAGGCAGCCACCGGGTAGACGTCACTGCCCGGCTGTGGGTGCCGCTCTCGCGCCGGGACGGTCGCCGGGCATCAGGTCGTGGCGGAAGCCTCGGGGAGCTGCTCCGGCTCGTCCGGTGGGAGCGCCGAGGAACGTCCGGCGAAGGCACCGACGCCCTGGGTGGCCAGCACCAGCTCGTCGGCTTCGGTGTCTTTGTTGCTGGTGGCGAGGTCGGCCTCGACGAGCACCGGGCGAGCGCCTGTTCCGGATGACGTCGCCCCGGCATGCACGTACTTCTGGCCGCGGAGGACCGAGGCCAGGGCGGCAAGGGCGCAGGCGACCGCTCCGAAGGTGAAGGCGATGGTGAGCCCGTCGGAGAACGGGGTGGCGAGGAGCGTCGGGAAGAACTGGCGTCCGGTCAAGACGTGGACCGAGCGAGCGGGCAGGTGCGACAGCACCGCCGGACCGAGCAGCTTGCTCATGGGGTCGTAGCCGAGCAGGGAGGCGAACAGGCTCGTGATCGGAGGCAGGTGCGAGACCGCGGTGGCTGCCGTTACCGGCACGTGCTGGGCGACCAGGCCACGGTAGAGGGTCCGCGGTAGCGCCGAAGCGATGCCGGAGATCATGAGGGTGAAGAAGATCCCCATGGAGAGGACCATGGCTGCGTTCTGGAAGACGCCCGACATGCCGGCCCCGGCACCGCGCTGGTCCGGCGGAAGGCTGTTCATGATCGCTGCCCGGTTGGGCGAGGCGAACAGTCCCATGGCCAGGCCGTTGATCGCCATCAGGATGGCGAAGGGCGTATAGGAGAAGTCGATCGGCAGGAAGAGGAAGCCGATGAAGGTGAGCGAGGCGATGACCATGCCCGACGTGGCGAACGGTCTGGCGCCGTAGCGGTCCGACAGCACACCCGAGATAGGACCGGCAACGAGGAAGCCCCCGGTCATCGGCAGCATGTAGATGCCGGCCCACAGCGGCGTGTCGGTGAAGCTGACCCCGTGGAGTGGGAGCCAGATCCCCTGGAGCCACATCACGAAGAGGAACATGAGACCGCCACGGCCGATGGCAGCCAGCAGCGAGGCGATGTTGCCGGCCAGGAACGCCCGGATGCGGAAGAGCTGCAGGTGGAACATGGGCGAGGCGACCTTGCTCTCCACCACCCCGAACACCGCCAGCAGGACGAGCCCGCCGATGAGCGTGCCGAGGACTCGGGGGCTGGTCCAGCCCATGGCCGAGGTGCCATACGGCTGGATGCCGTAGGTGATGCCCACGAGGACCAGCGTGAGCCCGACGGCGAAGAGGACGTTCCCCCACCAGTCGATCCGGGCCCGGGTCCGCACGCCGCTGTCGTGGAGCTTGGCGTAGGCCCAGACGGTGCCGAGCAGCCCGAAGGGTGCGGACACGACGAAGACCAGGCGCCAGTCGATCGGGGCCAAGAGCCCGCCTACGACCAGGCCGATGAACATGCCGGCGATGCCGGCGACGTTGTTGATGCCAAGGGCCATGCCCCGCTGGTTCTCGGGGAAGGCGTCGGTGAGGATGGCGGACGAGTTGGCGAAGAGGAACGCCCCGCCGATCCCCTGGCCGATGCGCATGCCGACGATGAACGCGCCCGCCGCCGTCCCGTGCATCCAGTTCACCGACAGCAGGACGGAGAACACCGTGAAGACGGCGAACCCGAGGTTGTACATGCGGACCCGGCCGTACAGGTCGCCGAGCCGACCCAGCGTCACCACCAGCACCGCGGTGACCAGCATGAAGCCGAGCAGGATCCACAGCAGGTAGAACGAGTTGGCGGGCACCAGCGGGTTGAGCTTGATACCGCGGAAGATGTCGGGCAGGGCGATGATCAGGATCGACTCGTTGATGGAGACGAGCAGCACGCCGAGGGTGGTGTTGAAGAGCGCCGACCACTTGTAGCGGTCGGCATCCGACGTGCCGGGGACCGGCCGGGTTCGGTTCATCAGGTTCCTCCTGCACCGGTGAGCACCGACTCGTAGATGCGCACCAGGGTTGCCAAGTCGTCGGTCGAAAGGTCGGCGAGCAAGGTGGCCAGCCGGTCCCGTTTGAGCTGCTGGTACTGGGCCACCATCGCCCGGGCCGTGTCGCTGGCGGCGATACGCACCACCCGTCGGTCGTCGGGATCGTCCTGCCGTTGGACCAGGTTGCGTGCGGCGAGGCGGTCGACCAGGGCAGTGCCGGCGCTCTCGCTGATCTCCAGGCGGTCACACAGGGAGCGCATCGAGGTCGGGCCGGCCTCGAGGGCGACCAGGGCCTCGAGCTGGTGGACGGTCAACGAGCGCCACAGCGCCCGCTGTTCGGCGTCGAGCCTCACCTCGAAGGCTCGTCGCACGGCCGGGGCCAGCTCGAGCAGGCGGCACACGAGCGACGTTCGGCGGCTGCCGGAGGTGCCTGTCGTGTCCTGAGGCGCGGGACGTGACGGACGTGGGACCGTAGATGAACTATTCATCAGGTGAACAGAATAGCGCGCCCCGTCCGGTCCCGTTCCGGTCTCGCTGGCCGGTGGCGACCGCTTACCGGCAGAGCGCTGGTCAGGTCGCGCTGGTCAGGCGGCCTTGCTCGACGCTGCCTCTCGCAGGCCGCGCCGCTCGCACCGCATTGGTGCTGCGGCCAGCCGGGTTGGTAGACACGGACAATGGATGCAGACCGAGCACCTGGCACGTCCCAGGGCGCCGAGGATTGGACCACCCCGGGAACCTTCGAAGTGGCCCCGGGCGTCCATCGGATCCCCCTCCCGCTGCCGAACGACGGGTTGCGGGCGGTCAACGTGTACGCCATCGAGGACGGGGACAGCCTGGCACTGGTCGATGCCGGCTGGGACGTCCCCGAGACACGGCCGGTGCTGGCCGCCGGGCTCGCCGCCATCGGGTGCTCGCTGGGCGACATCGGCCAGTTCCTCGTCACCCACGCACATCGCGACCACTACTCCGAGGCAGTAGCGCTCCGGTCCGAGCTGGGGACCACCGTGGCCCTCGGCCACGGTGAGCGAGCGTCACTCGACATTCTGGCCTCGCCGGAGTGGGTGCCGCTGGTGCCACAGCTGCAGCTCCTGCGCACTTGTGGAGCGACGGCCGTGGCCGACGATCTGGCGGCCGCCATCGGTCATGAAGGTGCTGCGCAGGGGCCGCTCGGCTGGGGCTATCCCGACGAGTGGCTGGTGGAGGGGCCGCTCGACCTGGCTGCGGGGCGGCGGCTCGCCGTGGTCGAGACGCCCGGGCACACCCGAGGACACGTCGTCTTCCACGACCCGGCAGCCGGGCTGTTGTTCGCCGGCGACCACGTGCTGCCGACCATCACCCCCTCGATCGGGTTCGAGCCGGCGCTCTCCCCCGATCCCCTGGGTGCCTTCCTCGGATCGTTGGCCAAGGTCCGCCAGCTTCCCGACGCCATGCTGCTTCCCGCCCACGGGCCGGTGGCCACCAGCGTCCATGCCCGCGTCGACGAGCTGGTCGACCACCACGGCCGACGCCTCGACGAGGTGGAGCGGGCGGTGGCTGCCGGGGCGTCCACCCCCTTCGAGGTGGCGGGCAGGCTGCGCTGGACGCGGCGCGAGCGGACGATGGACGAGCTCGACCTGTTCAACAAGATGCTGGCCGTGGCCGAGACCTGGGCCCACCTAGTTCTGCTGACGGCCCAGGGCCGTCTGGTGGCGAGCGGCGTGCTGACGCCACCCACCTTCGACGACGTCGACGAGCTGGCGCCCGTCGACGTCCTGCAGTACCGGGTCCCCTGACGCTGACGCGAGCCCGACCTGATCCGGTGCCCGGGCTCGGCTTTGGGGGCTGCGCGTTCGCCCGACTGTTCCTGCGCGGGTCAGACACCTCAGCGAGGAGCTCGTCCATGTCAGCAGTGACCGAAGAGAAGCCGATGCCGGTCCGCCGGCACGAGAGATGCCCGCACCGACTCCACCCCGAGCTCCCGCTACTTCGCGACGCTCTGCACCGTCCCATGCTCAATCGCCAGCTCGGCCCGTAGCTGGCGCATCAGCTGCACCACCTGATCCTTCTTCGACGGGCTGTAGGGCCGCGACGCCGGATGCCCCGAAGGCTCCCGTAGAGGCATGACCCCATCCTTACTTCCAGACGATGGAGCCTCCGAAGAAGCCAGGGTGACCACACGTACAAGGGGTTCGTGCCTCCTGGAGCCGGCGGTGCGACCCGACCCGGTTCGGTCCGGCTCCACGGCACACGAG
The DNA here is from genome assembly GCA_049964655.1 of Acidimicrobiales bacterium. Lineage (GTDB taxonomy): Bacteria > Actinomycetota > Acidimicrobiia > Acidimicrobiales > RAAP-2 > JAJZJT01. The sequence continues at coordinate 14,040 of JBMFXC010000067.1, forward strand.
GGCCATCGCCGGGCTCTGCCAGGAGCTCACCGCCACCAGAACCGTCTACCCGGGCACGGACCTGCGGCTCGTCTGCTCGGCGAAAGGGCTGGGCTCACCGCCTACGGATGATGTCACCATGTCAGAAGATCTGGAATCGAGTAGCTTCCGGTCGGTGGTTCATCGTGTGTAGATCGGTTAGCGGGCACCGGCGCCCCACGAGTGAATAGGAAAAGTCTATCGTGACTCTTGCAGATCGACGGCGCATGTTCTGGC
>JBMFXC010000068.1:0-5517 GCA_049964655.1 Acidimicrobiales bacterium
CGAGGTCGAGGTGGTCGTCGAGGTCGAGGTGGTCGTCGAGGTCGAGGTGGTCGTCGTCCCCGATCGGGTCGTCTGCTCGCGAGCCCCCGTCGCCCAGGGGCCCGTCGTTCCCCTCGTCGCCGGGGCCGTGCCCACGGCGCTCTCCCTCGTGACCGTCCACCCGGCGAAGGCTACTGACGCAGACGGCGGCTGCGCGGTCGCCGGGGCACGGTCGGGGGCCGGGCCGACGCGGGACGCCCTGCGTCCTACCCGGGCCGACGCGGGACGCCCTGCGTCCTACCCGGGCCGACGCGGGACGCCCTGCGTCCTACGATGTCGCCGTGGCTCGGGACCTTGCCATCGATCTCGGGACAGCCAACACGCTCGTCTACGCCCGGGGTCGAGGGATCGTGCTGAACCAGCCGACCGTCATCGCGCTCAACACCCGTACGCGCGAGGTCTTGGCTGTCGGTGACGAGGCGTGGCAGATGATCGGGCGCACGCCCGGGTACATCGTGGCCGTGCGTCCACTCCGTGAGGGCGCTATCACCGACTTCGACATCACCGAACGGATGATCCGCCTCCTCCTGCGGAGGGCTGGCATCTCCCGGCTGGGACGGACCCGTGTCCTCATCTGCGTGCCGTCTGCGATCACCTCGGTCGAACGCCGCGCCGTGCGTGACGCGGCACGGCGGGCCGGTGCTGCCTCGGCGCACCTCATCGAGCAGCCCATGGCGGCGGCCATCGGCGCCGGTCTGCCCGTGCAGGAACCAGTGGGGAGCATGGTCGTCGACGTGGGGGGTGGCACCACCGAGACGGCCGTCATCTCGCTGGGCGGCCTGGTCGCCTCACGTGCGGTGCGTTGTGGCGGGTTCGACATGGACGCGGCCATCCAGGCCTACGTGCGTGCCGAGTACGGCATTGCCATCGGTGAGCGGACGGGCGAGGAGCTCAAGCTGGTTATCGGGTCGGCACTGCCCTACGCCAACGAGGTCAAGGCCGAGGTGCGCGGACGGGTGGTAGCCACTGGCATGCCCAAGACGGTCGTCCTTGCTCCTGCCGAGGTGCGCTCGGCCATCAAAGAGCAGGTCGACCTCATCGTCGCCACCACCGTCGACTGCCTGGCCAGCGCCCCACCCGAGCTCGCCCACGACATCATCACCCAGGGGATCCATCTGGTCGGGGGCGGCGCCATGTTGCGGGGGCTGGCCAACCGGCTGGCTGACGAGACCGAGGTGGCGGTCCATTTGGTCCCCACACCGCTCGAGTGCGTCGTGAACGGGGCCGGACTGTGCCTTCCGACCCTCGACCGTCACCGACCCGCCTTCGCTGCTTCGGGCGCCTGAGGTCCGGCGGACCGGCCCGCCCGGCCGGTGGTGGACTGGAGAGAGCCGCCCGTCTAGGCGGGGTCGACGCCGAGGAGGTCTTCTGCGACCTGGCGCACCTGCCAGTCCCGGTCGGTCAGGCAGCGCCGGAGCCCTTCGTCGGCGGACGGGTGGTCGAACGCGGCGAGGGCGACCGCCGCCCTTCGTCGGATGGCCGGTCGGTCGTCGAGCGCGGCCAGCACGACAGGGAGGCCACGACGGTCCCCGATCGCCCCGAGCGCGGCGATCGCCGCCTCGCGGCAGAGGGGGTCGTCGTGCTCGGTGGCCATCTGTGCCAAGGCGTCGACGGCGGCGGTGGCGCCTTGCTCGCCGAGCGCCCAGGCGGCCATCTCCGCCACGAGCGGGTCGGCGTCCTCGAGGGCTCCTCGGAGGTCGACCGTCGGACGGGTGGCGGCGAGCTCGCACGCCCGGCGCCGCACCCCCGGGTCCGGGTCGCTACAGGCGCGCCCGAGCGTGGTGTCGTCGAGGGCCCCCAGGCGCTCCAGCGCCCCCAGCGCACTGGAGCGGACCACCGGGGACTCCTCGCCGAGCCCCGCCCGGGCCGCCGGCTCGTCACCGAGGTGGCCGGCGAGCACCACGGCCAGCCGACGCGCTCGCAGCTCGGGGCCATCGAGCCGTGGTCGAAGCGCATCGGTGGTGGCGGTGACCCCGCCAGGCGATCGTTCCGTGCCAGGCTGGCTGACCGCCGTTCCGCCCACGGGGCGGGACGGGCCGGAGGCACCTGACGGACGAGGAGCACGCACCCCACCACTATGACTGCTACCGACGACGACGACGGCACGACGAACCCTCCGAGCCAGGGCCCGCAGGTGGCCTGGCCGGACGGGGCTGCCCCGAAGGGCGACGGAGGGACGTTCCCTCCGTCGGGCGGCTCGGGTGAGGCCGGCGCGGACCGTCCAGCGAGCTCGTACTCGCTCGGGTCCGACGTGGCGAGGGAACCCGGTGCTGGCCCGGACAGGCCTGACGATGGCCGCCGGCGAGGCCGGCGAGGCCACCACTGGGGCTGGGTCGTCTTCGTCGTCCTCGCCGTCGCCGTCGCCGTGGCGTCGCGGGTGAACCTCGACTACTACGCGCTCCAACCTGGGACCGCTCAGTCCGTCCAGCAGTTCATCTCCGTTCCGGCCGACAGGGCCCATCCGGTTGCCCACCCCGTGCTCCTCACCGACGTCGAGATCGCCCGGGTCACGGCGCTCTCGTACCTCTACTTCAAGCTCCAGGGCAACACGTCGCTCGACCAGGTCGACACGGTGACCGGCGGTACCCCGGCCTCCGAATTCGGAGCTCAGGGTGTGCTCGAGATGTCCCAAGCCGAGCAGGCGGCCGAGGTCGCCGCCCTGCGCCGCCTCGGCTACTCGGTACCGGCCCGACCCGCCGGTGCCGTCGTGTTCGCCACCTACCCCGGCACGCCAGCCTGGGGCGTCCTCCACGTGGGCGACGTCATCACGGCTGTCGACGGTGTGCCGACGACGTCGGCCACCGCCCTCGTCGACGTGCTCAGCCGGTACCACTCGGGTCAGCGGGTGGTGTTCTCCGTCCAGAAGGGCGGTGCTGGTCCGGCGCGACCGGTCGCCGTCACGCTGCACGACACGCTGGTCAACCTGGGCTTCGGGGTCCACCATCGTGAGGAGCTCGGCGTCCAAGTCGAGGACCAGGTCGACTTCACGCTGCCGGTCAAGGTGTCCATCGACGTGGCCAACATCGGTGGGCCGTCGGCCGGGCTGGCGATGACCCTGGGGGTGATCGACGCACTGAGTGGAGGCCACCTCACCGGTGGGAAGACCGTCGCCGCCACCGGGACGATGTCGCCGGACGGAGCCGTCGGGGATGTCGGCGGCGTGGCCCAGAAGACCATCGCCGTCGAGCGCGCCGGCGCGACGATCTTCTTGGTGCCCAAGCAGGAGTACAAGGTTGCCCTGTCGAAGGCGACCCGTTCCCTGCACGTCTACGCCGTGACCAGCCTCGACCAGGCTCTGGCGGTCCTGGCCGCCCACGGGGGATCGGTGCCGCCGGCCTCGCTGTCCCGACCGGCTACCGCCGCGTCGGTGTCGTCCTGACCGAACGAGCTTCTGGCCCCCCGGCCTTCCGGTCGGGAGCCAGACCGCTGGCGTCCGTTGGAGGACACAGGGAGGGGGAGCGAGCGCACCGTCCCGGTCCGACCGGCTCGAGTTGCCGTTCGGCAGGGCCACCCGCGCTGCTCGTCGACGCGAGACGACCACGAGCTCGCTTCTTATCGTGGCTAAGAAACCACTTTACGTGTGTGTTGTCACGGGGTACGATCACGTTCTCACCAGCGGGTCAGACCACGAACGCTCGTCCGAGCCCAGCGGCGCCACGGCGCCGCTGAAGGCGCGGCGTGGTCGTGCCGAGAAGAAGTACAGGTGATGGTGGTCGCCGCGACGCCGCAGGCAGGGATGTGCTGACGGAAAGGGGGACGGGGGCCCGGGCCAGGATGCCAGGGCACCTCTGAATCATCGATGAAGCTCGCCGAACAGACCGATCCTTCGGGTCGGAGGCACCCTCTCGGACCGACGGGGAACCTCCGGGGTGCGAGGGTAGCGGTCACCTTCGACGTCGAGGACCCTGACCTCCCCTGGCACAACGCACCGAGCTCGGTGACGACCATCCTCGACGTGCTCGACCGCGTCGGCGTCCGGGCGACGTTCTTCCTACAGGGGCGGTGGGTCGACGCCAACCCGGAGATCGCCCGGGCGGTTGCCGACGCCGGCCACGCCCTCGCCAGCCACTCTTACTCGCACGTCGACTTCCGGCAGCTCTCCAGCGAGGGCGTGGCTGCCGACCTGAGCCGGGCGCGCGAGCGGATCGCCGCCGTCACCGGGGTCGACCCCTTCCCGTACTTCCGGCTGCCCTACGGGGCAGGGAGCGACGACCTGGGCCTCCGGCGACAGCTCCGCCGACTGGGCTACCGGCACATCGGTTGGGACGTCGACCCGAAGGACTACGAGGGAGGCCAGGCCGACAAGGTCACGACCGCCACGCTCGAAGGCATCAATGCCTGCGCCAGCGGTGACGGCGGGCGCGAGGCGGTGGTGCTCCTGCACTCGTGGCCACAGGTCACCCCGCCGGCGCTCGAGGCGTTCTGCGAGGTGCTCGTCGGGAGCGGGGCGTGTTTTGTGACCGTCGACGACCTCAGGTCCACGCCAGCGCTGGCGTTCCCCGAGCGGACGAACCTGCTCCATGCGATGTCCGGTCGGGTGCGCTCGCTGGCACGCTCGGGGTGACGACGCCGGCGACCGGCTGACGACCGGAGGCCGGCCGCAGCGGCGGCGCGTCACCGGACCGGCCGAGTGGACCTCGCCAGCGCGCCCGGTCAGGTGCCTCGCTCGTTGGCTGCCGTTCCGAGCGGAAAGAAGCGCTCGATCGACCAGTGGTCGGGATGGCGCTTGTTGCTCATCAGCCAGACGTGGGTCGCCTGCGCGGCGACCGGGAGGTACCTCTGGCTCAGCGCGGCGAGCACCCGCCGTTGCTCTCCGGTCGCCGTCTCGTGGGCCGACAGGGTCACGTGGGGAACGACCGAGTCGAACGCTCCGTCGTAGGGGCGGAAGGCTGGGAAGGACTGCTGGAGCGCAGCGGTCAGCGTCGTGAACCGCTCGGGACGTGACGGTTCGAGGTAGACGACGTCGTCGCCGAACCAACCGAGGCTGGCGAGGTCGAAGTCGAACGGCTCGTGGCCGGCGAAGATGCTGGCTAGCTCCTCGAGCACCGTGGCGTCGACCCGGTGCAGCGGTAGGAAGGGGTAGGCCACCGTCACGTGAGGTGGGATCGCATCGAGGTCGTTCCCGAACTGCTTGCACAACCTCCACAGACCGTAGGGGAGGGAGAAGATCGGGACGAGGAGGAGCGTCGAGGGCACGCACGACGGACCGCCCGTTCGCTCGGCGGTGCGACCAGAGGCGACGACCGGTGCTCCAGGGCGGGCAGACAACGCGGCCAGGACGTCGTCGGCGAGCACGTCGACGGGCCTGTCCTCGAGGTGCCCGTAGCCGAGGTGGAAGAGGCGTTGTGCGGGGGCGGAGAAGGTCCGCAGCGTCGTGCCGGCGATCGACCCGAACGCAGTGCAGCGAAGGACCGACGGCGAGCTGCCGTCCTCTGCGGTCGCCGACGGTTCGGCCGCTGGTTCGAGCGCTGGTTCGAG
>JBMFXC010000068.1:5617-14161 GCA_049964655.1 Acidimicrobiales bacterium
CGCTGGTTCGAGCGCTGGTTCGAGGTCGGCCGCGAAGAGGCGACCGGCCGCGTCGAGCACGGGCCAGTTGACGCTGAGGACCTCGATGTGGTGGCTGTGACCGTCCTCGTGCACGGCGACGTCGGGAAACCAGACGCCGCCCGGGAACGACGGGCGCCTGTGGTAGCCGAGGCGGGCCAGCACCCGCTCGACGACCGGGAGGTCCCGCTCGAAGTCCTCGAGGCAGAGGTCGAGGTCGACATGGAGCCTGGTCTGGCAGCCCGCCAGGAGGTCGAGCCCCCACCCGCCCCCGACGAAGTAGCGGACCTCTTCCTCGTCCAGCGCGGCACAGACGCGCAGCAGCTCGTCTGGTCCGAAGACGTGACGGAGCCGGCGGTAGATAGCGGCGAGCTGTGCGTCGGCGAAGCGGCCGACGACGGGCAGGCGTCGGCACCGGACGAGGAGGTGCTCGAACGAGACCAACGCACTGCGAGCTCGCCCGGCGAGACGGAGGGTCGCCAGCACCTGCTCGACGGAGCGCTCCGACGGCGCCTCCGAACGGGTCGAACGTGTACCTCGGAGCCCCAACATGCAGGCAACCTATCGGCCGCGAACTGGCCGTCGCGCGGACGTCGTGGTCGAGGCCCAGCGAGGGAGGCATCGTTTCCTCAGGGGCGGCCGCCCGCCCGTCGTGGCTGGTATCGACGGGACGCTGCCGACGTCGTGCTCTCGTCGCTCAGTGGTCGCGCCCAGGCGCTCGGTCGAGCCGACAGTCAGCCGCCCGTCACCCCCGCGGTAAAAGGGGCAGCACCGAGTGCGCTGCGCACGCCACGGGCGATCTCGAGGTCTTCGCGAGCGGTGACCACGAGGACCCGGACCGCTGCCCCCGGCTCTCCGATGTCGCGGTCGCCGTGGCCTTCCTCGTTGGCTACCGGGTCGACGGTCACCCCGAGGAAGCCCAGCCCGCCCGCCGCCCTCGACCGGACCACCGCCGAGGCCTCGCCTACCCCGCCCGTGAAGACGAGCGCGTCGAGCCCACCCAGCGCGGCGACCATTGAGGCGACACCGGCCCGCAAGCGGTGGAGATAGACGCTGACGGCGAGAGTGGCCTCGTCGTCGCCACGCTCCTCGGCTCCGAGCACGACCCGTAGGTCGGCGCTCCCGGCCAGCCCGAAGAGGCCCGAACGGTGCTCGAGCGCCGACGCCAGCTCGGCGCTCGGCATGCCGACATGCTCCTCGAGCCAGAGGACGAGCCCCGGGTCGACACTGCCCGAGCGTGTCGCCATCACCAGTCCGTCGAGCGGTGTGAAGCCCATGGTGGTGTCGACCGAGCGGCCGCCAGCCACCGCGGCCAACGAGGCGCCGGCACCGAGGTGACAGGTCACCAGCCGGAGCGATTCGAGCGGCCGGTCGACCAGCGCCGCGGCACGGCGCGAGGCGTAGGCGTGGGAGAGGCCGTGGAAGCCGAACCGACGGAGGGGCCAGCGTCGCCGCCACTCGCGGGGCAGGGCGTAGGTGGCCGCTGCCGCCGGGATGGTGGCGTGGAAGGCGGTGTCGAAGCAGGCCACCGCCGGAAGCCCTGGCAGGCGCCGACCGACGGCGTCGAGGGCGGCGAGCGAGGTTGGCTGGTGCAACGGGGCGAGGTCGCAGAGCTGCTCGAGCTGGAGACGGACGTGCTCGTCGACGAGGACCGGGGCGACCAGGTCGCTGCCTCCGTGGACGATGCGGTGCCCGACGGCAGCCAGGTGGCAGGTGGTCCCGGCGTCGGCTGCGGTGAGCAGGCGGGTGAGCTCGTCGTCGAGCACCTGCGACACCGGCGAACCCTGTTTGGCCGGCACCGACGCCTCGGCGAGGAGCCGGTCGGCACCGTCGAGGACCGCAAGCTTCAGGCTGGACGAGCCGGCGTTGACCGTCAGGATGTTCCCGGTCGGATGCCCCGGACCGTCGCCACCCCGTGGGCCACCGATCGGGGGCGGGCCCGGTGGGCTCACGCGGGCCAGGTCCACTCGGCGACGTCGGGCGGGTCTTCGCCGACCGAGCGCGCGTACGCACGGCACCGTGCTCGTTCGTCCACCATCCGCTGGCGCACCTCGGCGGCGTGCGAGCCGAGGCCCGGCACCCGGTCCACGACGTCCATGACGAGGTGGAAACGGTCGAGGTCGTTGAGCATCACCATGTCGAAGGGCGTGGTGGTCGTGCCCTCCTCCTTGTAGCCGCGGACGTGGATGTTGGCGTGGTTGGTCCGCCGGTAGGTGAGGCGGTGGACGAGCCAGGGATAGCCATGGAAGGCGAAGACGACGGGCTTGTCCTCGGTGAACAGGGTGTCGAACTCGCGGTCGGGGAGGCCGTGGGGGTGCTCAGTGTCGGGCTCGAGGCGCATCAGGTCGACGACGTTGACCACCCGGACCTTGAGGTCGGGCAGCTCCCGGCGGAGGAGGTCGACGGCGGCCAACGTCTCGAGGGTGGGCACGTCACCGCAGCAGGCCATCACCACGTCGGGGTCGCCCTCGTCGTTGGAGGCGAACTCCCAGATGCCCACCCCCCGGGCGCAGTGGAGGACGGCGTCGTCCATGGCCAGGTAGTCGAGCGAGGGCTGCTTGCCCGCCACCACGACGTTCACGTAGTGGCGGCTCCGAAGGCAGTGGTCCATCACCGACAAGAGGCAGTTGGCATCGGGCGGCAGGTAAACCCGGACGATCTCGGCCTTCTTGTTGACGACGTGATCGAGGAACCCCGGGTCCTGGTGACTGAAGCCGTTGTGGTCCTGGCGCCAGACGTGCGAGGAGAGCAGGTAGTTGAGCGAGGCCAACGGCCTGCGCCACGGGAGCTGCCGGGTCACCTTGAGCCACTTGGCATGCTGGTTGAACATCGAGTCGACGATGTGCACGAACGCCTCGTAGGAGTCGAAGAGGCCGTGGCGCCCGGTGAGCAGGTACCCCTCCAGCCACCCCTGGCACTGGTGCTCCGAGAGCATCTCCATCACCCGGCCTTCGGGGGCGAGATGGTCGTCTGTGGCGAGGCGCTCTGCCTCCCACTGCCGGTCGGTCGCCTCGAAGAGGGCGTCGAGGCGATTGGACGCCGTCTCGTCCGGTCCGAAGACGCGGAAGGTGCGCGGGTTGGCCCGCACCACGTCGCGCAGGAAGGTGCCGAGGACGCGGGTCGCCTCGCTGGTGGCTGCACCCGGAGCATCGACCTCGACCGCGTAGTCGCGGAAGTCCGGGAGTTCGAGGTCGGAGAGCAGGAGCCCGCCGTTCGTGTGCGGGTTCGCGCTCATGCGCCGAGGGCCCCGGGGAGGGAGCTCGGCCAGTTCGGCGCGGAGCGAGCCGTGCTCGTCGAAGAGCTCGTCGGCGTGGTAGCTCTCGAGCCACGACTGCAACGCGGCGAGGTGCCCCGGATTGGTCGCGACGTCGGGAATGGGCACCTGGTGGGCGCGCCACGTCCCCTCCACCGGGACGCCGTCGAGGGTCTTCGGCCCCGTCCAGCCCTTCGGGGTCTCGAGCACGATCATCGGCCACCGCGGTCGTCCGACGTCGCCGCCCTGACGGGCTCGGCGCTGGATCTCGACGACGTCGGCGACGACCTGGTCGAGGGTGGTGGCCATCAGCTGGTGCATGGTCGCCGGGTCGTCGCCGGAGACCCAGTGCACGGTGTGCCCGTAGCCTTCGAGGAGGGAGGTGAGCTCGTCGTCGGGGATGCGGGCGAGCACGGTGGGATTGGCGATCTTGTAGCCGTTCAGGTGGAGGACGGGCAGGACGGCACCGTCGGTCACCGGGTTGAGGAACTTGTTGGAGTGCCACGAGGTCGCGAGCGGTCCGGTCTCTGCTTCGCCGTCGCCGACGACGCAGCACACGAAGAGGCCCGGGTTGTCGAAGGCGGCCCCGTAGGCGTGGGACAGGGAGTAGCCGAGCTCACCACCTTCGTGGATGGAGCCGGGTGTCTCGGGTGCCACGTGCGACGGCACGCCGCCGGGGAACGAGAACTGTCGGAACAGGGCCCGCATGCCGGCCTCGTCGCGGCTGATGTGGGGGTAGACCTCGGAGTAGGTCCCCTCGAGGTAGGCGTTGGCCACGGCGGCGGGTCCACCGTGGCCCGGACCGAACACCATGAAGGCGTCGAGGTCCCAGTTTCGGATCACCCGGTTGAGATGGGCGTAGACGAAGTTGAGCCCGGGTGTCGTTCCCCAGTGGCCGAGCAGGCGCGGCTTGATGTGCTCGGGGCGGAGCTCCTCGTTGAGCAACGGGTTGTCGAGCAGATAGATCTGCCCGACCGAGAGGTAGTTCGCCGCCCGCCAGTAGGCATCCAGCAGCTCGAGCTCGTTCGTGTCGAGTGGGCCCGTGCTCACCGGCTGACCGTCCTGCCGACGACAGAGCGTCCAGCCCAGCCGGCGCGATGCCTGTTCCCAGTTCCTCGTGCCATCGCCTGACCACCCTAGGAGCGTGGGGTCACGACGCCAAGGGCCGAACGGCAGGTCTTGCCGGTGCCACATCGGGCCGGCCTGTGCCGCATCGGGTGAGCCAGTTCGCCCTCGGCGAGCTCGGCCGAGACGGGACCGAGGTGACCTTGGACCCTGGCCGGCAGGGCCTGGTGTGTCGCACTCTCTGACCATGGCAGGAACGCGGGCGTCTGGGAGGTCCGACCGGGCGGCGAACGCCAACGGTGCGAAGTCGCCGGCGCGACCCCAAAAGCCCCGTCGCCCCCGGCCGCTCGTCGTCGGCGAGCTGGGCCTACCGGCCTCGACGCGTGCGTGCCTCTTCGACCTCGACGGCGTCCTCACCCAGACAGCCACCGTGCACGCGGCAGCCTGGAAGACGACCTTCGACGACTACCTGCGCCGCACCGCCGAGGAGCGGGGTGAGCCGTTCGTCCCCTTCGACGAGCACGGCGACTACGACGAGTACGTCGACGGTCGACCGCGCTACGACGGCGTGCGTGCCTTTCTCGCCTCGAGGGGGATCACCCTGCCCGACGGCGATCCGGGGGACCCCCCGGACGCGGAGACCGTCTGTGGGATCGGGAACCGGAAGAACGCCGCCCTCGTCAGCCTGCTCGCCACGGGAGGGGTTGAAGCGTATACGGGCTCGGTCCGCTTCGTGCGGGCAGCACGTCGCGCCGGCTTGCGGTGCGCCGTGGTGTCGGCGAGCGCCAACTGTCGGGCGGTGCTCGCCGCTGCCCGGATCGACGGGCTCTTCGACGTGGTGGTCGACGGGGTGGTCGCTGCCCGCGAGCACCTGGCGGGCAAGCCCCAGCCCGACACCTACCTCGCCGCCGCCCGTCTGGTCGACGTTCCCCCTGCCGATGCTGCGGTCTTCGAGGACGCCCTGGCCGGCGTGGCGGCCGGTCGAGCCGGCCACTTCGGTTGGGTGGTCGGGGTGGACCGAGCCGGGCAGGCGGACGAGCTGCGGGCGAACGGAGCCGACGTCGTCGTCGACGACCTCGCCGAGCTGTTGGGCGCGCCGTGATCCGGCACCCTGCCTTCCCGACCGAGCCGTGGACGCTGTCGGAGGTCTCGCTCGACCTCGCGGCATTGGCTCAGACCGAGTCGCTCTTCGCCCTGTCCAACGGCCATATCGGGCTCCGAGGGAACCTCGACGAAGGAGAGCCGTCTGGCCTGCCCGGCACCTACCTGGCCGGTTGTTACGAGCTGCGTCCGCTTCCAACTGCCGAGGCCGGCTACGGGAACCCCGAGTCGAGCCAGAGCGTCGTGAACGTCACCAACGGCAAGCTCATCCGTTTGCTGGTCGACGACGAGCTCTTCGACGTCCGCACCGGCGCGCTGGTAGACCACCACCGAGTGCTCGACCTGCGTGCCGGTGTGCTGTACCGACGCGCCACGTGGCGCTCTCCGACCGGCCAGGGCGTCCGGGTCACCTCCAGCCGGCTCGTGTCGTTCGTCCAGCGTGCCGTCGCCGCCATCGCCTACGACGTCGAGGCCTTCGAGGACCTGGCCCGGGTGACCTTCAGCGCCGTTGCCGAACCGGGACGGCCGTTGCGGGTCGTCAAGCTGCTGGCGTACGGCTGGTCCGACGAGCGGTCGCTGCCGGCGGTGCGCGACCAGGTCGACGCGGCGCTGGCCGAGGCGCTGCACACCGGCTGGGATGGCCTCGTCGCCGCCCAACGTTCCTACCTCGACGCCTTCTCGGAGCGGGCCGATGTCGAAGTCGACGGTGACGACGAGCTCCAACAAGCGGTGCGCTTCGCCCTCTTCCATACGCTCCAGGCGGGTGCCCGCGGGGAGGAGCGGGCCATCGCCGCCAAGGGGCTGACTGGTCCCGGCTACGACGGCCACACGTTCTGGGACACCGAGACGTTCGTCCTCCCGGTGCTCACCTACACGGCGCCCACGGCGGCCGCTGACGCCCTGCGGTGGCGGTGGCGAACGCTCGACCTCGCCCGCCAGCGAGCGGGCCTCCTCGGGTTCACCGGGGCGACGTTCCCCTGGCGCACCATCGGGGGACAGGAGTGCTCGGGGTACTGGCCGGCCGGGACGGCGGCCTTCCACGTCAACGCCGACATCGCCGACGCAGTCGTCCGCTACCAGGCTGTGACGGGTGACGAGGCCTTCGCCGCCGCCAGCGGCCTCGAGCTCCTGGTCGAGACGGCGAGGCTGTGGTGCTCGCTCGGCTACCACGACGGGACGGGTCGTTTCCGCATCGACGGGGTGACGGGGCCCGACGAGTACAGCGCCGTCGCCGACAACAACGTCTTCACCAACCTCATGGCGCAACGGAACCTCTCCGCCGCCGCCGACCAGTCCGAGAGGTTCCCCGAGCAGGCCGCCGCCCTCGGCGTCGGAGCAGAGGAGGTAGCCGCCTGGCGCCGAGCCGCCTCGGCGACGACCGTCCCCTACGACGAAGGGCTCGGGGTGCATCCCCAGCACGAGGCGTTCACCGAGCACCAGGTCTGGGACTTCGACTCGACGCCGACCGAGAGGTACCCGCTCTTCCTCCATGTCCCGTACTTCGACCTCTACCGCAAGCAGGTGGTGAAACAGGCGGACCTGGTGCTTGCCCTCCACCTGCGCGGCGACGCCTTCACTGACGACGAGAAGGCCCGCGACTTCGCCTACTACGAGCAGCTGACCGTGCGCGACTCGTCCTTGTCCGCCAGTACCCAGGCCGTCGTGGCCGCCGAGACGGGTCATCTCGATCTCGCCTACGACTACCTGCGCGAGTCGGCGCTCATGGACCTCGAGGACCTCCAGCACGACACGCGTGACGGCCTCCACATCGCTTCGCTGGCCGGGACGTGGACGGCGGTCGTCGCCGGCTTCGGAGGCCTGCGTGACCACGACGGTTCCCTGCACTTCGCTCCCCGCCTGCCCGGCGCCCTCGTCCGGATCACCTTCCGGCTCGGGTTCCGCGACCGCGTGCTCGTCGTCGAAGTGCGAAGCGAGGAGGCATCCTACGTGCTGCTGCGAGGCGAGCCTCTCGACATCACCCACCACGGCGCGCCTGCCGTTGTCTCCCAGGGCGAGGTGCTGACCCTGACGGTCCCCCCGCCCGCTCCCCGGCTCCGACCCCGGCAGCCCACCGGTCGGGAGCCGTTGCACTCGAGGCCTCCGGCCTGAGGCCGGCAGTTCCCCCCAGTCCGGCCTGAGGCCGGCAGGACTCAGCGGCCGGGGAGAGGCGGCTGGTCGCCGATGGCAGCGTAGAGCTCGGCGATGGCCTGGCCGGGGTCGACGACCTTGATGGTCGTCATGCCGAGGGCACGGGCCGGCTTCAGGTTCACGCCCAAGTCGTCGAGGTAGACGACCTCGTCGGGAGCGACCGCCAAGCGTTGGCAGGCCAGTTCGTAGAAGCGTGGGTCGGGCTTGCGGATCCCCAGCTCGCGTGACTCGAGCACCACCTCGAAGAGCGCGAGCACGTCGGCGGTCTCCGGCCGAGCCGGCATCTCGACGGCGGCGAAGTTGTTGGTGAGGCAGGCGGTCCTGAACCGCCGGGAGCAGTCCCGGACGACCTCCACCATGTCGGGGCGGACAGCCCCCTCGAGGCCGGACATCAGCTCGCGTGCGTCCACCTGCAGTCCGGCGGCTGCCGCCTCTGCTTCGAAGGCGTCGCAGAACTCGTCGAAGGCGAGCTCGCTGCGTTCGAGGCGCGCCCACGCGTTGGCCTCGGGGTTGGTGGCGTTCAGTCGGCGGATGCTGCCCGGCGGGAGGCCGTGCTCGCGCTCGTAGCGGTCGAACCACTCGAACGGGCTGGCCGTGATCACACCACCGAAGTCGAACATCACGCTGCGGATCACCGGTCGGTCCTTTCTTGCCGGGCACCAGTCGCGCTCCAGCCGGGCTCGTCGGCCAGCGACGCTACCGCGGGCCCGTCTCTGCTCGGCTCTCACGGCCGCCCCCACGGCTCGCCCCCGCAGCCAGCCCCACGGCCCGCCCCCACGGGGTGCACCGGGAGCGTTCGCTCCCCGGTACGCCACGACCAGGCGCCGCGTGAGAGAGTCTGACCCCGTGACTGCCCTCGACCCGCCCGCGGCCGGTAGCGGCTCCGGTGCCGCTGCCCCGGCGCAGGCGGTCAGCCGACAGCGCCGTCTGGGTCGAGCAGGCCTGCCGGTGTGGCGACG
>JBMFXC010000069.1:0-14116 GCA_049964655.1 Acidimicrobiales bacterium
GAGGCGTCCCGTAGCCGGGGGAAGCCGGGGGCGGCGGAGGCGTCCCGTAGCCGGGGGAAGCCGGGGGCGGCGGAGGCGTCCCGTAGCCAGGGGAAGCCGGGGGCGGCGGGGGGTCGAAGCCCCTCAGGCCAGCAGGGGGCGCTGGCGCCTGTGCCGGCGCCGCCATCGTGGGCGCCCCGGCACCGACTCCCACCGGCACCCGGGCGTCGCTGGCCGCGCCGTTCGTCGGGCCGGCAGCACCGGCCGCACCAGCAGCCGCCGCCGCACCACGATCTGGGCCAGCGGGTCTTCCTGTCGAGGGATCGTGCCGCCGCAGACCGTCTTCGGTGCCGAGGTAGGCGGCCACGACAGCCGGGTCGTTCAGCACCTCGAAGGTCGGCCCCTCCGAGATCACCTCGCCGACGTGGAAGCACAGCAGCCGGTCGGCGACCGAGGAGACAAGCGGGACGTCGTGCTCGATGAGGATGAAGGCCGCGCCGCTCTGGTCGCGCAGGGCGAGCAGCAGGTCGGCGAGCGCCTCGCTCTCTCGTTGGGCGATGCCCGCGGTCGGCTCGTCGAGCAAGAGCACCCGGGGCTGGTGGGCGAGCGCACAGGCCAGCTCGACCACCCGGCGCGTCCCGGTCGACAGCTCCGAGACGAACCGGTCGCGGAAGCGCTCGAGCCCCATCTCGGCCAGCAGCTCTTCGACCCGTTCGCGCACGGCGTACTCGGAGCGAGCCACGGCGCCGAGGCCGAGCGCCTCGGCGAGGGGGTCGCGCACGGGCACGGACCGCTCGAGGGCGGTGGCGAGGGCGTCGGCGACGGTCAGGGACGGGAACAGACGGGCATCTTGGAAGACGCGACCGAGGCCCCGGGCCGCCCGTTGCGCCGGCGACAACGAGGTGATGTCCTCGCCACGCAACAGCACGCGCCCCCGGTCCGGTGCGGTGAACCCCGAGCACACGTCGAAGAGGGTCGTCTTGCCGGCACCGTTGGATCCGATGATGCCCACGATCTCGCCGGGTCGGACGTCAAGCGTGATGTCCGAGAGCGCGCTGAGCCCGCCGAAGTGCTTCGAGACGCCCGACACCGACAGGAGCGGCAGGCCGTCGGTGGACCGCTGGCGGGGCGGAGCCGTGGTCGTGCGCTTCTGGGCACGCTTGGCGGCCTGCAGGAACACCGACCGGAGCAGGCGCGGCTGCTGGGAGAGGTCCGGCGTCGGCCCCGAGAACCGGATGCGCCCGCGTTCCATGAAGATGGCCCGGCTCGAGATCGCCGTGGCCACGTTGACCGACTGCTCCACGATGACCACGGTGACGCCGCTGGCGGCCAGTGCCCGGATGACCTCGAGCAGCTCGAGCACGACGTTGGGGGCAAGACCCAGGGAGAGCTCGTCGATCAGGAGCACCTTGGGCCGGCACAGGAGGGCCTGGGCCAAGGCCAGCATCTGGCGCTCGCCACCCGAGAGGAGCCCCGCTCGCTGGTTGCGTCGGGTGCGCAGGACGGGGAAGAGCGCCAGCACTCGTTCGCTGGCCGCCTCGGCGAACTCGGGGTCGCGGTGGTGCCGGCGAGCCGTCCAGGTTGCCAGGCGAAGGTTCTCGGCGACGGTGAGCGACGGGAAGATCCCCCGACCCCCGAGCACGGTGACGATGCCCGAGCGCACCCGGTCGGACGCACTGGTGCCGGTCAGGGCCTGGCCGACGAAGTCGACTCGCCCCTTGCTCGGGTTGAGCAGGCCGGCGATGGTCCGCAGCACCGTCGTCTTGCCGGCGCCATTCGTACCGAGGAGGGCGACGACTTCGCTCTGGGCCACGCCGAAGTCGACGCCGTGGAGGACCCGGGCACGACTGGTGTAGCCCGCCTCGATGCCCTCCACGTCGACGAGGGCTCGACGTCCCGAGGGCGGTCCGGCATCAGGGGCGACCCCGACCACCGACACGTCCCCTCGCTCCTCGAGCTCTTCGAAGGCGCCGATGCGCAGGGCAGCAGCGTGGGCCGCCCCACCGAGCTGGTCTTCGGCGCCCGGAACCGCTGACAGGGAGCCGGCCGGGGCGCCGGCCATCCGCTGGCGGGCTTCGATGTGGGCAAGCCACCAGTCCCGGATGCGGAAGGCGACTCCACCGAGCCCCTCGGGGAAGAACATGAGGAGGAGGAGGAGACCGGCTCCGGTGGCGAGCAGCTGGAGGCTCTGGGGCAGGAAGTACTGGACGGACTGGACGTAGACCGCACCGATGACCGCCCCGGTGATCGAACCGAGGCCGCCGATGACGACCATGACGAAGACGGTGATCGAGAGGTCCGGAGAGAGGCCGCCGGACTTGATACCGCCCAGGCTGAGCTCGTAGAGACTGCCGGCAACACCAGCGATCGCACCCGAGATGACGAAGGCCAACAGCTTCGTACGCAGCGGGCTGATGGCGTAGGCCGACGCCGCCTGGGCGTTGTCCCGTGCGGCGATGACCACACGCCCAGTCCTCGCCGTCCGCAGGTTGCGGACGGCGAGGATCACGAGCAACAGGCCCACCAGGCACACCTCATAGAAGGTCGACTGGGACCCGAGGTCGAACCGACCGAAGAGCACCGGACGAGGCACCTGGGTCGGGTTGATCGACGGGAAGAACGACGACGAGAGCACGTAGGAGGACACCGGGACGGCGAAGGCCAGCGTGGCGACGGCGAGGTACAGGCCGGGGATCCGCAGGGCCGGGATGCCGATGATGACGGCCACCAGGGCGCCGACGGCGGCGGCGGCGAGGGTGGCCACGAAGAAGTTGGCGTGCTGGCTCACCATCAGCGAGCCGGCCGTCGCCGCCCCCACGCCCACGAAGGCGAACTGGCCCAGGCTGATCTGGCCGGCCCAACCGGTGAGCACGACGATGGAGACGCCGATCATGGCGTAGATGGCAACGTCGGCGGCGAGCAGTTGCTTGGACTGGCTGAAGGTCAGTGGCACCAGGACGGCCGCCACCACCAGCACGACGCCGAGTGCCACTCGGGTCGCGACCACCTCGCGCAGGCGGGCAAGGTGGTGGGGGATGCCGGCGACCTCACGCACGGCGACGAAGTCACCGAGCCCCCCGTCGGTCTGCCGGTCCCGGCGCGAACGGGTGATGAGGAGACCGAGGATGATCACCACGAACTGGGCCACGTCCTGGTAGCTGGCCTGCAGGGAGACCGCGTAGACGGCCTCGTTGACCACACCCAGCACGAGCGACCACGCCACGGTGGCCGGCAACGACTCCATGCCGGCCAAGACGGCGGCGGCCAGCGGCAACAGGAGGGTCGCCGGGCTGGTGACACTGCCGAGCGTGAAGCCGCTGATGCTCTTGGGGGCGGACAGGATGGCCCCCACGCCCGACAGCCCGGCCGCCACCATCCAGGTGATCCGGCTGAGGCGTCGGACGGGGATGCCGAGCAGGAGCGCTCGCTCTCCCGAGTCGGCGGCGGCACGGATGGCGACGCCGTAGTCGGTGCGCACGAAGAACCAGTAGAGGAACGCCAACGCCACGGGCACGGCCACCAGGGCGAGGAGGTCGTCTCCGGTGAAGTTGAACGGCGAGAGGAAGAAGTGGAAGGTGAACGGCGTGGTGAGGGTCTGGGCCGCGCCCGCCTTCAGGGTGATGAGGTTGGGCAGCCCGAGCTCGGCGGCGCCGAGCAGCTGGTAGATGCCGATGGTCGCCACGGTCAGGATGAGCCGCGGCGCCTGGGCGAACCGTCGGATGAACACCGCTTCGACCAGCCAGCCGGTCAGCACGGCCACCACCAGGCCCACCGGGACGGCGACCCAGTAGGAGTAGCCCCTGCCGGCCACGAGGAGCACGCTCACCGTTGCCGCCAGCCCACCGATGACCTGCTGGGAGAAGTTGATGATCCTCGAGGAGCGGTAGATGAGGACGAGCCCCATTGCCACCAGCGACGAGAGACCACCGGTCACGATGCCCTTCAGCACGATGCCCGGGCCCAGTGGGTGGATGGCATTGGTGACGAAGTAGAACACGACGAGGACGGCGAAGACCGCCCCCCCGGTCCGGGCAGCGCGCCCGAGCTCGAGGGCCGATGCCCCCGAGGGCGCCCGCGGCGAACGGTGCGCCGGCGGCCGGCCGAGCGTGAGCTGCTTCATCGGATCCTCCCTCCGGCGTCACGGCGGACCGCTCCGAGCGCCGCGGTGTCGGCGGCACCCGAGTGCCCCGAGGACGCCGCAGCGAGCTTCGGTCGGCTGATGCCCGGCTCGCAGGTGAGCTGGGTATGGGCGGGCATCTTGGGTCCCCCGCCGATGAACGAGTAGGACGTGCCGTTGTCGCACACGTCGTAGGTGCCGAGGCCGCCGTCGCTCTGGCTGCGCTCGTGGTTGTTCCAGTGCAGGATCTGGAAGGTGGAAGCCGGGTCGTACGGCCCCGCAGCGCCACTCCAACCGCCGAGCTCGCCACCGGGCAGCGACGGCGGGATCGAGCGCATGGCGACCTCGAGGTTGTGCGGCGTCAGGTCCGGACCGGCCAGCTGCAGGGCGTCGAAGAACTGGACGATGGAGGCGTAGACGAAGACGTAGGACGGGATGATGGTGGCCGTCGGGTCCGTGTTGCCCATCTTGAACACCTTGAGCGCTTCGGCCTGGGCCGCCGGCGTCGGAGCGGTGCCGTAGGTGAGGATCTGCGAGCGCTGGTTGGCCGGGAAGAGCCGGATGAACTTCTCGCTGGTGGTGGCGCTCGTGCCGAAGAGGGACTGGAGGAACCACTCCGGGTGGTAGTCGTTCTGGTTGGCAGCCCTGAGGTAGAACTGCGGCGAGACCGGGTCGCAGCTCGAGCAGATGACCGTGGTCACCCCGTGCGCCTGCATCTCGGCGATCGCCGACGCCGACTCGCTGGCCAGCTTGGTCACGTCGAAGGTCACCGCCGCCGTCGCCGCCGGATGGACCCCGTAGGCAGCGAGGTCCTGGACCATCTGCTGTTCACAGGCTGCCGCCGTCGGGGTGTTCTGGTAGATGATGCCCAGCTTGCGGACCTTGTCGTGCAGGGGACCCTTGGCGAACTCGGCGGTGGTGCCCTTCAACTGCCGACCGAAGAGCTCGCCGATCGCCCGGTCCGACTTGGTGCAGTTGGGGCCCGGCGTGTACTGCCAGGGCGCGTTCTGTTGGTACCACTGCTGGTCCTGGAGGTACAGGCCGAAGGAGATCACCTTGTTGGCCTCGAGGTCCAGGGTGTAGGGGACGGAAGAGCCCACCAGGGACATGTCGGCGAACGCGTGCAGCGAGGTGGCCACGTTGACCGCGTCGGCCTCGGCCTGGGCGGCACCCGTGCCGACGTCCTCGTTGATGAAGTTCCCCTGGCCGACGAAGCTGGCGAGCACCACGTGGCGGCCGTAGAGCTCGAAGTTCTTGTTGAAGACGTTGATGTAGGCCTGGAGCGTGTCCTCTGCTTCCTTGCTCGTCCCGATCACCGACTTCGGCACGATGGTGTAGAGGGCGTCGAGGATGGCCGAGGTCGCCGCCCTGAACGAGAGCGTGATCGTGGTGGCGGTGACACCGGGAGCCGTTGCACCACCGTTGTTACCCGTCCACTTCGGCTCGCAGGGCGGCGCGTAGGCCGACCAGGGGACTTGGCGGACGCCGGGACCACAGGTGACGCCCGAGACGGCGACACCGTGTGAGTACGGCGCGTTCATGTGGGTCTGCCCGGGAAGATAGGTGATCCCGCCCCCCGTCGCCGCGCTGGCGGTCGATGCCACCTTCGGGACGGCCACCATGGTCACCACCACGGCGGCGACCAGCACGATGCCGACCATGCGCCGACGGGCCAGCGCGGCAGCAAGCCTCGGTGGCGTCGCGGACGGGCCGATGCCTGTTGCCTCTCTCTTCGACAGTCGCGCCACGGTGCTCCCCTGTGCCTCGAGCTTCGCCGACAGCGTGCGTGGCAGGGCGCGGCGCGGAACGGGCGCCCACGGAGGCGCCTCGTGGCGACCGAGCCGCTGCCGCCACGTCCCTGCGCTCGACCCGGCACCAGCACAGCCCGGTGAAGGTCAACGTTCTCCCAACATGTCGGCAGATCCCTACCAAGCCTTGAGCGGATCGATGTGACCGGGATCGAGCACCGACCCGTCACCGCGACGCAATCCGGTGACCAGGTCACGGAACGCACCGGCGGCGTCGTGACCTGCGGCATCGGTGTCGAGCCACCGGAACCCACCGGGCCCGTGGTGCCGGTCGACGCCGAAGATGCCGAAGCGGGGCTCGTAGCTGCCCCACTCGTAGTTGTCGACGAGCGACCAGTGCCAGTACCCCTCGACCGGTACCCCCGATGCGACGGCGCGAACCACGCTGGCCAGGTGGGAGCGGAGGTAGGCGGGACGGGTCCATCCGTCGGTGCGCGGGTACGGGCGTCCGTTGCGCACCCTCGTGCACATGCCGTTCTCGACCACCCATACGGGGAGCCCCGGGACAGCCCGGGCGAGCTCGTCGAGCCACCTCCCGAAGCGCACCGGGTCGGGGACGTCGTCCCACAACGGGCGGGCGACCCCGACGACTCGCCCGCCCGCCGTCCGCCCCCCCGGCAGGCGGAGGTGCCGGGAGGCGACCGGGTCGTAGTGGTCCAGCCCCACGACGTCCAGCGTGCACTCGTGGGAGCTGGCATAGGCGGCGTCGACAGCTCGGACCAGTGCGGGGGCATCCGGCCGCATCGCCCTGCGGGCGAGTGCCCGCAGGACCCGTTCCATTGCTCCGGTAGCGGGCACGATGCTCTCGTGGACGGCCCGACGCCCTGCACACCAGGCGGCAACTCGCTGGCGGGCCACCCCGGACCGACGGGCCACCAGGAGGTCAGTCAGCATCCGGTCGAGCTCGTAGACGGTGAGCCCCAGGTTGTTAGTCGTCACCACGGCGTCGGGCCGGGCCTCGTGGACGACGCCGTAGGCGAGCACGTGGGCATGGAGCAGGTTGCCGAGCGCCGTCGCCGCGTCGGCAGCCGCCCCCACCCGGCCGGGCGGAAAGGCGCCGAAGAACCACGACTGGAGGGCCAGGACGTTGACCTCGTTGAGGGTCACCCACCGGCGCGCAGCGGGGGCGAGCACTTCTGCGACCCGCTCGGCGTACCGCCGAAAGTGCATCGGGGCGTCCGGCCGCAGCCACAGGTCGGCGCCGAGCCAGGCGGGATGGGTGAAGTGGTGGACGGTGACCAACGGCTCGAGGCCACGGGCCAGGCAGGCGTCGACGATCTCGCGGTAGCGGGCGAGGGCCGCGGCATCGACGTGCCCCCGACGCGGCTCCACGCGCGCCCACTCGACGCTCAAGCGGAACGAGTTGCATCCGAGCGCTTGAGCTCGGTCGAGGAGGGGCTCGGGGTCGTCGAAGAAGCGAACGGCCACCCCGGAGGGCTCGACCCGACCGGTCCGCTCCCACACTTCCCAGTTGTTGGCCGGCTCCCCGGGGCCGTTGAAGCCGCCCTCGACCTGGAACCCGGCCGTCGCCATGCCCACGAGGAACTCTGGGGGGAGCTGATTGGCTACCATCGGCCCAGCCTGCCAGGTCCGTCGCGACCGGTGGGGCACGGTGCCGGAGCAACGAGATCCGGAGCAACGAGAGGACCGAGGTGGGCCTGGCAGTCGACGAGGAGCGCACCCCGGTGGTGGTGGCGTCCGGGCAGGCGGTCGCCCGAGGGCCGGGCGACCACGACCTGGTCACCCCGGTCGACCTCATGGTCCGGGCCGTCGAGGCCGCGCTCGCCGACGTGCCCGGGCTGCGAGACCGTGTCCAGCGGGTCTCGGTCGTCGACGTCATGAGCCGAACGGGACCGGCGCCGGCCTCGGAGCTCGCTCGGCGCTGCGGGCTCCACCCCCGACGCCTCGAGCAGACCACCATCGGGGGGAACTCGCCGCAGTGGCTCCTCAACCGAGCCGCCGCCGATATCGCCTCGGGTCAGCTCGGCGCGTCCGTGATCGCCGGGGCCGAGGCCCTCCGTTCGCAACGGGCCCGCCGGGCGGCGGGGATCGAACAGCCAGCGGGGATCGAACAGCCAGGTGACGGCGACCAGGCGGCCGACCCGGTGGTCGGGGACGACCAGCCAGGGTTCGGCCCCGGCGAGGCCGCCCTCGGCCTCGTCCTCCCCGTCAACGTCTACCCGATGCTCGAGAGCGCCGTGGCGGCGCGGGCCGGGCGCTCGGCCGTCGCCCACCGTGCCGAGCTCGGCCGGCTCTTCGCTCCGTTCACCGAGGTGGCGGCACGCAACCCCTACGCATGGTTCCACGACGTACTGAGCGCCGAAGAGATCGCCACTCCGTCCCCCGACAACCGGGTCGTCTCGGAGCCGTACACCAAGCGCATGGCTGCTTTTCTGGGCTCGGACCAGGCGGCGGCACTCGTCGTCTGCTCCCTCGCAGAGGCCCGCCGGGCCGGGGTGGCCGACCGGGCGGTGTTCGTGTGGGCAGGAGCGGATGCCACCGACGTACGCGCCATCTCGGCCCGCCCCGACCCGGCAACCTCGCCGGCCATCGCCGCGGCCGGCCGGGCGATGTTCGCGGCAGCCAGCGCCGCGGCCGGCCGGGCCCTCTCGGTCGACGACGTCGACGCCATCGACCTCTACTCGTGCTTCCCCGTCGCCGTCGAGCTCGCCTGCGACGCCCTGGGCATCGCCACCGACGACCGCCGGGGGCTCACCCTCACCGGAGGACTTCCCTACTTCGGCGGCCCGGGGAACAACTACACCACCCACGGCATCGCCGAGGTCACCGAATGGGTGAGGGCCCGAGGAGGGCTCGGGTTGGCGTCCGGTCTCGGGTGGTTCGTGACCAAGCACTCGCTCGGCCTCTATGCCTCGGAACCGCCGATCGGCGGTTTTCGGTACGGCGACACGTCGGCCGACCAGGCCGCCATCGACGCCTCCGCCGTCCCGGTGGCGCTCGAGCTCCCCGAGCCGGCCACGGGCTCCGTGGTGGCCGCCACGGTGGCGCTCGACCGTGACGGCCGGCCCACTGCCGCACCAGTGGTGGCCCGCCTGGCCGACGGCCGACAGGTGGCGGCGGCGGCGGCTGACCCCGACACGCTGGCCGCAGCGGGTGAGCTCGACGTCGCCCGCCTGGTCGGCCAGCACGTCAGCGTGGTCGGAAGCCCACCGACATGGTCGCCGACGCCGGCCTGAGCCGCCGACCACCGGCACGGCCGGCCGCGCCAGCTCGGCGCCGACGGAGTAGCGTTCGCTGGTCGAAACG
Organism: Acidimicrobiales bacterium; assembly: GCA_049964655.1. GTDB lineage: Bacteria > Actinomycetota > Acidimicrobiia > Acidimicrobiales > RAAP-2 > JAJZJT01. The sequence goes on from JBMFXC010000069.1 coordinate 9,172, forward strand.
TCCGTCAGCGCCGACTGCCGGCCCCGTGTGGACCGGACGGCGAGCCAAGGAGGGAACCCGTGTCCGACGTACTGCTCCGCGAGCGCCGAGGCCAGATCGAGATCCTCACCTTGAACCGCCCCGAGGCGCGCAACGCCGTCAACGGCGCCGTCTCCAAGGCCATGGCAGAGGCGCTCGACGAGCTCGCCCAGGACGACGACTGCCGGGTGGTCATCCTGACCGGCAGCGGCGACAAGGCGTTCTGTGCCGGCATGGACTTGAAGGCGTTCGCCGCCGGCGAGGCCGGCGACATCATGGGCGCGTCCGGAGGGTTCGCCGGGATCACCCAGCGCGACTTCCCCAAGCCGATCATCGCCGCCGTCAACGGATCGGCGCTGGCCGGGGGTTGCGAGGTGATGCTGAGCTGCGACCTGGTCGTCGCCGCCGACCACGCCGTCTTCGGCATCCCCGAGGTCAAGCGGGGCCTCTTCGCCGGCGCCGGCGCGCTCATCCGGCTGCCCAAGCGCATCGCGCCGGCTGTCGCCCTCGAGCTGGCCCTGACCGGCGATCCCGTCGACGCCCGCCGCGCCTACGACCTGGGACTGGTCAACCGGGTGGTCCCGGCCGACCGACTGCTCGACGAGGCCCTTGCTCTCGCCGGTGTCATCGCCGAGAACGCACCCCTGGCCGTTCGAGCCTCCAAGCGGATCATGAAGCAGGCCGGCGAGGTGCCCGATGCCGACGGCTGGGCCATCAACAACGCCGCCATGCCCGAGGTGTTCGGCTCGGCCGACGCCATGGAGGGGGCCGTGGCGTTCGCCGAGAAGCGCAAGCCCAACTGGCAGGGCAAGTGAGCCGTCGGCGGCGTCCGGCGAGCAGCGCCGGAGCGTGCCGGTGACAGCAGCGGTCGTCTCGTCGGGCCCCACGCTGTCGCCGGCGATCGACGGCATCCGGCTGGTCCTCCACGTGCTGGCCGCCTCGGTGTGGGTGGGCGGCCAGATCGTGGTGACCGGGCTGCTCCCCACCGTCCGAGGACTCGGCGAAGGTGCGCCCCGGGCCGTGGCGCGGGCCCTGGCCCGTCTGCTGTGGCCGGCCTACGCGCTGCTCGTGATCACCGGGTTCTGGAACATCGCCGCGGTGCACGCCGGAGGGGCCACGTCTGCCTGGCAGGTGGTCCTCGGCGTCAAGATCGCCGTCGTGGTGGTCGCCGGGGTCGCCGTCTTCTTGCACCAGCGGTCGACATCCCGACGTGCGCTGGCCATCTGGGGATCGGTGGGGGGCGTGGCATCGGTGGCGGCGCTGTGCCTCGGGGTCTTCCTGGCCGGTTGAGCCGGCTCCTGCCAGGGCGCGCTCTGTCGGACCCGCCCCGGCGGTACCAGCCGGGGTCGCTGGGGTCTAACCTGGTTCTGGAAGCGACGAAGGAGACGCAGCCATGTTCCTGAGCCCCCCTGCCGATATCTTCGGCGTGGACGGCATCATCGTCCTGTTGGTGGTGGTGCTCGTCCTCTTCGGCAGCACCCAGATCCCCAAGCTCGCCCGGTCGCTCGGCTCGGCACAGCGTGAGTTCAAGAAGGGACTCGAGGAGGGGGCGGCCGAGCCCGGCGTGGCATCGCCGACCTCCCAGACGGCGCCGACCTCCGTGACCGACCCTGGCAAACCGGGACCGGTCACGCCGTCCTGATCGTCGCCCGTCGGCGCCAGGTCCTGCCCTTCTGGGCGCTCCAGGCGCTCGAGCTGGTCATCGCCGGAGCGCTCTGCGACCTCACCGTCCGGACGGGCTCCGACGCCCTCCCGCTCGTCGTGGCCGCTGTCACTGCCGCCCTGGCCCTGAGCGGGCGCGGACCACTCGGCGTCGTCCGAGTCGTCCCACCCACCGTCCACGTCACCCTCGTCCTGGCCGTGGCGGTGCTGGCCGCCGCATCCCCCGTCGTTCCGGTGTTCCGACCCGGCGTGGCCGGGATCGTGCTCGTCGAGCTGGCCGCCCTGGGACTGGGTCGTGGCGCGCTGCTCACCCGGACGAGCAACCCCGTGCGGGCGTCGTCCGTCGCCGCGCCGACGGACGACGCGGCCGATTCGCCACTCGAGGCCGCGTCACGCTCCGACGGAGCCGCTACGTCGGATGGTCGGACACCAGCGGCCAGCACGTCGAGGGAGCCGCCGGAGGCCACCGCCTCGCTTGCTCGTCGGACGGGACGGGTGCTCGCCAGGATCGAGCGAGCGACACGCTCGACGACCGACGCGGCCCGTCGGGCCGCCCCGGCGGCCGAGGCCGGGGTGGGAGCGGCTGCCCGGGCTGCCGGGCGCGGTCTCGCCCGCCGGCGGGCGAGAGGAGGCGCCCTCTCACCCAGCCCCGAGCCCGGTCCACCACCGACGACGGGGGCCTGACCTGCGCTGTCGCCCCTCGGGGTCGATGCCGGTTGCGGAGCCAGCTAGTGTCACTGCCGTGAACGCCTGCCAGACCCGTTCGCCACGTTCGTCCCGACGGCACCTCGCCCTCGGCGCCGCGCTCGCCGCCCCGGTCCTCCTCGCCGGGTGCAACGCCTACCCGAGCTACGGGGCCAGCCGCGGCTCGACGACCCAAGGTCACGACATCTTCAAGATCTACTCGGGGATGGTGACCACCGGCATCGTCGTCGGCGGCGTCGTGGCGCTCCTCATCCTCTGGACGATCCTCCGCTACCGACGGCGCTCGGACGAGATGCCGCGCCAGTTCCACGAGAACATCGCCATCGAGATCGTCTACACGACGGTCCCCGTCCTCATCGTGGCGGTCCTGTTCGTCTTCACCGTCCTCACCGAGAACAACGTCGACCGCACCGTGCCGACCAACGCCACCCTCACGGCCAACGGCACCCCGGTCGTCGACATCCGGGCCACCGCCTTCCAGTGGGGCTGGCGCTTCGACTACCCGGACCTCAACGTAGCCGTGGTGGGCGAGACGACCCACGGTCCCGACAACCACGGCCCCCAGATGGTCGTGCCCGAGGGCGAGACGGTCCAGATCACCCTGGTCTCCGACGACGTCGTCCACGGCTTCTACGTCCGTGACTTCAACTTCAGCCGGTACGCACAACCCGGGGTCACCAACGTCTTCGACCTGACCGTCAAGAAGCTCGGCACCTTCGACGGCCAGTGCACCCAGTTCTGCGGGCTGTACCACTCGCTCATGCTCTTCAGCGTGCGCTCGGTCACCCCGGCCCAGTTCAAGGCGTGGGCAGCGTCCGAGGTGGCCAGTGGCCACACCTTGATCGGCTCGGGCTCCTCCGCCCAGAACACGCCACCGCCCTACACCCACCAGACGCCGTCCAACGCCCTCGCGGCGAACCCGGAGCATGCAGGAGCGCGCGTATGACGACGCTCGTCGAGCGACCCGACGTCTTGAGCCCCGAGCACCCGGGCGGTCCCGGCCAGCCCGGGCACCTCGCAGGGTCGGACGGGAACGCCCATCACGACGAGCCGACCGGCATCGTCAAGTGGCTCACCACCACCGACCACAAGGTCATCGGGATGAGCTACATGATCACCTCGCTCGTGGTCTTCTTCATCGCCGGCAGCCTGGCACTGGTGATCCGGTCGCAGTTGATGACGCCCGACTCGTCGCTGGTCTCCTTCCAGACCTACAACGAGCTCTTCACCATGCACGGCAGCATCATGATGTACCTCTTCGCCGGGCCCTTCGCCTTCGGAGGGATCGCCAACTACGTGGTGCCCCTCCAGATCGGGGCCCCCGACATGGCCTTCCCCCGCCTCAACGCCCTCTCCTTCTGGCTGTACCTGGGCGGCTCGGTGATGATGCTGTCGGGCTTCTTCGTCCAGGGCGGAGCGGCGGCGTTCTCGTGGGTCTTCTACGCCCCGCTCTCCAGCGCTACCAACTCGCCGGGGTTCGGGCCCGACCTGTTTCTCGTGTCGCTGGCCCTCACCGGCTTCTCGGCCATCTTCACCGGGGTCAACCTGGTTGCCACCATCTTCTATCTGCGAGCACCGGGCATGACGATGTTCCGGATGCCCATCTTCACCTGGAACATGCTGGTGACCGGCATCCTGATCCTCATCGCCTTCCCCGTGCTGTTCTCGGCCGTGGTGATGCTCTTCTGCGACCGTCACTTCGGGACGCACATCTTCAGCGTCCAAGGCGGGGGCGTGCCAGTGCTCTGGCAGCACCTCTTTTGGTTCTTTGGGCACCCGGAGGTCTACATCCTCGCCCTCCCGTACTTCGGGATGGTGACGGACATCCTCCCGGTGTTCTCCCGCAAGCCGCTCTTCGGCTACCGGGGGATGGTGTTCGCCACCATGACGATCGCTGCCCTGTCGACCGGCGTGTGGGCCCACCACATGTTCACCACGGGCGTCGTCCTCCTGCCGTTCTTCTCGCTCCTCTCCTACCTCATCGCCGTGCCGACCGGCATCAAGTTCTTCAACTGGATCGGCACCATGTGGCGGGGCCAGCTGTCCTTCCGGCTGCCAATGCTGTTCTCGGTCGGCTTTCTGTTCGCCTTCTTGATGGGCGGGGTGACCGGCGTGCTCCTCGCTTCACCGCCGGTGGACTTCCAGGTGCACGACACCTACTTCGTCGTCGCCCACTTCCACCAGGTGCTCATCGGGACGGCCGTGTTCGCCGGGTTCGCCGGGTTCTACTTCTGGTACCCGAAGATGTTCGGTCGGATGCTGCGCGAAGGCCTGGGCAAGGCCCACTTCTGGCTGCTGTTCATGGGCTTCTGGGTCACCTACCTGCCCCAGTACCTGCTCGGCCTCGACGGGATGCCCCGCCGGATCGCCGTCTACTCGCCGACGGCCGGGTGGACCACCCTGAACGTCATCTCCTCCATTGGTGCTTTCATGATCGGGGCGTCCTTCCTCTTCTTCCTGGTCAACCTCTGGGTGTCGTGGCGTTCGCCGGTGCCGGCAGGCTCCAACCCGTGGGACGGCCACACCCTCGAGTGGTTCACCTCTTCCCCCCCCCCCCCCC
>JBMFXC010000070.1:0-4144 GCA_049964655.1 Acidimicrobiales bacterium
TGAGGGACAGGCCACCTGAGGGACAGGGGCCGACCCGGCGTGACGGGGACCGGCCGCCGTCCGTTCTACGATGCGGGCCATGGCTCGGGACTCCAGGCGCGTCACGGCGCGCATGTGGCGACGGTGACCACCTCGATCGACGTCGACGCGCTCGTCGCCGAGGGGTCGGCCGCGCTCACCAAGGCGGCGACGGCCGACGAGGTGCGCCAGGTGGTGACGGCAACGCTCGGGAAGCGGTCGCCGCTTGTCACCGCCCACCGCTCCCTTGGTGGGCTCGACGCCGACCAGCGGCGCGCGCTCGGTCGGAGGCTCGAGGAGGCGAAACAGACGCTCGAAGCCCTGGCCGACGAACGCAGGCGGGTGCTGGAGGCCGCTGAGCTCGAGGCGGTCCTGCTGGCCGAGCGTCTCGACCTGGGCGAGGAGCTCCCCGACCGGGCCCGCGCGCCGCTCTCGCGAGGCTCGCTCCACCTGGTGACGACGACCCGTGACGCGCTCGAGGACACCTTCGTCGGCATGGGGTTCGAGGTCGTCGAAGGGCCCGAAGTCGAGACCGACTGGTACAACTTCGGCGCGCTCAACATTCCTCCCGCCCACCCGGCTCGAGGCATGTGGGACACCTTCTACCTCGCCGTCGGGGAGCCGGAGACCGTCCTGCTGCGCACCCATACGTCCCCGGTGCAGGTCCGGCTGATGGAAGCGGCGGTGGCGGCGGGCATGGCCCCCATCCACGCCGTCATGCCGGGACGGTGCTATCGACGCGACACGCCCGACGCCCGGCATCTCCCCGTCTTCCACCAGGTCGAAGGGCTCGTGGTCGACGAGGGGATCACGTTCGCCGACCTGGCTGGCACGATCGAGACGTTCACGACGGCCTACTTCGGAGCGGACATCCACTCGCGCTTACGTCCGGCGTACTTCCCGTTCACCGAACCGTCGGCCGAGTTCGAGGTCACCTGCACCATCTGCCGAGGCAGCGGGTGCCGGACGTGCTCGGGGACGGGGTGGATCGAGCTGGGCGGGTGCGGCATGGTGGACCCGGCCGTCTTCGAGGCGGTGGGCATCGACGGCGAGACGTGGACGGGCTTCGCCTTCGGCTTCGGGATCGACCGGTGTGCGCAGATGCGTCACCAGATTGCCGACATGCGCGCCCTGGTGGAGAACGACATCCGCTTCCTGCGGCAGTTCTGAGCCACGGACAGGATCGAGACGGAGAGAGAGGACGGGCGTGCGAGTACCGCTGTCGTGGCTGAGGGAGTACGCGCCCGTCGGCGACGACGTCGACCGGCTGTCGGAGACGCTCGACGACCTCGGGCTCGTCGTCGAGGGGATCGAACGGATCGGTGAAGGCCTCGGCGACGTCGTCGTCGCTGAGGTGAGAGAGATCGCTCCGATCGAGGGGGCCGACCGGGTTCGACGAGTGGTGGTCGACGACGGTCACGGGCCGGTGGACGTCGTCTGTGGGGCGTGGAACTTCGCGGTCGGCGACCGGGTCCCCCTGGCTCCGGTGGGGAGCGTGCTGCCGGGAGGGTTCGCCATCGGTCGGCGCAAGCTGCGGGGCGTGGAGTCCAATGGCATGCTCTGCTCGAGCCGCGAGCTCGCCCTCGGCGAGGACCACCAAGGGATCCTGGTGCTCGGAGCAGACGGCGCCGACGAGCGTCCGCTCCCGGGCACCCCGCTGCTCACTGCCCTGGGGCTCGAGCCCGACGTCGTCTTCGACGTCGCGGTGGAGGCCAATCGCCCCGACGCGTTGTGCGTGACCGGGGTAGCGCGGGACCTGGCCGCCCGGCTGCGCGTCCCGTTCGCCCTGCCCGAGCCACCGGCGCTGCCGTCGGTGACAGACCGGGCTGCCGACGGGCTCGTGGCTGTCGAGTGCCCCGACCTCTGCCCGCGCTTCACGGCCCGCCTGCTGTCGGGCGTGGTCGTCGGCCCGTCGCCGCGGTGGTTGGCTCGGCGGCTCGAGCGGGCCGGGATGCGCCCGATCAACAACGTGGTCGACGCGTCGAACTACGTGATGCTCGAGCTCGGGCAGCCCACCCATCCTTACGACCGGGATCGACTGGTCGGCGGACGGCTGGTCGTCCGACGCGCTCGGGTGGGCGAGCGGATCACCACGCTCGACGGTGTCGAGCGGGTGCTCGGGCAGGCCGGCCCCGGGCTCGGTGACACCGGGGAAGACTGCGTGATCTGCGACGGCTCGGGAGCGCCAGTGGCCCTTGGGGGGATCATGGGCGGAGCGTCCTCGGAGATCGGCCCCGACACCCACACCGTGCTGCTCGAGGCCGCCTACTTTGCTCCGCTCGCGGTGGCACGGACTTCCAAGCGGCTCGGCCTACGGACCGAGGCGTCGGTCCGCTTCGAACGAGGGTGTGACCCCGAGGGCATCGACCGGGCGGTGGCGCGGCTGTGTGAGGTGTTGTCCCTGAGCGCTGGGCCCCACTTCGCCGTGGAGCCGGTCGCTGTCGACGTCCGTGGTGACGTGCCGGAGCCGCAGCGGCTCCGGGTCCGGACCGGCCGCGTCAACGCCCTGCTCGGCACCGAGCTCGGCGCCGACGACGTGAGCGATGCGCTCGTTCCGCTCGGCATGGCCGTCGAACGAGCCGAGGACGACGTGCTCGAGGTCACTGTCCCGACCTTCCGGCCCGACATCCGGCCGGCCCCCCACGGCGAGGCTGACATCGCCGAGGAGGTGGCCCGGACGTCCGGCTACGCCCGCCTTCCCCGGACGCGCCCGGCGTGGCCCCAGCCCGGGCGGCTGACTCGTCGCCAACGCGAGCGGCGGCGGTTGCGCGAGGTCGCCGTGGGGCTGGGGGCGTTCGAAGTGTGGACCTCGGCGTTCGAGACGGCGGCGGAGCAGGCGCTGGGGCGCGCCGGTGTCGATGCTGTCGAGGTGACCAACCCGCTGGTCGCAGCCGAGGACCGGTTGCGCACGTCGCTCGTGCCAGGCCTGGTCGGGGCGCTCCGCTACAACGAGGAGCGGCGGTCGAGCGGGCTTCGCCTGTTCGAAGTGGGGTCGGTGTTCGCCGCCGGGAGCGTCGACGACCCCGGAGGCGTGCCGGTTCACACGGTCGAGCGTTTTGCGGTGGCCCTCGCTGGTCCGGGGGACGACGCCTGGTCGGCTGTGGCGGCTTGGCGTCTCACCGCTCGTGCCCTCCGGGTCTCCGACTGGTCGCTCCGCCACGGTGTCCCTGACAGCCCGGCTCCCGCGCCGCTCCACCCGTTCCGGTCGGGGGTCCTGAGCTGTCGGTCTCCGGAGGGCGCCTCCGTCGAGGTGGGCGTGGTCGGGGAGCTCCATCCCGAGGTGACTGGCTCGCTCGGGCTGCGCGACGGAGCGGGTCGGGCGGTGCGCGTGGGCTGGCTCGACCTCGACCTCGACGTCCTGTTGGACCCGGCAGCAGTGGCTCGCCGTCCGGAACAGGCCGCGGCGGTGAGCCGGTTCCCGTCCTCCGACGTCGACCTCGCCTTCGTGGTCGACGAGCAGGTCCCGGCAGCGGCGGTGCGGGCGACCCTGCTCGAGGCGGGTGGAGGAGATGCCGAGTCGGTGACGTTGTTCGACGTCTACCGTGGGCCGTCGGTCCCCGACGGCACTCGCAGCCTCGCCTTCCGAGTCCGGCTCTGCTCGCAGGACCACACGCTGACCGATGCGGAGCTGGCCGAACGTCGGGCCGCTATGGTCGCCGCCGTCGAGACCGACCACGGCGGGTCGCTCCGCTGACGAGCTGGCGGGTTGGTCACGACCCCGCCTCGGCGTCGAGCTGTTCGAGCGCGGCGGCACCCGTCGGTCCCAGCCAGGGGATCACCCCGTAGCGCTGCTCAGGATCGAGGGCGTCGAAGAACGCAGCGGACGTCCCGACCGGGTCGTCGCACGCTTCGAGGAGCGCCTCGATGGCATGTGCGGACCGGGCCAGCACGTCGGCGTGCCGCTCCGCTGCCGGCAGGTGCGTGACCACGAGATCGGCGAGGGCTCCGAGGAGGACGGCGGTCCCGACGGGCCCGTCGGCGGCCACGGTGAGCTCGGTCACGGCGTCGAGCAGTTCGGGAACCACGGCGACGATGTTCGTGCCGGCGCCGTCGACGCCGTCGGGGCCCGGTTCGGCGTACTGGCCGGGTGGCTCGGTGGCTCCGCGTCCGGGTGGCTCGGCGGCTC
>JBMFXC010000070.1:4244-13641 GCA_049964655.1 Acidimicrobiales bacterium
GTCGCTCGCTGGTGCACGGGTGCTCCGTTGTCGTCGGAGGGGTTGGCCGGCGCACACCATCCCGAGAGCGGGGCCGAGACAGGTGTGGCGACCGCCCCGGACCGTACCGAGGTCGATCCGGTTGGTCAAGGTCCGCGCCGGGACGCTCGGGACGCCGGGGCGCTCGGGACGCCGGGGCGCTCGGGGCACACCGGTCGACGCCGGCGAAAGCGCAGGGAGGCAGGAGGAGGCGGGTCGGGCTTGCATAAACATACGTAGTCGTGCATATACTCGGCCATGGCCCACGCCCGGTCCCGCCCCGCAGCCGCCCGAACGGTGGCGGTGCTCGGCGCCTCGGGCTATGCGGGATCGGAGCTGCTCCGGCTGTGTGCAACGCATCCGGACTTCGACGTGGTGGTGGCGACCGGCGAGCGCAGCGCCGGCCTGCCGGTGGCCCGCCACACGCCCTCGCTGGCCGCCGCCTATCCGGACCTGGTGCTCGAGGACCACGAGCCGTCGTCGATCGCCGAGCGGGTGGACGGGGTCGACGTGCTGTTCTGCGCGCTGCCCCATGGGCAGTCGCAACGGATCCTTCCCGCGCTGGTCGACCGGGTGGGTGTCGTGGTCGACCTCGCCGCCGACTTCCGCCTACGGGAGCCGGCGGACTATGCCCGCTGGTACGGCGAGGAGCACGCCTGTCCCGAGCTGCTCGACCGGTTCGCCTACGGGCTCCCTGAGCTGTTCCGTTCGGACTTGGTGGGAGCCCGGCTCGTGGCAGCTCCTGGCTGCTACCCGACGGCCGCCTCGCTGGCACTGGCACCCCTGGTGCGTGCCGGGCTGGTCGGTCCGGCCGGCGTGCCCGTGGTCGTCGACGCGGCGAGCGGCGTCTCGGGGGCGGGACGGGGAGCCAAGGACGACTTGCACTTCGCCGAGGTGGACGAAGACTTTCGGGCCTACGGGCTCCTCGGGCACCGCCACACCGCCGAGATGGAGCAGACGCTCGGCACGCCCGTGCTCTTCACCCCGCACCTGGCCCCGATGGTGCGGGGCATCTTGGTCACCGCGTACGCTCGCCCGGTCGCCGAGGAGCCACGGCTCACGTCGGCCGAGCTCACTGACGTGCTGCGCGCCCACTACCGAGACGAGCCGTTCGTCGTCGTCGGCGACGACCCGCCGTCGACCAAGTCGACCGCCGGGACGAACCTGGTTCGGCTCGCCGCCCGTGCCGACCCGCGCACCGGTTGGCTCCTCGTGCTGGCCGCCATCGACAACTTGGTGAAGGGGGCGGCGGGGCAGGCCATCCAGTGCGCCAACCTGGTGACCGGCCTGCCTGAGGCCACCGGCCTGCCGCTGGCGGGGTTCTACCCGTGAGGTCAGAGGGGGTGCCCCGAGCTGGGCGCCCTGCCGAGGAGGGACCATGAGCATCACCACGCCGCGAGGGTTCGTTGCGGCCGGGGTCGCGGCCGGGGTCAAGGCGTCGGGTGCGCTCGACCTGGCGTTGGTGGCGACCGAGGACGCGCTACCCGTTCCCACCGCTGCCACCTTCACGACGAATCGGGCCGCGGCGGCACCGGTGGCGACCAGCCGCGCCCACCTCGAGGCCACCGGCGGCCTCGCTGCTGCCGTGGTCGTCAACAGTGGGAACGCCAATGCCGCCACGGGTCGCCAGGGCCTCGACGACGCCGTGCGCATGTGCGCCCGGACCGGGGAGCTGCTCGGGGTGGCACCCGAGCACGTGCTGGTGTGCTCAACCGGCCTGATCGGCATCCCGCTGCCTATCACTGCCGTCGACGCGGCCATCCCGGCCCTCGTGGAGGCCCGGGCGGGCTCCGCCGACAGCGGCGTGGCTGCGGCGACGGCCATCCTCACCACGGACTCGGGGCGCAAGGAGGTGGAGGTCTCCGGTGCCGGCTGGACCGTGGCCGGGATGGCGAAGGGTGCCGGCATGCTTTCCCCCAAGATGGCCACCATGCTGGCGTTCCTCACCACCGACGCGGCGCTCGACCCACCGGACGCGGCACGGGTCCTGCGTCACGCCGTCGGGCAGTCGTTCAACGTCTTGACCGTGGACGGGTGCACCTCGACCAACGACACGGTGGTGCTCATGGCCTCGGGTCGAGCCGGGCCGGCGAACGTCGACGAGGTCACCGAGGCGGTCACGGCAGCCTGCGTGGACCTGGCCGGCCAGATGGCCGCCGATGCCGAAGGGGCATCCCGAGTTGCCCATGTTCGCGTCCGGGGTGCTCGGTCCGACGGGGAGGCCCAGCGCGCTGCCCGCAAGGTCGCCGACTCGCTGCTCGTCAAATGCTCGTTGAACGGCGGCGACCCGTACTGGGGCCGGGTGCTGAGCGAGCTGGGTGCCTCGGGAGTGGAGCTCGACGTGGACCGGGTGTCGATTGCCTACGGAGGAGTCGTCGTCTGCCGTGACGGTATCGAGGCTGCCCACGATGCGGCGGCGGTGGCAGCGCACCTCGCCGGTGATCTGGTGGAGATCAGCTGCGACCTGGGCCTCGGCGACGGCTCGGGGATGGTGATGACCGTGGACCTCGGGCACGGCTACCTCGACGAGAACCGGACGACGTCGTGACCGAGCCAGAGGCACCGCACGGTGCTGCCGCTGTGGACCGGCTGGCCGTGGCCGCCGAGCGTGCCGCCACGCTCGTCGAAGCGCTGCCCTACATCCGGAAGTTCTGGGGACAGGTCGTCGTCGTGAAGTACGGGGGCAACGTGTTGCGCCCGAAGGACGGGGACGCCGTCGACGAGAGCACGGCACTGGCGTCGTTCGCCGAGGACATCGTGTTGCTCCGCTCGGTCGGAATGCTCCCGGTGGTGGTCCACGGTGGCGGCCCCCAGATCGGCGAGCTGATGGCAAGGGTTGGCAAAGAGGCACGGTTCCTCGACGGATTGCGGGTCACCGACGCCGAGACGATCGACCTGGTGCGCATGGTGCTGGTGGGCAAGGTGAACCGTGACATCGTGCGGGCCGTCAACGTCCACGGTGCCCTCGCCGTCGGGCTGTCGGGCGAGGATGCCAACCTCATCAACGCCGAGGCGCGCTCGGCGGAGCTGGGCTTCGTCGGTGACGTGGTCAGCGTCGACCCGCTGATCGTGCACCAGGTGCTCGCACAAGGGTTGATCCCGGTGGTGGCGACCATCGGGACCGACGGCAGTGGTCAGGCGCTCAACATCAACGCCGATGCGGCGGCCGGTGCCCTGGCTGCCGCCCTCGAGGCAGCCAAGCTCGTGTACCTGACCGACGTGGAAGGGGTCCGGGCCGTGGCCGACGACCCGACGACGCTCCTGCGCCGGGTGACGTCCGACCAGCTCGACGAGCTGGTGGCCTCGGGGGCGGCCACCGCCGGCATGGTGCCGAAGGTCGAGTCGTGTGCGCGGGCCGTCCGTGGTGGTGTCGGCCGAGCCCACGTCCTCGACGGGAGGGTTCCTCACGCCCTGCTGCTCGAAGTCTTCACCGACGAAGGTGTCGGGACGATGGTCACCCGGTGACGCCGGCCAACCGTCCCGGTCCGGGCGAGGAGGTGCCAGTGGTCGACCGTCGATGGCTCATGCGAACGTATGCCGATCCCCCGGTCACCTTCGTGCGGGGTGAGGGGAGCGTGCTGGTGGACGACCACGGCCGCCGGTACCTCGACTTCCTCTCCGGGCTCGCCGTGACGTCGCTCGGTCACGCCCATCCGGCGGTGGCCACCGCCGTGGCCGAACAAGCCGCCACCCTCGTGCACGTCTCGAACCTCTTCGGCAACGTGCTTGCCCCCGAGGTGGCGTCTTCGCTCGACCGCCTCGTCGGTGGTGGTGGCGCGCACGCTGGCGGCCAGGTGTTCTTCGCCAATTCGGGGGCCGAGGCCAACGAGTGCGCCCTCAAGCTGGCCCGCCGGTGGGCAGGCCGAGCCGACGGTGGAGGGGTCCCCCGTCCCGGGGTCGTGTGCGCCGACGACGCCTTCCACGGACGCACGCTGGCCACCCTCGCCGCCACCGGCCAGGAGGACAAGCGACGGCCGTTCGCTCCCATGCCCACCGGGTTCGTCCATGTTCCCTACGACGACCTCGACGCGCTCGACCGCGCCGTCGACCCGTCCACCGTCGGTGCCGTGCTCGTCGAGGCGATCCAGGGCGAGGCCGGCGTGGTCGTCCCGTCGTCCGACTACCTGGCCCGTGTTCGCCAGCTGTGCACCGACCGGGGCGTGCTCCTAATCGTCGACGAGGTCCAGACCGGGCTCGGTCGGACGGGCACCTGGTTCGCCTTCCAGTACGAAGGGATCACTCCGGACATCGTGACGGTGGCCAAGGCCCTGGGCAACGGCGTGCCGGTCGGTGCCTGTTGGGCCCGTGCCGAGGTAGCAGCGGTGTTCTCGCCGGGCGACCACGGATCGACGTTCGGCGGACAGCCGCTCGCCATGGCCGCGGCCCGGGCGACGCTTGCCGTCATGGAGTCCGAGGAGGTCCCTCGCCGGGCAGCACGGTCGGGTGCCCGTCTGGCGGCGGGACTTTTGGCCATCGGCGGCGTGGACGCCGTACGAGGCAGGGGACTGCTCCTCGGCGTCGTGTTGTCGGCCCCCGTGGCCGTCGCTGCCACCCGAGCGGCCCTCGACGCCGGGCTCGTGGTCAACGCTCCGCGACCCGACGTGCTGCGGTTGGCCCCCTCCCTGCTGGTCAGCGACGACGAGATCGACGAGGCGGTGGGCATCCTCGCTGCGGTCCTTCCCGCGGCACTCGACGAAGGGGTGAGGCAGTGACCGTCCATGTCCTCGACGTCGCCGACCTGGGCCAGGACGGCCTGGCCGAGGTCCTCCGTCTGGCCGCCCTCCCTGCCGAGGCCTTTACCGGGCAGCTCGCTGGTCGTGGGGTGGCGCTGCTCTTCGAGAAGCCGTCGAGCCGGACCCGCAACAGCTCGGAGCTGGCCGTAGCCACCATGGGCGGTCACCCTGTGTCGATCCGAGACGACGAGGTCGGCATCGACCGGCGCGAGACAGCCGAAGACGTGGCGCGGACACTGGCCTCGTACCACGCAGTGGTGTGCGCCCGGGTCTACCACCACGAGACGCTCGAGCGGATGGCCACCGCCATCGACGGCAGCGGCCTGGCCGTTCCGGTGGTGAACCTGCTCTCGGACCGGGCGCATCCCTGCCAGGCGCTTGCCGATCTGGTCACCCTCGACCAGTGCTTGGGAGCGGAGACGTTCGGGGACCGTGTCGTCGCCTACGTCGGAGACGCCAACAACGTCTGGCGCTCGCTCGCCGTGGCGGCGGCTCTGGTCGGCCTGCCCACGCGCGTGGCCTCACCGGTGGGCTACGGGCCGAGCGCGGAGGACATCGCCGCCATCGCTGCCCTCGGGGGCGTCCTCGAGGTGACCGACGATCCCGCCGTTGCCGTGCGTGGCGCCGACGCCGTCTACACCGACGTGTGGACGTCGATGGGACAGGAGGACGAGGCAGAGGCCCGGCGGCAGGCGTTCGCCGGCTACTCGGTCGATGCCAGGCTCGTCTCCCTGGCGTCACCGGATGCCGTCGTGCTCCACTGCCTGCCAGCCCACCGGGGCGAGGAGATCTCTGCCGAGGTGGTCGACGGCCCGAGGAGCGTGGTGTGGCAGCAGGCGGCGAACCGGATGACCTCGATGCGGGGGCTGTTGTCGTGGCTGGTGGGCCCGGACGGCACGGTGGGCTCGGACGGCACGGTGGGCTCGGACGGCACGGTGGGCCCGGACGGCACGGTGGGCCCGTGACGACGAAGGCGCAGCGCCGGCACCGGATCGCACGCCTGTTGGCGTCCGAGGCCGTAGGCAGCCAGTCGCACCTGGTCGAGCTGCTTGCCGCCGAGGGCATCGAGGCCACCCAGGCCACCGTGTCGCGCGACCTCGAGGAGCTGGGCGCAGTCAAGGTCCGGCTTCCCGGCGGCGACGCCGTCTATGCGCTCCCGGAGCTCCCGACCCAGCAGGTGGCGTCGTCGGACCATCTCCGACGCGTCCTCGGCGAGTGGGTCGTAGAGATCACCTGGTCGGCCAATCTCGTGGTGGTGCGGACGCCGCCGGGTTCCGCCCATGTCGTAGGCTCGGCGCTCGACCGGAGCGGTTTCCCGGGTGTCGTCGGGACGGTGGCAGGCGACGACACGGTGCTCGTGGTGGCATCCGAGGGCGAAGGCGGTGCCGCGGTGGCGGCACGGTTGGCCGAGCTGGCCGGTATCGAGATCGAGCAGGGGCAGACGAAGAAGGGATGATGACCATGACGCGCGTCGTACTGGCGTACAGCGGAGGCCTCGACACCTCAGTGGCGGTGCGATGGCTGATGGAGCACCACGACGCCGAGGTCGTCGCGGTGGCCGTCGACGTGGGCCAGGAGGTCGAGGCCGGCGGTTGGGAGGCGTTGCGCCAGAGGGCGCTGGCAGCCGGGGCCGTCGAAGCGGTCGTCGTCGACGCCCGTGACGAGCTGGCTGAGGACTTCTGCATGCCGGCACTGCTGGCGAACGCCAAGTACGAAGGGAAGTACCCGCTCGTCTCGGCGCTCTCCCGCCCCGTGATCGTCCGTCACCTGGTGGAGCAGGCTCGTCTCCACGGCGCCACGGCGGTGGCGCACGGCTGCACCGGCAAGGGCAACGACCAGGTCCGCTTCGAGGTCGGCACCCGCGCCCTCGCCCCCGACCTCGAGGTCCTGGCACCTGCTCGGGTCTGGGGGCTCACCCGCGAGGAGTCGATCGACTACGCCGAGCGGTGGAGTATTCCACTCACGGTCACCAAGGAGAAGCTCTACTCGATCGACGAGAACCTGTGGGGCAAGGCCATCGAGTGCGGCGCCATCGAGGACCCGTGGAGCCGTCCGCCTGAAGACGTCTACACGCTGACCCGGCCGCGCTCCGAGGAACCGCGTGAGATCGTGATCGGGTTCGAGGCCGGGGTCCCCGTCTCGGTTGACGGGCGCACCATGAGGCCCCGTGCACTGATCGCCGAACTGAACGACGTGGTCGGCTCCTACGGGTTCGGACGGCTCGACATGGTCGAGAACCGGAGGGTCGGGATCAAGAGCCGCGAGACCTACGAGTGCCCCGCCGCCCTCGCTCTCCTGCTCGCCCATGCCGACCTCGAGGACCTCACACTCGAGCGCGACGTCCACCACGAGAAGGCCCGCCTGGAGCCCAGATGGGCCGAGCTGGTCTACGACGGGCTGTGGTTCTCCCCGCTCAAGCGAGCGCTCGACGCCTTCGTCGCCGAGACCCAACGGCACGTGACTGGCGAGGTCCGTCTCCGCCTGGAGCCGGGTCGGTGCTGGGTGGTCGGCCGACGCAGCCCGGTCGGCCTCTACGACCACGGCCTTGCCACCTACGACGCGTCCGACACCTTCCGACACCAGGACGCCGAGGGGTTCGTGCGCCTGTGGGGACTCGGGGTGGAGACCTGGGCGGCACGACAGGAGCTGGCCCGGCCCGACGACATCCGATGACCCTGTGGCACGGACGCCTCGGTAGCGGTACTGCTGCCGAGGTCATGGCGTTCACGGCGAGCCTGTCGGTCGACCGCCGGCTTGCCGTCGACGACTTGGCCGGCTCGAGGGCTCACGTCCGGGGGCTCGGACGGGGCGGTCTGCTCACTGCCGAGGAGGTCTCCACCCTCCTCGCCGCCCTCGACCGGGTCGGACACGAGCTGGAGACCGGGTCGTTCGTCTTCGCCGAGGGCGACGAGGACATCCACACGGCGGTCGAACGCCGGGTGACCGAGATCGCCGGCGACGTCGGGGCGAAGCTCCACACCGGCCGGAGCCGCAACGACCAGGTCGCCACCGACCTCCGGCTCTACGTCCGACGCTCCGTCGCCGCGGTCGTCTCGGGCATCCTCGACGTCGAGGAGGTCCTCCGGACGCGAGCGGTCGAGGTCGGCGATGCCTACCTGCCCGGCTACACCCACCTGCAGCGAGCGCAACCCGTCTTGTTGGCCCACCACCTGCTGGCCCACGGATGGGCACTTGCTCGTGACGTCGACCGGTTGCTCGCCACCGCGGCCCGCGCCGACGTCTCGGCGCTCGGCGCGGGCGCACTCGCCGGGTCGTCGCTGGCGTTGGACCCGGTGGGCACGGCAGACGACCTCGGCTTCGCCGCTGCGTTCGACAACTCGCTGGATGCCGTGTCAGACCGCGACTTCGTTGCCGAGGTCCTCTTCGACCTGGCGCTACTCGGTGTCCACCTGTCGCGCCTGGGCGAGGAGATCGTCCTGTGGTCGACCGAGGAGTTCGGCTTCGCCGTGCTGGAGGACGCCTACGCCACCGGCAGCTCGATGCTCCCCCAGAAGAAGAACCCTGACGTGGCAGAGCTGGCCCGCGGCAAGACGGGCCGTCTGGTCGGCAACCTGACCGGGCTCCTGGTCACGCTGAAGGGCTTGCCGCTCTCCTACAACCGTGACCTGCAAGAAGACAAGGAGCCGCTGTTCGACTCGGTCGAGCAGACGACGTTGGCGCTGGCGGCGATGGCGGGCCTGCTGCGCACCATCCACTTCGACGTGGCGAAGATGCAGGAGGCGGCCGATGCTCCGACGTCCGCCGCCGTCGACCTGGCCGAATGGCTGGTCGAACGAGGGATGCCGTTCCGCCAGGCCCACGCCGTGGTCGGCAGCCTGGTGCGCGACTCGCTGGAACGCCACGTTCCGTTGGTCGAGCTGGTCGACGCCCACCCGGACCTGGGTCCGGACGCCGTCGCGCTCCTCGAGCCGGGGACGGCGGTCACACGCCGCACCACGCCCGGCGGCGCGGGTCCCGCGCCGGTCGCCGCCCAGTTGGAGCGGTTCGCTCGCCGCCTGGAGCGGGACCGCGCTCGCGCCGGCACGACGACGGGTTGACACGGTCCACTGGGCACAGTAGAGTTACAACTCCGGTGAGCGGGCAAGAACCACTCGCTGGCCTGTCGGAGGAGTCGACAACGTCGGCTAAGCTCCCACAGGAAATGGACACCGACTCCTTCGGGTGTGTGTCCAGTCGCTCCTTGAAAACGGAATAGTGATAGCCAAAAGCCAGTGCGGGTGGCCGCGTCTCGAATCGCGGTCGCCAAGTCAGTAAGCACTGAACGGACAATGTCTGTTCTGTGTCAGTATCCAGTCGGCCGTAGGGAGACAGTGTCCCGAAAGCCGGCTCTCCGATTTCGCTACCGCCTCCGGGTGGTACGGAGTCTCGATGGAGAGTTTGATCCTGGCTCAGGACGAACGCTGGCGGCGTGCCTAACACATGCAAGTCGAACGAGGTTTAGTTGGTAGCAATACCAGCGAAGACCTAGTGGCGAACGGGTGAGTAGCACGTGAGCAACCTGCCCCGAAGACCGGGACAACACCGGGAAACCGGTGCTAATACCGGATACCCCCACCAGATCGCATGTTCTGGTGAGGAAATGGATTCCGCTTCGGGAGGGGCTCGCGGCCTATCAGCTTGTTGGT
>JBMFXC010000071.1:0-13613 GCA_049964655.1 Acidimicrobiales bacterium
CTCGTACATGAGGTCGACGATGAGCTTGAGCTCGTGGAGGCACTCGAAGTAGGCGGACTCGGGCTGGTAGCCGGCACCGACCAACGTGTCGAAGCCGGCTTGGACGAGGGCGGTCAGCCCCCCGCACAGCACGACCTGCTCGCCGAAGAGGTCCGTCTCGGTCTCCTCGGCGAAGGTCGTGTCGAGGACGCCGGCACGAGTGGCGCCGATGGCATGAGCGTAGGAGAGGGCGAGGTCGTGCGCCTTGCCTGACGGATCGGCAGCCACGGCGATGAGAGACGGGACCCCGCCTCCCTCGGTGTAGGTGCGTCGCACCAGGTGCCCGGGTCCCTTGGGGGCGACCATGGCGACGTCCACGCCCTCGGGCGGGGTGATGAGCCCGAAGCGGATGTTGAAGCCGTGGGCGAAGAACAGCGCGTCCCCGGGGACCAGATGAGGAGCGATCTCCGCGTCGTAGACCGCCGCCTGCTCGGTGTCGGGGAGGAGCAGCATCACCACGTTCGCCTCTGCCGCCGCCTCCGCGGGCGAGGTCACCCGTAGGCCGGCCTCCTCGGCCTTCCGTCGGGACGACGACCCGTCCCGCAGCCCGACCCGCACGTCGACCCCGGACTCGGCCAGGTTCAGGGCGTGGGCGTGGCCCTGGGAGCCGTAGCCGATCACCGCCACCTTGCGCCCCTGGATGAGCCCGGGGTCGGCATCTCGTTCGTAGTAGAGGGTGGCCATGTCGTCAACCTGCCTTTTCGCTCTGAGTGGGGTCGGGGTCGTCGAGGACACGTGGCCTCCCGCCGGGGGAGACCGGTATCCGAGCGGCCGACCGGTCGAGTTTAGGCAGAGCGACGCGACCGGTCCGCTGGAGCTCGACGATGCCGTAGCCGCGCACCAGGTCCTCGAAGTCGTCGAGCTTGGCGGGCGCACCGGCCACCATCACCGTGAGCCGGTCGGCCCCGACGTCGACGATCTTGCCCTCGAAGACGCCGACGAGCTGGATGACCTGGCCCCGCTCGGCCTCGCCGGCCTCGATGGTGGCGAGCAGCAGCTCGCGCTCACGGGCGTTGGTCGGGTCGAGCTCGGTGATCGAGACGACCGGGACGAGCTTGTCGAGCTGCTTGACGACCTGCTCGAGGGGCGCCGACTCGACGTCGACCACGATAGTGATGCGGCTGAAGCGGGCGTCGTCGGACGGGGCCACGGCCAGGCTGTAGATGTTGTAGCCGCGTCGAGAGAAGAGCCCGGCCACGCGGGCCAGCACGCCGGCTTTGTTCTCGACCAGGACGGTCAGGGTGTGGTGGCGCTTGTCGGTCCCGAAGGCGGGCATCACCGGCCCCCCTCGCGCTGGCTGAGGTCGACGACGATGTCGTCGTTCGACGCTCCCGCCGGGACCATCGGGAACACCTTCTCGAAGGCGTCGGTCCGGAAGTCGATGACCACCGGGCGGTCGTCGACGTCGTTCGCCTTGTCGATGGCCGGCCCGACTTCGTCGGGCGACTCGACCCTCAGGCCGACACAGCCCATCGCCTCCGCCCACCGGACGTAGTCGGGCAGGTCGGGCGAGAGATAGACCTCCGAGTAGCGCTCCTCGTAGAACATCTCCTGCCACTGGCGGACCATGCCGAGGTAGGCGTTGTTGAGGATGGCCACCTTCACCGGAATGCGCTCGGCGCTCGCCGTCACCAGCTCCTGGGCCGTCATCTGGAAGCAGCCGTCGCCGTCGACCGCCCACACCATCCGGTCGGGACGCCCGACCTTGGCGCCGATGGACGCCGGGACGGCGAACCCCATGGTGCCGAGGCCCCCCGAGTTGACCCAGGTGTAGGGGTGGTCGAACCGCCACCACTGCGACGCGAACATCTGGTGCTGGCCAACCCCGGACACAACGATGGTGTCCTCGGGCGTGGCGTCCCGCAGCGACTCCAGCACGAACTGGGGCTTGAGTCCGTTCGCCGACGCCTCCGGCGACCGGTCGTAGACGAGGGGGTAGCGCTCCTGCCACTCCGAAAGCTGGGCGTGCCAAGCAGCAAGGCGGCTCCGGGGCAGGGAGGCAGCCGGCGTACCGGCCACTGCCTCGGCGCCCGGGGGGGCGTCGACCGGCCTGCCGCCGCCGGTGGCCCGGCTCGACGGTGCGTGCGGCAACCCGAGCGACCCGAGGGCCAAGAGCAGCGCCTCGGTCACGATGCGGCAGTCCCCGGCGATGGCCACGTCGGCTCTGCGGATCTTGTTGAGCTCGGCCGGGTCGATGTCGACGTGGACCACCGTGGCCTCCGGGGCGAAGGCGTCAACCCTGCCGGTCACCCGGTCGTCGAAGCGGCTCCCGAGGGCCAGGAGCAGGTCGGCACGCTGCATGGCCATGACGGCCGTGTAGTTGCCGTGCATGCCCGGCATGCCCAGGCACAGCGGATGCGAGTCGGGGAAGGCACCACGAGCCATGAGCGTCGTGACGACGGGGGCACCCGTACGCTCGGCCAGCTCGCGCAAGGCGTCCGCGCCACGCGCCTTGAGCACCCCGCCGCCGGCGTAGATGACCGGGCGCTCGGCGGCGAGCAGGAGCTCGGCTGCCTTCTTGACTGCGGCGGGGTCGCCTTCGAGCACCGGGTGGTACCCGGGGAGGTCGAGCTCGTCGGGACCGGGCCAATACCACTCCATCTCGGCGTTGGCGACGTCCTTGGGCAGGTCGACGAGGACGGGTCCCGGTCGGCCGGTGGTGGCCACGTGGAAGGCCTCGGCGACCACCCGGGGGATGTCGGCGGCGTCGGTGACCAGCCAGTTGTGCTTGGTGATCCCCATGGTGATGCCGGTGGTGTCGCTCTCTTGGAAGCCGTCGGTGCCAATCAGCGACGTAGCCACCTGGCCGGTGACCACCACCAGCGGGATGGAGTCCATGTAGGCGTCGGCGAGCGGCGTCACGATGTTGGTGGCAGCGGGCCCGCTCGTCACCATGGCCACCCCGGGGCGACCGGTGACGTGGGCGTAGCCCTCTGCCATGTGCCCCGCCCCCTGCTCGTGGCGCACCAGGACGTGGCGGATGGACGAGTCGATGATCGGGTCGTAGACCGGCAGGATGGCCCCGCCGGGCAGGCCGAACATCACCTCGACCTCCTGCATCTCCAAGCTCTTGATCAAGGCCTGTGCTCCGGTCAGTTTCATCGGTGCTCCCTGGTGGTGTGTGCGGTGTGGTGGTGGTCGGTTCGTCACCGGCCTGGCGGCGCTCGGTGCGCTCGGTGCCGTCGGTGACGAGATGGCGGTGTGGTCTACGGGTGGGCAGCAGTGCCCGAACACGAAAACGACCTCCCGTGAGGGAGGTCGGACGGCGCGCACAGGAGACAGCGTCGTGCGCGCTAGGTACGGCGTACCAGAGTTGTCGGCAAGGAAGGCTCGGTCGACATCGGACCAATCTTGCCACGAGGACGAGCCCCCCACAAGCCCCCGACCACCGGCCTTCCTACGGCTCGGTGACCGCGCCCCGGTCGGCACCGGTCACCAGGCGGGCGTACTTGGCCAGCACACCCGTGGTGTAGCGGGGGGCGGGGTGGGCGAGGACGGCACGCCGACGAACGAGCTCGTCCTCGTCGACGAGCAGGTCGATCGAGTGCTGCTCGACGTCCACCACGATCCGGTCGCCGTCGGCGACGAGGGCGATGGGACCTCCGTCGACCGCCTCGGGGGCGACGTGCCCGATGCAGAAGCCGTGGGTCCCTCCCGAGAACCTTCCGTCGGTCACCAGCGCGCAGTCGCCGCCACGGCCGACGCCCTTCATCGCCCCGGTGACGGCGAGCATCTCCCGCATGCCCGGACCGCCCTTGGGGCCTTCATAGCGGATCACGACGACCGTCCCCGGCTCGATCGACCCGGCCAGGATGGCCTCCATCGCTGCGTCCTCGCCGTCGAACACCCGGGCGGTGCCGTCGAAGTGGAGCTGGTCGATGCCGGCCACCTTGACCACCGAACCGGCCGGAGCCAGGGAACCGGTCAGGACGGCGATCCCTCCCTGGGCGTGGATCGGGTCGTCGATGCGGTGGACGACGTCGCCGTCCGGTGCCGGCGGTGCCAGCGCGGCCAGGTTGTCGGCGACACTGCGTCCGGTCACCGTGAGGCAGTCGCCGTCGATGAGCCCGGCGTCGAGAAGCTCCTGCATGACCACGGGCACGCCGCCGATGCGGTCGATGTCGCTCATGTGGTACTTGCCGTGCGGCTTGGTGTCGGCGAGATGCGGGACCCGGGCGGCTACGGCGTTGAAGTCGTCGAGCGACAGGTCCACCCGTGCCTCGTTGGCCAGCGCCAACAGGTGCAGGACGGCGTTCGTCGAACCGCCGAGGGCCATGACCACGGCGATCGCATTGCGGAAGGCCTCGATGGTCAGGATGTCGCGCGGCCGGATGCCCCGACGCAGGAGCTCGACGACCGCCTGGCCCGAGGCGAAGGCGAAGTCCTCCCGACGGCGGTCGACGGCAGGGGCGGCCGAGCTGCCCGGCAGGGACATGCCGAGGGCCTCGGCGACCGAGGCCATGGTGTTGGCGGTGAACATGCCGGCACACGAGCCCTCGGTCGGGCAGGCGTTGTGCTCGATGAGGGAGAGCTCCTCGTCGCTGAGCGCGTCGACGGCATGGGCACCCACGGCTTCGAAGACCGAGGTGATGTCGAGCGCCCGGTCGCGCAGCCGGCCGGGGAGGATCGTCCCCCCGTAGAGGAACACGGTGGGAAGGTTGAGACGGGCCGCCGCCATCAGCATGCCGGGCAGCGACTTGTCGCAGCCGGCCAGGGTGACCATGGCGTCGAACCGCTCGGCGTGCATCACCGTCTCGACGGAGTCGGCGATCACCTCACGGCTCACCAGCGATGCCCGCATCCCCTCGTGGCCCATCGAGATGCCGTCGGACACGGCGATCGTCACGAACTCGAAGGGAAAGCCGCCGGCGGCGACCGCGCCGGCCTTGGCTCGGTCAGCCAAACGGGCAAGCGGCACGTTGCACGGCGTGACCTCGTTCCACGACGACGCCACGCCGATCTGCGGCTTGTCCCAGTCGGCATCCGTCATCCCGACGGCTCGCAGCATCGCTCGGGCCGGAGCACGGGTCGGACCGTCGGTCACCTCGCTGCTCCGGGGCTTGATGCCTCGGAGCGGCTGTGCCGACGGGTCGTTGGCAGGGGCGTCAGTCATCGGGTGCATGGTACGACCCCGACGAGACGGGGCGCACCACGGCCGGGGGCCGGCACGAGAACAGGTCACCACGGCCGGGAGATCGTCGCCCGGTAACATCGCCCGTGGTCCTGTGCGTCCGCGTCCGTCGAGACGCGACCCCCGGGGCCGCGGTGGGCCATGGGGGCGGTGACGCTGGACCCTGAGGGGTGAACGTGGGCAGACCCGGGGACTGGAAGGCCCGCTATCGAGACGACTGGACGCTGCGCCAGAAGGGACTGGCAGCGCTCGCCCTCCCGATCGTCATCCTGCTCGGCGTCGCCTTGGGCCTCTCGGTGCTGTCGGCAGCGCGCAGCCACAGCCTCGCCGCCGAAGGGAACGCGCTGGTCGTCGAGCGGGACGCCACCGTCGTCGAGGAGCAGAGCGTGGTGGCCGTGAGCGCCGAGCACGGGGTCCTTGTGGCTCCGGCTCCGGTTCCGGACGCGGCGTCGAGTGGGACGTTTGCAGCTCCGTCCTCCCAGGAGGCGGCGACGGCGTCGGCGCTTCGGCACAGCCTCTCCACGTTGGCCGAGGCCGTCGCTGTGCTCGGCCAGGACGCCGCCTGTCGGACTGCCCTCGAGCAGGTGCGCGCCGCCGTCGACGACGAGCTCACGCTGCTTGCCGCCCACGAAGCGAGCAGCCCGTCGCCACCCACCACCCCCGGACAGGTCGTCGGATCCGGACAGGTCGTCGGAGCACGGACCACCCAGGCACTTTCCCGTGTCCAAACCGCTGTCGGCGCCCTGCTGGCCGCCGCCATGTCGCGCCGGGACGCCGCTGCCGCCGCCGGGGCGAGGGCCGGCACCTGGCTGGTCATCGTGCTCTCGGTGGGTGGCTCGCTCGGACTGGCCGGCACCGTCGCCGCGGTCAGCGCCACCAATCGCTCGATCGCCCGCCGCGCCGACCGTCTGCGCCGGGCAGTGGACCGGATCGAGCGAGGTGAACCGCTCGGGGACCTCCCGGCCGGCTCGGACGAGCTCGGCTGGGTCGCCGCCGGCCTGTCCCGCGCCGCCTTTCTCGTCGAGGACCAACGCCAAGTCCTCCAGCAGCACCGGTCGTTCATGGAAGCCCTGCTCGAGCACTCGCCCGTGGTGGCCTGGCGGGTGGACCTCGACACCGGCGCCGTCGCCTACGTGAGCCCCAACTGCGCCGACCTGATGGGCCTCACCGTCGAGGACGCCACCCGCTCGTACCAGGCCGTCACCGACCGCCTCGACGAGGAGGACCTGACGGTGGTGCGGGCCACCGTCGAACGCATCCGGCAGACGGGCAGTCGAGCGACCTTCGGGGTCCGCTACCACCACCCCGACGGCCGGCCTCGCTCCTTTCGGATCGACCTCCTGCCGGTCGGCCCCCAGCCCGACGGCTCGAACGCCCTGTGCTTCTACACGGACGTGACCGAGGTGCGCGCCGCACGCGAACGGCTGCTCGAGCAGAAGAACCTCCTCGAAGCCGTCCTTGAGGCCTCGCCGGACATCTACGTGGTGCGCGACCTCGAGCTGCGCGTGATCGACGTGCACGGTGCCGTCCGCCGGCTGCTCGGCTGGGAACCTCACGAGTACGCACTGCGCGCCGAGCACGTCGACGTGCTCGGCGTGGAGGACCGGGCCCGCTTCCTCGACACCCTGACCAGCGTGGGGGCGGGGCGGTCGGGGGTCGCCGAGCTGCGCTTCGAGGTCACCGACAGCGAGGGCGGCCGGCACGTCTTCGACATGCTGGTAAGCCCGGTGCGAGACCACGAGGGAAGGATCATCGGGACGCTCACCGCCAGCCGCGACATCACCGCCCGCCTCGTCCTCGAAGCCGAGCTCGTCCGGGCCCGGGTCGACGCCGAACGGGCCAACCAGGCCAAGAGCGAGTTCCTCTCCCGGATGAGCCACGAGCTGCGCACCCCGCTCAACGCCATCCTCGGCTTCACCCAGCTCCTCGAGCTCGACGAGCTCCCCGAAGAGCAGGCCGACCAGCTCGCCCACATCCGGCGGGCCGGTGCGCACCTGCTGGCGCTGATCAACGAGGTGCTGGACGTGACTCGCATCGAAGCGGGCCGGCTCGAGCTCGCGCCCGAGCCCGTCGAGCTCGCCTCGGCCGTCGCCGAGGTCGTCGAACTGTTGGCACCGTTGTCGTCCGCCCGTCACCTGTGCGTCTCCGTGGCGGTCGCCGACGGCCTGCCCCCCGTCCTCGCCGATCGGACTCGTCTCGCCCAGGTCCTCGTGAACCTGGTGACGAACGCCGTCAAGTACAACCGCGACGGGGGCACCGTCACCATCGAGGCGTCGCTGGTGGAGCCCGGCCCGACCGGGGCAGCCGTGCGCATCGCCGTCACCGACACCGGTGCCGGCATCGCCCCTCAGCTCATGGACCGGTTGTTCGTCCCGTTCGACCGGCTCGGGGCCGAGCAGACCGGCATCGAGGGAACCGGCATGGGTCTCGCCCTCACCCAGGCGCTCACCGGGGCCATGGGGGGGACGATCGAGGTGTCGAGCGAGCCCGGAGCAGGCTCGACGTTCGCGGTGACCTTCCCGGCGACCACTCGGGTGCCAGCGACCACCAGGCCGGCCCCGGTCGTCACCCCGCCATCCCCGTCCGACCGAGAGCGGGTGGCCGGTGCCGACAAGATCCGGCCGGTGACCGTGCTCTACATCGAGGACAACGCCTCGAACGTGGAACTGATGGCCGAAGTCCTCCGTCGCCACGGGGGTGCCCACCTCCTCGTGGCCGGCGACGGCCAGACCGGGCTCGCCCTCGCCGCCCGCCACCGACCCGACCTCGTCCTGCTCGACCTCCACCTCCCCGACCTGACCGGGGAAGAGGTCCTCCACCGCCTGCAGTCGTCGGCGGCGACCGTGGTGGCGGTCAGCGCCGATGCGACCCGCGCCCAGATCGACCGGGTCCTCGCCCTGGGCGCGGCGACCTATGTGACCAAGCCGTTCGACGTCTCGGTGATCGGCCGTCTTGTCGACGGCTGTCGGACGAACGACCAGGGGGCTGCTGCCGACTGAGGGGCGGGCCGACCTCGATCAGGCCTCGCTGGTGCGGATGACGAAGGCGAGGTGGACCGAAGACGGCCGTGCGCCGTCGGCAGCGCCGGGCGGCACCTCGAGGCTGACCTGGAGACGGGCGGTCGTGCCCTGGGCGGAACCGACCAAGCCCGGCAGCGGCAGTTCGCCGCCGGCGCGCCCCACGACGGCGCTGGCCAGCTGGCGGATGCTCCCCTGGCAGACGGACGCACCCGACGAGGCAACCGCTGTCCAGGTGCCCGAGCACGCGCGCACCGTGACGGTCAGCACCGAGGAACCTGCCGCCGACGGCTGGGACGACCATCCGCTCGGCGTCACCTGGAGGACGACGCCGTCGAGCGCACCGGTCGACGTCGCCACCAGGTCGACTTCCGAGGTCACCGGCGTGCCTGGCACCAGCGCCGGGTGGGCGCCGGTGAGCCCGGTGAGCCCGGCGGGGGTGCGGGTGCTCAGCGCGCTCGGGGCGACAGGGACCACCATGGTCCGGCCGTCCAGCGAGACCACGGCAGCGACGGCCATGCCCACGCAGGCGGCGGACACCGCCCACGTCTCCCACCGGCCACCGCTCCCTCGACGTCCTGCTCGTCCTCGACGGCGGTCCGACTGCTCGGTTGCTAACCTCGTCGTACCCACCCCTTGTCATCGTGGGAGACGGCGCACGTGGTGTGGCATTCGCCGTCGCTGACTGTCAGACTTGTGCTTCATGGAGTTTCTCGACCACCCAACGTGGCCTGCCGAGCAACGACATCACAATGAGTGACAATGCAATGACAACCTGCGAAGACGAGGCGGCGGCGGCGGCGCACGGTGCGGCCGTCCGCTTGTTGGTGGCCGAAGACGACGCATCCAGCCGACTGGCCACCCGCCGCTTCTTCGAGCGCATGGGCTACGTGGTCGACGAGGCGGCCGACGGGCCCGCGACCCTGCAGGTACTGGCCCGGGGGGAGACCGACCTCGTCCTGCTCGACCTCGGGCTGCCCGGCATCGACGGCGACGAGGTGCTGGTCAAGACCCGCCGGGACAGCGGCGTGCCGGTGATCGTCTGTACCGGTCGCGACTCCGAGGAGGAGCGCATCCGGGTCCTCGACCTCGGCGCCGACGACTACCTCGTCAAACCGCTGTCCTTCCCCGAGCTCGAGGCTCGCATCCGGGCGGTCCTCCGCCGGGGGCAGTCGGCTGCGCCAGGGGCGGTGCTCGACCACGGCGACTTGCGCATCGACCGTGGCACCCGGACCGTCACGCTGCACGGTGCCCCCGTCGAGCTCACCCGGCGCGAGTTCGACCTGCTGGCCTTCCTCGCTGCCGCACCCGGGCAGGTGTTCACCCGAGAGGACCTCCTCGAGCACGTGTGGGGGTCCACCGAGTCGTGGCAGGTGCCAGCCACGGTCACCGAGCACATTCGCCGCATCCGGGCCAAGGTGGAGGCCGATCCCGACCGGCCGGGTTGGATCGAGACCGTCCGGGGCGTCGGCTACCGCTTCGTCGCCAGCCACCCCTGACCGACCGGCCAGGGGTCGGGCCAGATCAGACCGGTCTGGCCAGCCAGGTCGGTCTGATCTGGCTCGTCAGGCCGACGGACGCGCCGATGCCACCGCCGGGCGGCTCACCGGCTTTGGGAGCGGCCCCGGGCCGCGACCGCCTGGCGACGCCGCTCGACCTCCTCGGGTCGGGCGTTGCCGGCAGCCAGCCACTGACGGGACGCTTCGGCTTCGACCAACCGGGCCTCGCCGGCGGTCATCTCCGCCCCCTCGGCGTAGGTGCGTAGGATCCGGCGGACGCCGGCGCGATCGTTCGAGACGATGTCGGCGGCCAGCGCCCGGCAGAACGGCAGCAGGTCGGCGTGGGCCACCACGTGGTTGACCAGTCCCCACGACAACGCCGTCGACGCGTCGAGGAAGTTCCCGGTGGCGCTCAGCTCGCGGGCACGCCGCACGCCGACGGCCTGTGGCAGCAGGACGGTCAGCCCCCACCCCGGCTGGATGCCCACACGGGCGTGCGTGTCGGCGAACCGGGCCCGTTCCGAGGCGACGAGGAAGTCACAGTGGAGAGCGAGCTCGAAGCCCCCGGTAATGGCCACGCCGTTGACCGCACCGATCAGTGGCTTCGTGATCGGAGGGATCGGGCCTCGGGTGCCGGTGGCGACGACGGTCGAGGTGAGGTCATGGTCGCCCCGGGCCAGCTCCTTCAGGTCGAGGCCGGCGCAGAAGGCGGGGTCGGCCCCGGTGAGGATGACCACGTCGACCTCGTCGTCCAGCTCGAGCTGCTCGAAGGTGGCGACGAGGGCGTGGCGCAGCTCGGCACTGAGCGCGTTGCGGGCCTCGGGACGGTTGAGGGTCACGGTGGCGATGCCCTCGGACACGTGCACGACCACGACGTCGGAGGAGGCACCTCCGGGCCCGGTTGGCGGGGGGTCGACGGGAGCGGTCACCGTCCGATCCTGCCACGCCTCCGCCGGCGTCGGCAGCTCGGACCGCCCCAACGGCCACCTCGCCGCTCGGGGCGGGCCAAGGACGACGATTGATACCTGCTCGAGTAGGCACCGGCGGCGCGGCCTCGTTCCGCTCCACTCCGGGGCGGGCCCACCCCGGTCCTCCGTCCTCACCCGGGACGGGGCGGGGACTGGGCGGTCGCTGCTCGTCGCCGACGCATGGCAAGGAGCCACGCCGCTCCGAGGCCGACGACCAGCACCACGGCTGCCCCGAGGGTGAGGGCGAGGCCGGTACGCACGCCGGCGGGCTGGTACGTGAAGGTGAGGACGCCGCGTCCGGCCGGCACGTCGACTACCTGGACCACCCCGATGCGGTGGATCGTCACCTGCCCTGGCCGGCCGTCACCACTCGGCGTCCACGTGGCCTTCCACCCGGTGATGGCGGCGGCGGAGCGGACGACCTCGACGCCGGCGGACGAGCTGACGAGGAGGCGGGACGGGGCGACCGGCGGGCCGGCCAGCACCCGTAGCGTGCCCGGTGACCCGCTCTGTGAGGTGGTCCCCGAGCGCCGATGCAGCACGACGGCAGGACTGGCCCGGTGGTCGTGAAAGACGGCGAAGGGGCCGTCGTTGCCGACGAACGTCCAGTGTGGCGGGGTGAGCGCTGTCTGCATCGGGCCGTCGGCCACCACCACCTGGCCGTCGCGTTCGGTCACCCGGGGGGGGTGGACGGCGAGCGCGCCGGCGGTGCCCCTGACAGCGACCACCACGCCCACCGCTGGGCCCGTCGTCGAGCCTGGCCCGTGGGACGGTACGGCGACGTACCCGTGGCCCGGGAGCTGTGCCCGGGCGAGCCAGGTGACCGACCCCTTCGTGCCCACCAGCCCGACCCGGACCGACGGGGTGGCACCCCTGACCCCGGGCAGGGGGGTGGCGCGGACGGTCACGTTCCCGACGTCGAGCGGCTCGCCGAAGTACCAGGTCCGTCGCGACCCAACGCTCATCCGTTCGGCGCCGATGTCGGTTCCCGAACCGGTCGCTTGGGGCTCGCCCCAGGTGGGGAGCCGGACAAGGTAGCGGGGCAAGGTGAAGAGCGTCGACGTCCCGAGCTGGTCGAGGGTGCTGCCGGCGACGGCAGCCACCGACAGGACGTCCTGCCCGGCGCCGGAAGGCTGATGAGAACCGGTCGCCACGGCGTAAGGTCCGTTCACGATCGAGCTGTAGCCCTGCATCGAGTAGGTCCGGTCCAGCACATTGAGGTCGGGGACCCCGAGCTCGTTGAGGGCCGTCCCGTGGTGCAGGTCCGGGTCGAAGACGGCGAAGCGGCCCGACAGGTGGAGCGAGGCGATCGAGTGCGTCGGGCCCGGGGCAACCGGGAGCGCCTTGTTCGAGCTGACCGGGGCGGAGGGGGCACCGAGGCGGCCGGCCACCTCGACCACCGACGTGACGGCGAGCGCCACCAGGTCCACCGTGACCAGCACGACGGCGAGCGTCGCCCGGCGACGCGGCACCAGCCGACGACCACCCGTCACCACGGCGATGGCGGCGACCGCCAGGACGAGGAAGGGGACCACCACCGGAGCCAGGTCGCGGGCACGGGCCGCCGGACCGCTCGACACCCCCAGCCACCGGAGGAACCCCGGACCCCATGCCAAAACCGCTGCGGCCGTCACGGCGGCCACCACCAGCGGGAGGAGCGCCGGGGCCGTGCGTCGCAGGACGGTGCGCACTCGTTCGACGACTCGCCGCTCGGCGACCAGCCAGTCGTCGAGCCAGTAGGCGAGCAGGACGGCCAGGGCGAAGTCGGCGACCACGATGTTGCGGCTCTGGAGCCGCTGGCCGCCGTAGAGGGGGAGGTGGATGAGGAGATGCCACGCCGGGGTGTTGCCGCCGAGGGCGAGGACGACACCGGTCACGGCGACGACCAGCCAGATCGTCCACTCGGCCAGCGGCCGCCGCCACCGGATCCGGGCGGCGAGGGCGAAGGCCGCCGCCAGCGGGAGGAGGCCCACGTAGCCGGTGACCTCGGTCAGGTTGTAGGAGGCGAGGAAGGGCGGCGTGCCGAACGAGCCACTGCCCCCGAGCACGCTCGGCACCAGCAGGAGGAGGAGCCAGCGAGGCGTGAACGACCCGGCGTTGAACAGGTTGAAGGTCACCGCAGAGCGCTGCGAGGCGTGCACGGTGATCACGCCCGGCAACCACTGGAGGGCGCCCAAGGCGACGCCGACGGCAGCGGCGACCCCGACCCAGACGAGGAACGGCCCGGCGTGCCGGCCCAGACGGAACGCCCGCCAGAGCACGTACCAGGCGACCACCACGAGCGCCGTGTCGATGGCCCGCGGCTCCCCGGCCAGCACGCAGAGGCCCGCCCCTCCGGCAAGCACGGACGTCCAGCCGAGGCGAGCGGGCAACGACGCCGGCCGGGACAGGTGCAGGAGGGCGAGGAGCATGAGAGGGGTCCAGCTCATGCCGGCGACCAGCCCGAAGTGCGGGATCTGGCCGACCATCGCCCCGCCGAAGGAGAAGGTGAGGGCACCGAGAAGCGCAGGGGTGGTGCGGAGCCCGGACCGACGGAGGAAGGCGTGGGTGCCAAGGCCGGCCACCCACCCCACCAGCATCTGGTTGAGCGCCCAGGCCAGGGTGACGGGCAAGAAGGCGAACAGAAGGGTCGGCGGGTAGGCGGCACCGGCGTTCCACCCGCCGAGCAGGGGTGCTCCGCTCCAGATGTAGGGGTCGAGCACCGGAAGGTGGCCGTGGCGCACCTGGCGCCCGACCAGCGCGCGCAGCGGCTCGTTCTGGATGAGGTCGTCGCCGGGTACCACCGGGTGCCCGAGGGCGGCAGGGAGGCCGAAGACGACGACGGGCACCAGGACGAGGACAGCCACAGCGATGCGCTCACCCGTGCTCAGCCCGGCACGTCGCCACACCGGCAGGCCTGCTCGACCCAGACGGCGCTGTCGGCTGACCGCCGGCGCCGGGGCAGCGGCACCGGAGCCGC
>JBMFXC010000072.1:0-3397 GCA_049964655.1 Acidimicrobiales bacterium
GACCCCTATGAGTGCCGTCTGTCGGTCCCATACTCGGCGAGGAGACACTCGGAGATCATCGACGAGACAGTCATCTCTGCCTCCTTGGCCAAGCGGCTGAGAGCTGCCTTCTCCTCCGACGCGGAGCGCGCAGAGCAGCTCGGGCAGGGCAGGATCGGACAGAGCCATCGGTGTGATCTCCTCGTTGTGCACTTGTGGGTACACACCGAGCATCACGCCGGTGGCTCACCTGGTGGTGGACCCCCGGGCTAGCCGAAACCCCACCACGTGGGGGGACTCATACTCAGGCGATGATCGGTGCCACGGGCCTCCAGGTACGATCTCGACGAGGCAAGGTCAGGAGAGACTGCGTGAACCGGCACCGTAGCGGCGCCACACGCCGACGAGGCGACCACGACGACGAACGTGGCCTGGTCTCCATCTCACCAGGTTCGATCGGACTGATCTTGCGGACGGCTCGCGAGCGCAAGGGCCTCGACCTGCTCACCGTCCACGACCAGATCGGTCGGCCCATCACGGTCCTCGAAGCCCTCGAGGCGGGCGACCTGGAACGCCTCGTCGACCAGGCACAGGCGCTCGCCACGCTCCGTCGGTATGCGTCGCTGCTCGGGCTCGACGGCGACCGGCTCGTGCTGCAGTTGGTCGAGGCGTGGTCGTCGCAGCCGAGGGGCAGCCACCAACTCGCTGGACGTGAGCTCGACCACCCGAGCATGGCTCCCTTCGTCACCACGCTCACGTCGAGCCCCGAGCACCTCCTCGCCTTCACCGAGACAGGCCGGGTCCCCACCGTCGGGCCAGCGACGGGCACCGGCGTGGCCGGCTTCGCCGACACCGGGTCCCAGGGCTTGGTCGGTCCACCCACCGGCATGCTCACCGTCGTCCCCAAAGAGGAGATCCGTGCCACGAACCGAGCCCGCAAACGGGCCCGGCGGCGGCGGCGGGCCCCTGTGACCTTGCGCCTGGCCACCTGGCTCGTCCTGCTGGCCGTGCTGGCCGCGACGGCCGGGCTTGCCCTCGACCGATGGCGTCCCACGCTCCTCGTTCGATGGCACATCCTCTCCCTGGCCACGCCAGGGGCGGCGGGCACCGCCTCGGGATCGACTCCGCCGGCGGCGGGCTCGCAGTCGTCGACGGGGAGCTCTAGCCGTGCCGCCCGGAACAGCGAGGTCACCCTGGCCAGCACCGGTACGAACGGTGCCACGTACCACGTGAAGGCGGCGGCGTTCACCGTGGTCTTGGCTACGTCGGCTCCCTGCTGGGTGCAGGTCTCGACCCCGGCCACGGCAAGCCCGTCGTCCCAGGGTGTGCACGAACGCGGGCAAGTCACCCGTTACGCGGCAAAGCAAGGTTCGCTGGCCGTCGAGGTCGGCTCCTCGGCGGTGCTGGTCGGGGTGGAGGTGAACGGCAAGAACGTCTTCGTCGCCCACCCGGCGAGCGCGCCGTACACCTACACCTTCGACGGGACCTGAGCGGGCGGGCGTCGCCCGGTCGACGAGCACTTCGACCGGGATCGGAGCGCGCGCCGTCCTCCGAGACGCACACGCCTTCCCACGCGTCAGATGTCGACCGACTCGATCTGGGCCACCCGGAGCAAGGTGCTCCCACGCGTGACGAGATCGGGAAGCGTGCCGCCCGTTCCCCCGGGGCCGGTCCACGTCACGGCCCACGTGACGGCTGCCGCCACGACATAGCGCCCTGACCCGTCCGCCGGAGCGTCGGGCAACGAGGGCTGTGTGTAGACGTGGCTGCACGTCGGGGCTTGGACGCCCGCCGGCAGTGCCGGGTCGTACCGTTCGCCCGGCCCGAGGCACGTGAGCACACCGCCGTCTCCCGTCGACCACCGGACGCTCACCGGGTGTGCGACGGCCTCCGCGGAGACGCATCCTCCGGCGTTGCACGCCGTCGCCTCGGTCGACACGCTCACCCACGAGGACGGTGCGACGGCGAGCCATTCGGGGAGACCGACGTAGCCGGTGCCCGCCGGGTCGAGGAGGACCGTGGGGCTCGGAAGCCGCAGTCTGCTCTCCGCCTCAGCTGCGGCGAGGGACGGCAAAGGCGGTGTCGGTGCGACCCCGGGCACCTGGCCGGTGCCGAACCACTGGATGCCCGTCGCCATGCCCTGCTGGGTCCCGACGGCGCACGTGTTCACGTACCATCCACCAGGTTGGCTCGCACCGGGGGGCGGCGGTCCGCCACTGGTCCCGAAGAAGCTCTGGTAGGTCACGTAGTGCGGGCAGTCCGGCGGTGGAACCTGGCCGTTCCCCGCGAGGACCGGGTGGCCGCTCTCGCCCGACCCACCGGGACGACCGGGAGCACCGCCGATCCCCGACCCGCAAGTCACGGTGACCCCTGCGTCCGTGCATGTGCCGGTGTTGCCGCTGCCGTGCGCGCCAGTCGGAGCCAGCAGCACACCGGCGATCGCCGCGATGAGAAGTGCTGTAGATACTGCCATTCGCTTCAGCATTTCGACACCGACGTTGTCTCGAAACGGACGATCTTCCAGGCCCCTGTGTCCAGATCCAGAACCCACTGGCCATTACCTCCCCCAGCGCCCCCATCAAGGTTCGCTGGCCCCGGCGTACCGCTGGGCGTCGTCGTGCCGCTGTCGTAGATGCACCCTGTGACCGTCGCGCTCGTCGGCGACAGCGAGGTCACGACCGGATGGCCGAGGTCGTAGGAAGTCGGTCCGTTGAGCTCCTGCGTGGTCATCCCGATGAGGAACAGGCTCTCTGCCTTGAGGGCGGCCCCGGCGAAGTACTCGCTCAGCCGCGGCCAGACCACCGCGCTGGTGTCACCAGCAACCAGCGCGGCACGAGCGGGAGCGGGCGGCTCCTGCATGTACCCGTACAGTGTCCGCTCGGCGTCCTCCCATGCCACGACCACAGCCCGGTGGATGGGGCTGAGCGTCGTGGTGGCCGTCGCCGACGCTGAACGGGACACCGACCCCCTCTGCCTTCCCCCAGCGTGCAGGCCGGTCGTCGTCGAGACCGGCGAACCGCACGCCGCCAGAAGGAAAGCACAGACGGCCAGACCAGTCGCCCGAGCAAGCCTGCCGTCGACCACCGAGGTCGGCCCCCGAGCCTCCCGCCGTTCGCCCGGTGGCCACCAGCCGCCACCTGTATCCGATCGCTTTCGTGATGTTTCATGCTCCGCCAGCATGCGCGACATCATATCGGTACCTCTGCGTCCTGTCCGCCGTTCGTCTGTCACGGTAGCGGAGGTTCGTGCCGACTGCACCCCCCTTGCCCGACAGCCGCCCGACACCACCCTGACCCGGCGGCAACCGCATCTCTGGCCACCGACCAGTCGCGGCTGCCCGGCCCGTCACATCTGCACGATCGTCGCGACCAACGGCCGGAAAGAACCCCCGGCCGGCGACACGCTCACCCCGGCCGGC
>JBMFXC010000072.1:3497-13259 GCA_049964655.1 Acidimicrobiales bacterium
CGCTCACCCCGGCCGGCGACACGCTCACCCCGGCCGGCGACACGCTCACCCCGGCCAGGTTCGGCTCACACCGCGGCGGCCGCCCAGGGCGCTGCCCGCTCGACGATGGCCCGGACGTCGGTGCCACGGGGGAGCGTTCCGAAGGCGCGACCGCGGTCCGGTGCCAGTCGGGACGCACAAAAGGCGTCGGCGACCGCGCCCGGCGCGTGCTGGACGAGCAGGGAGGCTTCGAAGACCACGGCCATCTCCTCGACCAGACGACGGGCCCGCCCCTCGAGGTCCTCGGTATGGGCGAGCTCGTCCTGCAGGGTGTGGATGGCGCCGTCGAGACGAGCGTCACTTCCCGCTCCCCGGTTCACCTCTTCCCAGAAGGCGTCGACCGAACGGGGCGACTTCGCCATGGCGCGCAGGACGTCGAGGCAGATGACGTTCCCCGACCCTTCCCAGACCCCGTTGACAGGGCTCTGGCGGAAGAGGCGCGGCATGGGTGACTCCTCGACGAACCCGTTGCCCCCCAGGCACTCGAGCGCCTCGGCGGCGTGCTGTGGCGCCCGCTTGCACGTCCAGTACTTGACCACCGGGGTCAGCACCCGCTGCAGGAGCGCCTCGTGCTCGTCTGCCTCGCGGTCATAGGAACGGGCGAGACGCAGCACTGCGGCGGTCGCCGCCTCGGACTCGAGAGCGAGGTCGGCGAGCACGTTCTGCATCAGCGGCTGGTCGGCGAGCAGGGCGCCGAAGGCGGCGCGATGGGCGGCGTGCCACGACGCCTGGGCGACGCCCTGGCGCATGACCGAGGCCGAGCCGATGGCGCAGTCGAGCCGGGTGTGGTTGACCATCTCGATGATGGTGCGGACGCCCCGCCCTTCCTCGCCGACCCGCTGGGCCCACACTGCAGCGAGCTCGATCTCGCTGGATGCGTTGGACCGGTCGCCGAGCTTGTCCTTCAGCCGTTGGATGTAGATGGGGTTCTTCGTGCCGTCGGGACGCCAGCGCGGGACCCAGTAGCACGTCAGCCCGTTGGGTGCCTGGGCCAGCATGAGGAACCCGTCCGACATGGGTGCCGAGCAGAACCACTTGTGCCCGGTCAAAAGGGCCGTCGAGCCGTCCCCGTCCAGCGGCGTGGCCGTCGTCGTGTTGGCGCGCACGTCCGAACCGCCCTGCTTCTCGGTGAGCGCCATCCCGGAGGTGGCGCCGGCCTTGGTCGACGCCGGTCCGTCGGTGGCGTCGTAGGTGGTCGAGGTGAGGCGGGGTTCCCATTCGGCCGCGACGTCCGGCTGGTGGCGCAGTGCGGGGACCACCGAGTAGGTCATCGACACCGGACAGACGTGCCCAGCCTCGGCCTGGTACCAGACGAAGACCTTCGCCGCCCGGGCCACGTGGGCCCCGTCACGGGGGTCCGACCACGGTGCCGCGTGCAACCCGTGGGCGACCGCCGCACCCATCAGCTCGTGGTAAGCGGGGTGGTACTCGACCATGTCGATGCGATGACCGGTACGGTCGTGCGTGTGCAGCTCGGGTCGGTGCTCGTTGGCCTGCCGGGCCAGCTCCTGCGTGCGGGGCGCCCCGGTCAGGATCCCCAGTTCCGCCAGCTCGGTCCCTGCCCAGCCGGCGCCTTCGCGCTCGACTGCCTCGACGAGCGCCCGGTCGGTCGAGTAGACGTCGTGTCCTTCCAACGGCGGGCTCTGGTTGACGACCTCGTGGGTCTCGAACGGTCCGAGCATGGCCGACTCCCTTCGTTCCCGTGCACCCGGTGCACCCCACCGTTGCACGCACCGCCATCCTGCCCCACCACGCCAACCGGTACCCCATCGGTGCGGCTCGGCCCCGAGGGCTCGCTGCTTCGCCGGGCAGTCCGTCGGCGGTCACTGCCCGATCTGATCCCGGGCGCGTCCGACGCCGCTCCCCTCCCTGGTTGAGTAAGAGCATGGACTCGGAACCCGAGCGCGTCGACCTCCGGCACGGCCAGCTACCACCGGGCGGTCACGGCCAGCTCAATCGCCATGTCGCAGCCCTGGCCGCCGCGGCGGTGCTCTTCCTCATCCCGTGGATCGCCTACCTGTCCATCAGCCTCCCCCGACGGTACGACGCTCACCACTGGCGTCTCGTGTGGATCGGCTTCGACGTCTTCGAGATACTGGCGCTCGCTCACGTCGCCCGCTCGGCATGGTCACGACGCCGAGTGACCTTGGTCAGCGCGTTGATCGTCGGCACCCTCCTGTTCAGTGACGCGTGGTTCGACGTCGTCACCTCGCTCGGGAACACCGACGCATGGGTCAGCATCGCCACCGCGCTCGGTGCCGAGCTCCCGCTCTCCTTCTTCTTCTTCTGGATCGCCCGGCGCATCCTGGTCCGCACCGTCGCCGTGCTCCACGATGCTCAGGGAGCCACCGGGCCACGACCGCGCCTGCGAGACAGCAGCCTGCTCGCACACTCGCTCCGGCGGCAGGCCGCCGAGACCCTTCAGATGGACCTGCCCGACGACGATCAATCCGAAGACGCCGGCTAAAGCGCCGGCCGGCAACGCCGGCAGTGAACGCCGTCCACCGCACCGGGGCACCCTGAGGCGGTCAGACGCTTCCCCGAAGAGTCAGACGCTGCCCCCGAAGAGGTTGCCGAGCGCACCGCCGGCAAGCCCGCCGGCAAGCCCGCCGGCGAGACCTCCCGACACGGCACCGGTGGCCGCCTGGGAACCCCCGAGATAGGGAGCGAGCGCTCCGGCGAGGATCGGCAGCGGCATGCTCTGGAGCCACACCGTGCCCGGACCGCTGAGGGCGACCAGGTGGTAGCCGTCTCCGCCGAAGAGCTTGTTGGCGATACCGGGGACGGTCGTGACCTGGAAGGACACCGACTCGCCGAACACGCCGACATGGCCAGGGTGCACGAGCAGGGTCTGGCCGACGGCGAGCTCGTAGGTGACGATCTCGCCGGCCAGCTCGACCCAGGCGGTCCCTTCGCCCTCGAGGCGCTCGAGCACGAACCCCTCGCCACCCCACAGTCCGCCTGAGAACGACTGCTGGAAGCCGACCGACGGGACGATGCCGGCGGTGGCACACAACCAGCCGTGCCGGTGGACGAGGTAGCCCGAGCCGGCGGCGATCTCGACCGGGAAGATCCGCCCCGGCAGCTTCGCCGCGAACGCCACCATCCCCTGGCCTTGGGTAGCTCGATAGCGGGTGAGCAGAAGCCCGCCACCGCCAGCCACCCGCTTCAGCGTCGCCCGGAGCCCGTGGGCGCTGCCTGCTCCCGTCGTCTGCGACATCTGGACGGAAGGGGTCATCCACGACAGCTCGCCGCGGGTCGAGACCACCTCCTCACCGGCATCAAGCTGGACCTCGAGCACTGGTGCCGTCGTGCCCTTCACCTCTGCCTGCATCGGATCCCCCTTTTGGAAGCCCTCCATGGACCAACGCCCCCTGTTCGTACTCGACGCACGGCTCGTCTGCACGCCGGAACCGGTTGTGGCTCCTTCGCCCTGCCCGGGTCCTTCCGTCGCGGACCGGTCTGCCGCGGACCGGTCTGCCGCGGTACGGACCGAGCCGCAGCCGACCCGAAGGACCGGTCCCCGCCGCTTAGGCCCGGGCGATGACCTCCTCGCCGTAACGGGCGAGCGACGCTTCGGTGTCGGCGGCAAAGCGGAAGGCGGGCACCACGACCCGGGTGACACCGAGGGCGGCCAGGGCGGCCACCTCGTCGAGGGCCCCGGGGCCGAAGCACCCGTCCCCAGCGGCAGTCAGCTCGATGGTCTCCGGATCGCGTCCGGCGCGTCGAGCAGTCTCCCGCGCCAGCGAGAACAGCGCGGCGAGCCGGTCGTGGCTGCCCTGTGCCGGGAAGAAGCCATCCCCCAACCGCCCGGCGCGCCGAGCGGCTACCTCGGAGTGCCCACCGATGTGCACCGGGATGGTGCCGGCGACCGGCTGCGGCCGCGACAGGCACTCGGTGAACGACGTGAAGGGCCCGTGGTAGGTCGCCCGGTCTTGGCTCCAGAGGGCTCGTAGGGCTCCGATGTAGTCGTCGGTACGTGCCCCCCGTTCCGCGAAGGGGACCCCGACGGCAGCGAACTCCTCCTCGAGCCACCCCACACCCACACCGAGAAGTACCCGCCCCCTCGAGAGCACGTCGAGGGTGGCGAGCTCCTTGGCCACCACCACCGGCTGCCGCTGGGGGAGGATCAGCACGCCCGTCCCGAGCCGGATCGTGGACGTAGCGCCGGCGACGTAGGCCAGCCACACCAGCGGGTCCGGGATCGGGGCGTCGTCTCCTCCGGGCATCCGCCCGGACCGGCTATAGGGATAGGTCGAGTGGTAGCCGGCCGGAACGACGACGTGCTCGACGGTCCACAGCGACTCGAACCCCGCCGCTTCGGCGGCGCGAGCGAAGGAGACAGCGGCCTCGGGCTCGACGAAGGGGCCGGTGTTGGCGAAGGCGATGGCGAAGTCCACAGAAGCGCTCCTCGGGTCGTTCGGGCCGCCGGTCGGCCGTGCCGGACCACTCGACGGTACCCCGGGGCAGAGAACGAGCGCCGTTACGACTGGCGAGTGTTATGACCCAACTGTTCGCGCACCGGCTCGACCTCGGAGTCGGCTCGATCACACCCGCCACCCTCTACGCTGGTGCGGACAACTGCGAGGCCGTGCAGCCGGCAGAGGGGGCGACGATGACCGGAGCAGCAGAGGGCTTGCGCGACGAGGCTGGCGTTCTCCTCGACGACACGATCGCGTTGCGCCGCGAGCTGCACCGCCACCCGGAGCTGGGGCTCGACCTCCCCCGCACCCAGCAGCTCGTCCTGGATGCGCTCGAGGGACTTCCGCTCTCCGTGTCGACGGGGACGGCGACGACCTCCGTGGTGGCCACGCTAGAAGGCGGTGAGCCCGGCCCGACCACCTTGCTGCGTGCCGACATGGACGGGTTGGCGATGACCGAGGACACCGGTCTTCCTTTCGCCTCGGAGGTGCCCGGGGCGATGCATGCCTGCGGTCACGACGCGCACGTCGCCATGCTGGTCGGCGCGGCTCGGTTGCTGAGCCGCCGGCAGTCCGCGCTGCCGGGTCGGGTCGTGCTCATGTTCCAACCGGGGGAAGAGGGCTACGCCGGCGCCTCGGTCATGCTCGACGAGGGGTTCCTCGACGCGGTGGGGCCGGTAGAGCGTGCCTTTGCCATCCACGTCACCCCCCTGGTCCCTTCAGGCTGGATCGCCTCCAAGCCCGGGGCCTTCATGGCATCCGCCGACGCCTTCCGACTGGTGGTGACCGGCAAGGGCGGGCATGCGTCCATGCCCCACGACGCCGTTGACCCCGTGCCCGTCGCGTGCGAGATCGTCACCGCGCTCCAGGCCATGGTGACCCGCCGGATCGCCGTATCAGACCCGGCAGTCCTCACCGTGGCGAGCATCCACGCCGGGACAACCGACAACGTGATCCCCGAGTCCGCCGAGCTGCTTGGTACCGTGCGCGCCCTCTCCGAGGGCAGCCGGATCGCCACCCTCGAAGGCCTCGAACGAGTAGCCGGCCACGTCGCCGCCGCCCATCTCTGTGAGGCCACCGTCGCGGCGATCCCGCCCGGCTATCCCGTCACGGTCAACGACGCCGCCGCGCTCGACCAGGTGCTCGGCGTCGCCGAAGACCTGGTCGGGGCGGACCACGTGGTCCGGATGCCCACGGCCGTGATGGGAGCCGAGGACTGGTCGTTCGTCCTCCAACGCATCCCCGGCTCCATGGTCCTCCTCGGCATGGCACCTCCGGGGGTGGCCCACCCGGCCCCCAACCACTCCAACCGCATGGTGCTCGACGAGACCGCACTGGCCACCGGGGTCGCCCTGCACGCCGCCGTCGCCCTGGGCTGACTGCGCAACCGAACCGGGGCCGGGCCGCCGAACCGGGGCCGGCCGTAGGGACCCGTCAGGTTGTCGCTCCCCCCCACGTCCCGCTAGCGTCTCTACATCGTGTCGCTCGCTCGGTACCGACCGACGACTGCGACGAGCACCGACCGGCCGTACCGGTTCGTGTCGGGCCTGCTCGTCTCCGGCCTCCTCGCCGTCAGTGCGGTGGTGGCGGGTCCCGTGGCGCGCGCCGGCGCCGATCCCGTCTCCTCGTTGCGCCAGCAGGCCGCCGTGCTGGCCCGGCAGCTCGTCCTCGAGCAGCTCCAGGTCGGCGTGGCCCAGCAGCAGGTGTCGGTGGCCTCCCAACGTCTGGCGCAGGACGCGGCGTCCATCGCCCAGCTCGACGCCACCTTGGCCTCCGACCGTCAGCAGGTGGCGTCCGCCACGGCGGCGGTGCGGGCCCAGGCCCTCGACGACTACATGGGCGCCGGTGCGGCCTCGAGCGCGACCTTGGCGCTCATGCTCTCCGGTGGCGGCCAGGCCCAGCAGGACTTCGCCGAGTACCAGTCGATCG
The DNA here is from genome assembly GCA_049964655.1 of Acidimicrobiales bacterium. Taxonomy (GTDB): domain Bacteria; phylum Actinomycetota; class Acidimicrobiia; order Acidimicrobiales; family RAAP-2; genus JAJZJT01. Next base: position 9,887 of record JBMFXC010000072.1, read on the forward strand.
CCGTCGGCAACGTCGCCGTCTCGCTCGACCGCCTCCACCTCGCCGAAGCAAGCTTGACCTCCCAGCAGGCCGCGCTCCGCAGCGTCGAAGCCAACGACCAGGCAGCACTGGTCGCTCGCACCAGCGCCCTCGGGCAGGCCACGGCCACCGCGTCGGCCCTAGCCGCCTCCCAGGCCGAGGTCACCGGCCAGCTTGCCGCGGCGGTGGCGCAGCAGCAGGCCGCCCAACGGGTCACTGCCCAGATCGCCGTGCAGGCTGCGGCGCGGCGCACGGCGGTCGGGTCTGCCCCGACGGGCGCCTCTTCCACAAGTCCACCGCCCGGCCGGGCGCCGGTCGGCCCGTCGGGCCCGGCCGGCGCCAACCTCCCCGATCCCGTGCTCAACCTCTTCCTGCAGTGCGTCGTACGCGTCGAGTCCGGCGGCAACTACGGCGCCGTGTCGCCCAACGGGCTCTATATGGGGGCCTTCCAGTTCAGCCAGCCGACCTGGAACGCTGCCGCTCTGGCCGCCGGCCTCCCCGGCCTGGTGGGCGTCCCCCCCAACACGGCATCGAAGGCCGCCCAGGACACCCTCGCCGTCACCCTGTTCTCGCTCGACGGCCAGCAGCCCTGGGTCGACGGCTGCCGCACCTGAGCGGCACCGGGGCCAGCGGCGAAGCCCTCACCCGACGACGGCTGGCGGTCGTGCTCGCCCCCGGACGAAGCTACGAGGATGCCTGACCTCGCTGCCGTCGAGCCCTTCGTCGTGATGGCCAAACCGGTCGGTGCGACGTGCAACCTCGACTGCACCTACTGCTACTACCTGCCCACGGAGGGACGCGTCCCGTCGGCGCCCGGCAGGATGACCGACGAGGTGCTCGAGGCGTACGTCTCCGCCATGGTCGCCGCCGCGCCCGGTCCCGACGTCCACTTCGTGTGGCACGGCGGCGAGCCCACGCTGGCCGGCATCGACTTCTACCGGCGAGTGGTCGCAGCGCAGCGTGCCGTCGCCCCGGAGGGATGGCAGTGCGTCAACAGCATCCAGACCAACGGAACGCTCCTCGACGACCGGTGGGCGGCCTTTTTGGCCGAGGAGCACTTCGCCGTCGGGCTCTCCCTCGACGGACCGGCTGTGCTGCACGACGCCACCCGTCCCGACCGGCGGGGGCGCCCCACCCACGAGCGCGCCCGTCGCGGCCTCGCCGCGCTCCGCGCCCACGGCATCGAGCCGGACGTCCTCTGCACGGTGAACGCCACCACTGCCACCGCCCCACTGGACGTCTATCGCTTCTTCCTCGACCAGCGCGTGCGCTGGGTGCAGTTCCTGCCGGTCGTCCAGCGTGCTGCCGACGGAGGCCTGTCGCGACAGAGCGTGACCGCAGAGGCGCTCGGGACCTTCCTCACCACCATCTTCGACGAATGGGTCCGGCACGACGTCGCCTCGATCGGGGTGCAGACCTTCCTCGAGCCGATCCTCCCCCTGAACGGTCGCCACCCGACGTTGTGCACCATGTCCGAGACGTGCGGGCGGGCCCTCGCCCTCGAACGCGACGGGTCGCTCTACGCCTGCGACCACTTCGTCGACCTCGCTCATCGCCTGGGTGACGTGCGGGTGGACGACCTCGCCGGCCTGGTCGACGGATCGGTCCAGACCTCCTTCGGAGCAGCCAAGCGCGACGGGCTCACGGCGACGTGCCAGTCCTGTCCCGTGCTCGTGCTCTGTCGCGGTGGTTGCCCGAAGGACCGCTTCGGGACGTCGCCGGAGGGCGAGGCCGGCCACAACGTCCTCTGTGCCGGGTACCTGGCCTTCTTCACCCACGCCCGTCCGCTCCTCGAACGGCTTGCCACCCTCGCCCGCCGCGGTCGCCCCCTGGCCGGGATCGTGGACGAGCTCCGGGTCGAAGAGGCCGATTCCGAGGCCCCCTGGCGAGCGGCCGGCCGCAACGACCCGTGCCCGTGCGGCAGCGGGAGGAAGTACAAGCACTGCTGCCTCGGGGCACACCGGCGGCGGTGAGCTCCGTCGCTGTCGGCTCAGCCGGTGTCTGCCGGGAGCTCACGGGCGAGCTGGTGACGTCCGACCAGCACCGACCCCGCCGCTCCGAACGCGGCAGCGGCCACCACCAACCACGCCAGGTCGTAGGCGGCGTGGTCGAGGACCTGCCCCACGACCACCGGCCCGAGCATGCCGCCGAGCCGCCCACCGACGTCGGTGAACCCGGTGGCCGTGGCCGGCGCGTGCAGGTGGGCACGCACGACGGCCAGGTTGAAGCGAGCGTTCCACCCCCAGCCGGCACCGGCCGCCCCGATGGCGGCGGCGGCGAACAGCCACGGCACGTGCCCCGCCGACGCAACGGCGACGAGCAGATAGCCGACCCCGCCGGCGGTCAGCATGGCGGCCACCACCGGAAAGTGGTCCCCACCACCCCGATCGGCGTGGATCCCCATGATGATCCGCGTCCCCACGGCGACCGCCCCCACCGCCGCCACCAGGTAGCCGGCCCCTGCCCGACTGAAGCCGTCGTGCACGGCGCCGATGGCTAGGAACGCCACGAACCCGCTCACCGCGAACATGCCAAGGGCCATGCCGACCCCCAGCGCCACGAGCGGCGCCACCCGGACCGGCTCGACTTCGCTCCCCTGACGGGCCTGGCGCCGTTCGGCGATGGTGGACAGCGAGGCCGGGACGACCACGCTCGCCACCAGTGCCAGCGTGCCCGCCATGACGAACGCCCACCGCCACCCGATGGTGAGGGCGACGAAGGGGACGGCCAGGCCACCGAGGAGCGGGGCCAGGGGGACGGCGGCCTGGTTGATGCCGAAGGCGCGGCCCTGGCTGCTGGCGGGCACGCGTCGAGCCAGGAACAGGTAGGTGGCCGGCATGATCGCACCACTGGCGATCCCGGTCAGGCACAGGAGCACGGCGAGCACCGACCACGACCGGGCCACCGTGGCGATGAGGACCAGCAGCACGCCTTCTGCGGCAGACGCCACCCGCATGACCCGGCCGCCGCCGACCCGTTCGGTGAGGCGGCTGAGCGGGATCGAGCTGACCGCCGCCCCGAAGTAGTAGCCACCGGCGGCGACACCGAGGGCGCTGGCGCCGAAGGCAAGCGAGCGGTCGATCTCGACGGACAGCGCTCCGAGGACGTAGACGGGCAGGGACGAGCCGAGCGTGACCAGGACGGCGGCCAGGACGGCATGCCACGTCGGCACGGACACCGCCTCCTCCGACACGAAGGTCCGTCTGCCAAGACTCGGTCGTCCACAGAGGTGACCGCGTACTCGACCCGGTGGGCGTCTCAGGAGCCGGCTCGCTCGGCGATCCGCTGCACCAGCGCCCGCAGGCCCAGCTCGTACCCGAAGACGCCGCACCCACAGATGAACCCGTCCACCACT
>JBMFXC010000073.1:0-13168 GCA_049964655.1 Acidimicrobiales bacterium
GCCTTGCCCCTACTCGCTCAGCTGACGGCTCCTCCGGGTCGGCGGCTCCTCCGGCCCGATGCTCCTCGAGCCACCGGGGGAACTCGACGGCCACGATCCGTTGACCCGTCACCCCTGCCGCCTCGGCGGAAGCCAGGAACACCACCGGCGGGCCCATGACGGACGCTGGGAGGAGCCGGGCACGGGCATCCTCCGGCAGCTCGTCCGGGATCATGCCGGTAGCCGTCGCTCCGCCGGGCAGCAGGAGGTTGACGGTGACGCCGAAGGGGCGGAGGTCCTCGACCATGACGAGGCTCAGTGCCTCGGCGCCGGCTCGGGCGGGTCCGTAGGGGACGAAGCCGCGCCGCCGCATCGTGGCGTGGTTCATCGAGACGTTCACGAAGCGTCCCGACCCCTGGGCGACGAGACGGGGAGCGAAGGCCCGGGCCACGAGGAAGTAGCCCGTCAGGTTGGTGGCGACGACGTCTGCGAACCCCTCGGGGCTCACCTCGAAGAACGGCATGGGGTGCTCGAAGAAGCGAGGATTGACCGTGCGCATGCCGATCCCGGCGTTGTTCACCACCACGTCGACCCCGCCGAGGGTGTCGAAGGCCCGCTCGGCGGCGACCTCGACCGAACCCGGATCGCGTACGTCCACCGGCAGGGCGGATGCCAGCAGGCCCTCGGCTCGGCGGCGACCCACGGCCTCGTCGAGCCGCGCCGTCGGTCGGCTGGCGAAGGCCACGTGGGCTCCCGCCGCCAAGAGCGCGTCGGCCATCGCCGCTCCGAGACCGCTGGTCGCGCCGGTGACGACGACACGGGTACCCGTCAGCTCGCCCACGAAGCGAACGCTACCCCGCCGAGCTCTCGCTCGACCGCCAGGGGAGCAGACTGGACCAGAGACGAACGCGGCAGAAGAGTATGGTCGGCGCAGGCAAATCATTGCAGTACTCGTGCAATTGCAGGGTGGGCGGAACGGAGAACGGAGAAGGGCCATGAGCGGCGAGGACCGGGGGACCAGCCAGGGTCGGGTGGCTCCGTCGCCCCACACGGTGGCGGCCAACCGGGCGGTGGCGGCACGCCTGCCCCTCGACGACCCGACCGACTTCGAGCGCGCCGAGCGCGGTCGCATCGCAGGAACCGACCACCTCGTCGTCACCCACGACCACGCCCCCTCGCGTCGCGTCTGGGACATGGACGCCTACCGCTTCGTGAGCGGGGACGCACCCGACACGGTCAACCCGAGCCTGTGGCGACAGGCGAAGCTCAACAACATCCACGGGCTCTTCGAGGTCACAGACCGCATCTACCAGGTCCGCGGCTACGACATCTCCAACGTGACCTTCGTCGCCGGTGACACCGGGTGGATCGTCATCGACCCGCTGACCTCGACGGAGACAGCAAGGGCGGCACTGGACCTCGTCACCGCCCACCTCGGCGAACGACCCGTGCAGGCAGTCGTCTACACCCACAGCCACGCCGACCACTTCATGGGGGTCCAAGGGGTCATCTCGCGCCACGAGCTGCGCGAACGAGGCGTACCCGTCGTCGCCCCCCAGGGGTTCCTCGAGGCCGCCGTCTTCGAGAACGTCGTCGCCGGCAACGCCATGCTCCGCCGGGCCGCCTTCATGTACGGCAACCTGCTGGAACGAGGCCCGGACGGACAGGTCGACTGCGGCCTGGGCAAGACGGTGCCGGCCGGGTCGACGAGCCTGGTCGCCCCGACCCACCTCGTCGGCACCACGGGAGAGGAGCTCGTCCTCGACGGGGTGCGGGTCGTCTTCCAGTACACGCCCGACACCGAGGCACCGGCCGAGATGGCCTTCCACTTCCCCGAGCTGCGGGCCCTGTGCACCGCCGAGAACTGCACCAGCGTGATGCACAACCTCTACACGCTGCGCGGCGCCCAGGTGCGCGACGCCCTGGCGTGGAGCAAGTACATCAACGAGTCGATCGAGCTCTTCGCTGGCGGCTCCGACGTGCTCTTCGCCAGCCACAACTGGCCACGTTTCGGCACCGCCGAGCTGACCCACTACCTGCGCACCCAGCGCGACACCTACCGCTACCTCCACGACCAGACCATGCGCCTGGCCAACCAGGGCTTCACCCCGCTCGAGATCGTCGAGCGGGTCGACCTGCCTCCGTCGCTCGCCGCCGAGTTCTCCAGCCGCGGGTACTACGGCACGGTCAGCCACAACGTCCGGGCCGTCTACCAGAAGTACCTCGGCTTCTTCGACGGCCACCCGGCACACCTCGACCCGCTGCCTCCGGTCGAGGCCGGGGCCCGCATGGTGTCCTACATGGGAGGCTCGGAAGCCGTCCTCGAACGGGCCCGCGCCGACTACGAGGCCGGTGAGTACCGATGGGTGGCCGAGGTGCTCACCCACGTCGTCTTCTCCGAGCCCGACAACCTGGCAGCGCGGGAGCTACAGGCGGCGGCCTTCGAGCAGCTGGCGTACGTGGCCGAGTCGGGACCGTGGCGGAACTTCTACCTGACCGGCGCCCTCGAGCTGCGAGGCGCGCTCCCCTCCGTCCCTCCACCTCGGCCCGGCGCCCGGGCCGAGGTGGTCGCCGCCTTGCCGGTCGACATGATCTTCGACCTCCTCGCCGTCCGGCTCGACGGTCCCCGCGCCGACGGCATCGAGCTGACCGTCAACTGGCGCTTCACCGACACCGGCGAGGAGTGGGCGCTCCGCCTCGAGCACAGCGCACTGAGCTACGTGGCTCGGCTCGACGAGTCAGCCGGCGTGACCGTCACCCTGGCCCGCACCACCTTGGACGCCGTCTTGACCCAACAGCTCGCCGTGCTCGACGCGCTCGCCGGCGGCGACGTGGTCCTCGACGGCGACGCCGGGCTGCTCGCCACGCTCTTCGGTCTGCTCGAGCCGACCGACGGGCCGTTCGCTATCACGCTGCCCTGAGCGCCGGTCGTCATCGCCGGAACGGAGCGTCGACCACCCCGATCCGGCCGGCTCCCCGTCCCGCGACGACCCTGGTTCCTCTCGAGCGCCAGGCAGACCTCGGCCAGCACGCCCCCGCTCGAAGGCGGCGTTCAGCTCGCCACCCACCAGGACGGCCACACCGGTGAGGTAGAGCCAGAAGATGAGGATCGCCACCCCGGCAAACGCCCCGTACGTGCGGGCATAGCTGCCCACGCTCGACGTGTACAGGGAGAAGCCGAGCGAGACGACGGCCCACATCACGGTGGCGACGACGGCACCGGGGCTCGCCCACTGCCACCGTCGACGAGGCCGATTGGGGGCGACGTTGTAGAGCACCGAGAACAGCAACGCCATCAGCACGAGAGCAGCCACCCAGCGGAGGCCCGTCCACACGGCTGCGAAGAGCGTGCCGGGCACCCCGCCGTGGACGAGCCGATCGAGCTGAGGACCGAAGACCACGAGTGCCGACGCCGCACCGCCGAGGAGGGCCGTTCCCCCCAGCAGGGGCAAGGTTGCCAGCCGATTGGCGACGAAGGTCCGGTCGTGGGGAAGCTCGTAGGCCATGTCGATCCCGTCTTGGACCATGGCCATGCCCGACGTCGCGCTCCACAACCCGACCACGGCGGCGACCACGGTGGTCACCAGGTCACCCGGAGTCCGGTGGTCGACGTTCGCGATGGCCGAGGTGAAGACGACGGCAGCGCCCGGAGGCAGGGCGCGGGTCACGCCATGGATCAGGCTGACCACGACGTGCCGTGGGACGGTGACCAACGAGGCCACCCCGAGCAGGGCGATGACGACGGGGAAGATGGCAAGGAACCAGCGGTAGGCGAAGGCACCGGCGGCGACGTTGACCCGGTCGGTCGTCATGTGGGCACGAGCCGAGCGGACGGCATCGACCCACTCGCGGCGCCACCGACGCACGTCGGCCGAGCCCAAGCGGCGGCGGAGCACGCCGCGCCAGCGTCGGGTCGCTCGCTCCGACACCATCCCACCCTAGCGGAACGTCCTCGCCATCGCCCTGGCGCCAAAAGCAGCTGTGACGCTCGGGGCCTGGGGCGCCGAAAGCAGCTGTGGTGCTCGGCACCACCGCCGGAGAAGGGGACCCCCGGCCCTGGTCGGCGCGGCCGGCAATCGGCAGGATGGACCCTGGGACCCACCCGTCGTGGCCGGTACCGCCACGATAGACACGACGGAGCGGCCCGGTCACCACCCCGGAGGATGCCCGATGATCGACAGCAAGGCAGGCGAGGTCACCCCACCCGGTCACCTCGCGACGTCGACGCACGTCGTGCGCCTGGTTGCCGTCACCTCGCTGGCCCACTTCGTCAACGACGGCGTCATCTTCTTCGTGCCGGTGATCGGCGACCTGCTGTCACAGCAGGACCACACCTCGCCGGCCGTCGTCACGGCAATGCTGACCGTCTTCTACCTCGTCTCGGCGGGCTTCGGGCTCGGCGTCGGGCTCGTGTCCGACGCCCTGGGCCGGCGCGGCGCGATGATCGCGATCGGCATTGCCGGTCTTGGCGTCAGCCTCTTCGTCTTCTACGTCGCCCTGTCGCTCCATGGCAGCGGAAGCAACGTCTTCGTGCTGGCAGGAGCGGTCGTCGCCGGGTTCGGGAGCGCCTTCTACCACCCCCTCGGCGCCTCGGTCCTGCAGCTCAACGTCGCCGGCGCCGCCCGGGGCCGGGCGCTGGGCGTCAACGGCGCGTTCGGGAGCCTCGGGCGGACCGTGTACCCGGCGCTGTTCTTCGTGGTCGCCGCCCTCGGGATCACCAAGGTCGACACCACCGCCGTCTTCGGCGGGCTCAGCCTGGTTGCCGCGACGGGGATCGCCTACGGGCTCCGCCCCAGCGCGACCGGAGAGCGGGCAGCTCCCGCCACCGGGGGCGGCCGCTCACCACAGGTCGATGCCGCCACCGCGGGCGACTCCCTCGGTGCCTCCGGGCAAGGCGACTCCCTCGGTGCCTCCGGGCAAGGCGACTCCCTCGGTGCCTCCGGGCAACCCGAGCGATCGGCCCTCAGGGGGATCCTCAATCGGAGCGTGCTGGCGTTGATGGCCATTGCCTTCCTCCGCTCCCTCGCCTTCATCGGGATCGTGTCCTGGGTGCCCATCTACCTCACCACCCAGCGCCACGTCGGGGTGTCCGGCACGCTCGGCATCGCCGTCACGGGCATGTACGCCGGTGGGATCGTCGGCCAGCCGGTCTTCGGGTTGCTCGTCGACCGGTTCGACAAGCGCCTGGTGCTGGCCGTGGACAGCCTCGGCTCGGCGGCAGGCATGTTCGTCTTCCTCGGCACGTCGGGGCATGGTGCCGCGGCCCTGCTGGCGCTGGCGCTCTTCGGGTTCTTCACCTTCGCCAGCTTCCCGCTCCTCCTCTCCCTGGTGGCCGACTACGTGCCCAAGGAGCGGTCGACGACGGGCAACGCGCTCGTGTGGGGGCTGGGATCTACAGGAGGACAGGCGCTGGGCCCGCTCGCGGTCAGCCTGCTGATGCTCGGCTCGTACTCACACCTCGGTCTCGCCTTCGGGGTCCTGGCTGCCTTGGCTGGGGCGACGGCGCTCGGCACGCCGTTGCTCGCCGGCACAGCTCGGCACGGTCGCATGGCGCTGTTCGGATGAGCACCGAGCTCGGTTCGCGGCTGCGGGACGACGGGTCCAACGGGCTCCACGGCCCGCGCCAGACCCAAGGAGAAGGTGCCGGCCGCAGTCCGGTCGGCTCGAGGAATGGAGGTAGAGAGATGACAGGTCGGATCCTGGTCGGAGTCGACGGGTCGGAAGGATCCCTGCGCGCCTTGCGCTGGGCAGTCGAGGAGGCGGCAGTCCGAGGCGCTGCCGTCGTCGCGGTGGCGGTGTGGCAGAGCCCGTACGACTACCTGTTCGGCGCCGAAGGTGCCTACGTGCCGGTCGACGAGGGACTGCTCGTAAAGGGTGCCAAGGAAACGCTGGCCGAGGCGATCGCCACCGTGGCAGCGGAGCACCCCGACGTCCGGATCGAGCCCCTCGTCGTCGAGGGCGACCCGGCCGAGACGCTGTGCGAGCAAGCCGACGACGCCGACCTCCTGGTCGTCGGGTCGCGCGGCCGCGGCGCCTTCGGCGGGCTGCTGTTGGGGTCGGTGAGCAGCAAGTGCGCGCACCACTGCCGTCGGCCGGTCCTCATCGTGCCGAGCGGCGATCACGAGGGTGCCCATGAGTGACCGGGGCCGACACCTCCGCCACCCGCTCCGCCACCCGCTTCGCCACCCGCTTCGCCACCCGCTTCGCCACCCGCTCCGCGACCACGCCGACGCCGGGGGCACGGGCACGAGCGTCGGCCCGCGTCGCTGGCGGGCGCCGTGGCGCCGGGTGTTCGGCCTCGACCTCGTACTCCTGCACGCCCCCTCGGTGTGGGACTTCCGTCAGGAGGTGATCCTCCAGGGGCCGCTGGCCGACGTGATCCCCTCCACCGACGAGTTCGAGATGTACCCGATCGGTCTCACCTCCATCGCCGCCTACCTGGAGCAAAACCACTACAACACGCGTCTGGTGAACCTCGCCTACCGGATGCTGCGGGACCCCCGCTTCGACGCGGCCCGGCACCTGGCCGGGCTCGACGCTCCGGTGTTCGGGATCGACCTGCACTGGCTCCCTCATGCCCACGGTGCGCTCGGAGTCGCCGAGCTGGTGAAACAGGTCCACCCCGAGGCCAAGGTGCTCATCGGCGGGCTGTCGGCCACCTACTTCCACGAGGAGGTGATCGCCCACCCGGCCGTGGACTTCGTGCTGCGCGGGGACTCGACCGAGGAGCCCTGCCGTCAGCTGCTCGCTGCTCTTCGAGACGGCACGCCGCTCGAGGCGGTCGAGAACCTGACCTGGAAGCGCCCGGACGGCGAGGTGGTCGTGAACCCGCTCAGCTTCGTACCGGCCGACCTCGACTGGATCGACGTGCCGGCGTACGACTTCATGACCCACGCGGTGTTCAAGTACCGCAGCCTGGCCGACTTCCTGCCCTACCTCGAATGGCTGCGCTACCCGTCGACCATGCTGCTCAACTCGCGGGGCTGCACCTACGACTGCGCCATCTGCGGTGGGTCGCGCACGGGATATCGCATCGCCGCTGGGCGCACCGCGGCGGCGATGCGCAGCCCGGAAAAGCTGGTCGCCGACGCCAAGCGTATTGCCACCTTCTCCAGCGCGCCGATCTTCATGGTCCACGACCCCCGCATCGGCGGCATCCCGAGGGCCGAGCGGTTCTTCGAGCTGTTCCGGACCGAGCAGGTCCGAAACGAGCTCGTGATCGAGGTCTTCTACCCGGCCAACAGGGACTTCTTCGCCATGGTGCGCCGCTCGACGTCCCGCTGGAGCATGCAGATCACCATCGAGTCCCCCGACCCGGCCATCCGCAAGGTGAACGGCAAGTTCCCCGTGCCCAACGACGTAGTCGAAGCGACCCTCGCTGCCGCCCTCGACGAGGGTTGCGAGAAGCTCGACCTGTTCTTCATGGTCGGCCTGTCCGGGCAGACGCCGGCGATCGCGCTCCAGACCGTCGACTACTGCGCGCACCTCGTCGAGCGCTTCGGTGCGGACCGGCGCCTGCAGTTCTATGCGGCCCCTCTCGGACCGTTCCTCGACCCGGGTAGCCGGGCTTTCGAGGACCCCTCCCTTGGCTACCACCGTCGCTTCTCCACCTTGGAGGAGCACCGTCAGGCGCTCCTCGGGCCGACCTGGAGGGAGATGCTCGCCTACGAGACCGACTGGATGACCCGCGACCAGATCGTCGAAGCCACCTACGCGGTCGGTGCCGGTCTCAACGACCTCAAGCTCGAAGCGGGCCTCATCGACGCCGCCACCCACGACACGGTCGCTCGCCACTTCGCTAGCGCGATCGAGACCTTCCCCAAGGTCGATGCCATCGCACGGCTCCCGGAGCCCGAGCGGCACCGGGCGCTCCTCGAGCTCGCCGCCCAGGTGGAGGAGGCGAACACCGCCAGCCTGGTCGGCGAGCACGAGCTCGAGTGGAAGACCGCCGCCGGCCTTCGGGTCAGCCGGGTGCTGGCCCGACACACCGCAGCAGCGCTGCCCCGCGAGCTCTCCCACGGCCTGGCCCGTCTGGCCGGCCGCTACGACACCGCCGTCGCCCAGGTCCGCCGACTGCCCACGTGCACGACGTTGCAGGTCGGCGCCACCTGCCACCTTGACGGTGACAGCGACGGCGATGCCCCAGCCGATAGGCGAGGCAAGGACTTCGACCTCCACGAGGCGGCGACGGCGACGGCGACGGCGACGGCGACGGCGACGGCGACGGCGACGGCCGCAGCCGCAGCCGCAGCCGCAGCCGCAGCCGCAGCCGCAGCCGAGCGTGCCAGCAGGTCGCGAGAAAGGAGCCACGATGGCTGAACGCGTCGAAGACGTGGACGTGGTGGTGGTCGGTGCCGGAGGCGGCGGCTACCCCGGCGCCTTCGTGCTGGACCGGGCGGGACGACGGGTGGTGCTGGTCGACCCGATCGGCAACCTCGGGGGCGACTGCCTGGCCGAGGGGTGCGTCCCCTCCAAAGCGGTGCGCGAAGCCAGCCTGGTGCGCGCCCGGGCGACGCGCTATCCGACCTTCGGCCTCGACGGGCCGGCGCCCGGCGTCTCGTGGCCCGCGGTGCTCGCGCACAAGGACCGGGTCCAGCGGACCCGCTACGCCCAGCACGCCAGTGAGCTCGCCTCGTCGTCCATTCGGTTCCACACCGGCACCGCCCGTCTCGCTTCCGAGCGGGTCGTCGAGGTCGTCGAACCAGACGGACCGATCCATCGCTACCGCTTCAAAGACCTCGTCCTCGCTACCGGTTCGGCGCCGAGCCGGCTCCCTATCCCCGGCGCCGAACTGACGCTCAGCTCTCACGACCTGTTCCGCCTCGGCGCCGACCTGGCCTTCCCTGCGCGGCCGGTGATCATCGGTGGCGGCTACATCGGCGTGGAGGTGGCTTCCATGCTCGACAACCTCGGGGCGGCACCGACGGTCCTCGAGGCGACCGGTGAGCTCCTTTCCGGCTTCGACCCCGAACTGGCCGCCGGCCTCCACGCCCAGCTCGGCCGCCGGGTGACGATCGTGACCGACGCCTTCGTGAGCGCCGTCGAGCGGTCCTCCGTGGGCTACACCGTCCGCTACCGCCGGGCCGGCACCGAGGCGCAGGTGTCAGGAGACGTGGTGGTGATGGCGACCGGGCGCCACGTAGTGCTCCCCGAGGGCCTGGAGCACCTCGGCCTTCCCTCCGGCACGCCGCCGGCGGTGGACCGTCTGCTCAGGACGGCGAACCCCCACGTCTACGCCCCCGGCGACGTGAACGGCCGCAGCATGCTCTTCCACTCCGCGGTCCGCCAGAGCCTGGTAGCCGCCCACGCCATCCTGGCCGGCGGCCAGCCGGTCGACGCCATGAACTTCGAGGCGGTCCCGATGACGGTCTTCACCGAGCCTGAAGCCGCCCATGTCGGCCTGACCGAGGCTCAGGCAACCGAGCGCTTCGGCGACGTCGACGTCACCCGCTACGACTACCGAGACGATGCCCGGGCCCAGATCCTCGACGAGACCGAGGGCTTCGTGAAGCTGGTCTTCGACGGGCACAGCGGCCGTCTCGCCGGTGCACAGGTCCTCGGGGTCGACGCCGCCCACCTCATCGCTCCCCTGGCCCTCGCCGTCCACGCCGGGCTCGGTGCGGCGGCCCTCGCCGAGGTCGCGTTCCCCCACCCGATGATCTCCGAGGGCATCAACAAGGCCGCCCGAGACGAGCACGCCTGAGGCGATCCAGGGCGGTGACGGAGGCACTCTGGACGGTGGCTGAAGCACTCCGCACTCCGGACGGTGGCGGAGTCCCAGGGGGCGGCGCTGTACCGGACGCACCCCGCGTAGCGGGGACGCCGGCCCGGCACCGGAGCACGCGGGCCTTTCGGCCCTGGCCGGGCACCGTCCAACCGTCCCACACTCTGGTGTGGGGATCATCACGGACGAGCGCCGAGCCCACCAACCGGCGTCGGGGGACGCACTGGTGTCGCTTGGCGCCCAGGAGGCGCTGGCCGCGCTGGGTAGCTCGCGTCGAGGGCTGGACGAAGACGGGGTCCCGGCCCGTCGGGCCGCCTCGGGTCGCAACGTGCTCCCGCCACCCCGACGACGGGCGGTGGCTGCCGAGGTGGCACGGTGGACCGGGTCCACCGCATGCTCCACCATCCCAACCTCGAGCCCGAAGGCAGCTTCGGGAACGGCGAGACACTGATGGTCCGCGCGCCGATCTCCGGCTACCTGGCCGGCAGGCAGGTGGCCGAGCTGGACGTGCCAGGAGAGATCGAGGTGATCGAGGTCAGTCGGGGCGGGCATTCCGCCATCCCGAGCACGACTGCCACGCTCAACTCGGGCGACCTGGTCAGCTTCGTCGTGGCTGCCGGCTCTCTCAGTAGGCTCCGCTCCTTCCTCGGCGGGAGGTGGCAGCGATGAACGAGGTGGCAACGATGAGCATCGTGGTGGCCGGGGCTGGCACCGTGGGTGTGCAGGTCGCTACGGCGCTCATCGACGCCGGCAATGCCGTCGTCCTGGTTGACGCCGATCCCCGGAGCGTGGCCCAGCTGACCGACCGCGGCCTGACGGTCGTCGCCGGTGACGGCGGCGTGACCACGACGCTGGAGGAAGCGGGGGCACTGCGCGCCGACGAGCTGGTGGCGTGCACCGGCCAGGACGCCGACAACCTCGTCATCGCCCTGCTGGCCCGTCGGCACCTCGAGATCCCCCGCGTCGTGGCCCGGGTGAACGACGAGCGTCACCGTTGGCTCTTCGACGAGACGTGGGGCGTCGACGCCGCCATCTCGTCGGCGATCTCGCTCGTCCACCTGATCGAGGAAGCCACCGGCTCGGCACGAACCGTCCGCCTGGCCGACCTGTCGTCCGTCGGGCTCGTGCTCGTCGAGGCCACCGTCACCGCGACGTCGGCAGCCCTGGGGCAGCTGGTTGCCGACCTGGCACTGGGCCGCGACGACCTCGCCGCCGCCGTGGTCCGCCACGGGAGGTCCATCTCGACGACTGCGGCCCGTCAGCTACGCGCGGGAGACCGGGTGCCGGTGGTCACGCCCCCAGACGACGAGGCTCGCGTCCACCATGCCTTCTACCCCGGGGACCAGGGGCGAGACGCCGGCGCCGACGCCGGCGCCGCCGCCGAGGGATGAACGTGCTCTTCGCGCTCAACCTGTGGAGCCCGCACCACGGGCTGTCCATCGGTGTCGCCATCCTGACCGCGTTCGCCCTTGGCCTCGTCCACGGCGTCACCCCCGACGAGCACACCTGGCCGATCACGTTCTCCTACGCCATGGGCTCGTTCTCCGCCCGACGCGGCATGCGGTCCGCCCTGGCCTTCTCGCTCTCCTTCACCGTGCAACGGGCGCTCCTGTCCGAGCTCGCCTACCTCGGCATGCTCGCCATCACCGCCAACCCGACCTGGAACGCCGTCGTCTACGTCGTGGTCGGCACGGTGATGATGCTCGCCGCGTTCTACGTGCTGCGCCTGCGCTGCGCGCTCCACCTCCACCTCTGGCCGCCCTCGATCGGACGGTGCCATCGCCAGATCGACACTGCCGGGTGGGCAGCGCGGACCCCGACGCCGGCCATGGCTGCCGTGCACGGTTTCGTCGCCGGCTGGGGCCTCGGAGCCTTCGCCCTCATCATGGCCACCGTCCTTGCCCCCGCCATGCCCGACGCGGCGCTGGGGTGGGTACCGGGGGCGGCGTTCGGCCTCGGAACCACCGCCGTGCTGGTGCTGGCTGGGGCGGTGATCGGCTCGTTGATCCGCCACCAGCGCCTTCCCGAGAAGCTCGCCCAGAAGGTGGCGCAAGAGGGCGCCGGTTGGACCCTCCTCGTCGGAGGGGTGCTGTTCACCACCGCCGGATCGGCCGGACTCGTCGTCCCCTCCATCATGACGGCAGGGATCACGACCGGCATCCACGTGCACAACCTCGACCAGATCAACGTCGGCACCCTGCTCGTCGGGTTGGTCGTGGTCGTCGCCGTCGTGACCATCACCCGGACCGTCCACCGCTTGCGGCACCTCCCGCCCGAAGAAGAGGACACGGAGGCGACGAGCGGGGACCGAGGCACGCCGAGCGACACTGGCGACCACGAGTGGAGAGGACCGCCGTGACCTCGCGCTCACCACGAAGGAGCTCCTCGGCGCCGCGGCCGAGGCCTTCGGGCGCCGGCACCGCCCCTGCGACGTCGCAGAGCAGACCGTCGGCGCGAACTGGCACCCTGGTCCACGGCCGCGCCCGGGCCACCCGCGAGATCGCCGAGTGCAGTGACCGGCAGGTCGTCGAGCCCGCGGAGCTGGCCGCCGGAGTCGTCCCTGGGGAGCACGCGCCACGCGACGCGCTCGACGTCGAGCTGTAGCTGGTCGGCTTCCAGCGCGAGGTGGCCGGAACCGCGCCGCCGTCTCGGCCTCGGCCAACCTGAAGAAGGCTGCCCTGGCCGCCAGGGCAGCGGACCTCCGAGGCGACGCCACCCAGCGCCCGACGTCATTGTGCGAGATCCACCGACGCTATCGGTGACCAACCATCGCCGTCGGTGACGAAAGCGAGGCTGGAACAGGGCGGCGCACTTCGGAAGCTGCCATCGGCGTGGTGGTGCGGACGCCTTCCCAGCTCGCTGTTGCAACGACTCGATCTGGTCGTCATCGGGCCGGGCCGACGCGTCGGACAGCAGCGGAGGAGTGGCCTAGCTGCTGAACCTGCGATACTCGAACTCTCGCTTGGAAAGAAGGGCTCCCGATGATCATTGCCATTGCCGGAGCTTCCGGTTTTGTCGGACGCGCCCTGACGGCCCACCTGCTCGACAGTGGGCACGACGTGGTCGCCCTCGGTCGCTCGGTCGATCCCAGTTCGACCGATGCGAGGGCCGTTCCAGTCGACGTCGGCGACGAAAGCGCGACCGCCAACGCTCTGGCAGGCACCGAGGCCGCCTACTACCTCATCCATTCGATGGCAGTTGGTGACGGGTTCCGCGACGTCGATCTTCGTCTGGCCACCGCCTTCGGCCGGGCAGCGGCCCGTGCTGGCGTCCGACGCATTATCTATGTCGGAGCCCTCGGCAACGCCCCAACCTCCGCACACCTGGCAAGCAGGCAAGAGGTAGGTTCGGCCCTCGGCGCTGCCGGCGTGGCCGTGATCGAGCTTCGGGCCGCGGTCGTATTGGGCGCGGGCAGCATCTCGTTCGAGATGCTCCGTTACCTGACCGAGCGGCTGCCGGCCATGG
>JBMFXC010000074.1:0-7952 GCA_049964655.1 Acidimicrobiales bacterium
AACCGGTAGCCTCATACCATGACGCCGGGACGCGAGCATGCGGACGACGCTCCACGGCCGGCCAGCCGGCCACGGTCGAGCCGGTCGAGACCGTCGGCGAGCCGAGCGACGAACCGCCCGGACGGCCGCTCCGACTTTTCCGTCAAGTGGGCCATCGACCGTCTCGACGACCGCGAGAAGCGGTTCTCCTTCGCCGCCTCCGGCGGTGCCGCCCTGTTCGCGCTGATCATCTACTTCAGCGAGACCACCAACAAGTCGTTCCGCCTCGCCAAGGGACAGCTGACTCCCCAGGGCACCCTCACCGTCGGCTTGATCGCCGCGGCACTCCTGCTCGTCGTCACCTTCGTCGGCCGACGCGCCCCGGTCGGCTTCGTCGCCCTCTTCACCGGTGCGGCCTTCGGCACCTATCTGTTCCTCGGGCTTCCGTTCTTCGCGCTCGCCGTCTGGCTGCTCTACCGCTCCTACAAGATCCAACGCCAAGCGGCCACCGCCCGCCGCACCGAGGCTGGAACCACTGGCGGGGCGGGCACGGCATCGGGGTCGGGTCCTGCGACGTCGACTGGTCGCGGCACGTCGACTGCCTCCGGGCGGCGAACGGCAGCGCGCTCGGGACCCGTCGCCAACAAGCGGTTCACCCCAAAGGCCCCACGGCGCCCTCCCCCCCCACCACCCAAACTGTCGCGCCGCGAACGGCGGCAGCAAGAAGCGACCAGCTGACGACCAGCACCAGCTGCCACCGAGTTGCCGCCCTTGGCACCATGGCCTGTGTGCCCCACGGAGTCGACAGGGACGGGATGGCACCCGCTTCTCGCACCTCCCCGGGGCGCTCTCACTGGTCCGCACCGCCGGCGACCAAGGCGGCGTGCAGGAGGTCGAGCAGCTCGCGACGTCGCCGGACGAGTGATCGGGACGTAGGCTCCTCACCCAGTGCCCGGAGCACTTCGACCTCGGTGAGCATGCCGATCACCGTCGAGTAGAGCGCCACCAGGAGCAGGTTCGGCTCGTGTCGACGCAGGCGGCCTGCGTCCATCTCGTCCTCGAGAAAGGCGGCTGCCCGCTCTGCCAACGGCCTCAAGGCGGTGAGGAAGCGGGTCGACGCCGGCGGGCCGATCCGGCCCGTCTCCCGCACGAGGCCGAGGATCTCCGGGCGACGGGCAGACAGTCGGAACACCGACCGAACCACTGCCTCTACCTTTGCCCAACCGTCACCCGCCCCCTCGAGGGAGGCTTCGAGCATCGTGGAGAGCTCGGCAGCGCAGGCGTCGACCACGGCTTCGAGCAGGGCTTCCTTCGACGGGAACCAGTAGAGAATGGTCTGCTTGCGCACGTGGAGGCTCACCGCCAGGGCGTCCAGCGACGTCTCTCGGTACCCCCGATCGGCGAACGAGGCGAGCGCAGCCCGCAGGATGCGCTCGGCGGTCCCTGCCGGGACCCCGGACGGCGACCCCTCGACGGCGAGCACCGCTCCGCGGCGGCCCCCGCCTGGGCTCGCCCCGCCCGCCGACGCCGTCACGCTCCCCGCCGCCCTCACGCTCGCCACCGACGGTATCGCCCGATCCATCTACCATATGGTAGACAGACGCCGTGACCAGCGTCGACGTGGCCCTTGGAGGGTCCCGGTTCTTCGTCACCGGTGCGACCGGGTTTCTCGGGACGGCGCTCGTCGAACGGATCCTGCGGACCATCCCCGACAGCGAGGTCGTCCTCCTCGTCCGACCAGGTCGCCGCTCAAGCCCGACCGAACGGATCCGACGCGAAGTCCTGAAGAACGACTGCTTCGACCGGTTGCGAGAGGAGCTGGGCCACGCCTTCGATGACGTCCTCGCCCGACGGGTCACCGCCGTCGCCGGAGACGTGGGGAGCGACGGCCTCGGCCTCGACGACGACGGGCTGGCCGCACTGGCGCGCTGCGACGTGGTGGTGCACTCTGCGGCGACGGTCAGCTTCGACGCACCACTCGATGCCGCCGTCGAGGTCAACCTCCTCGGCCCCTCGAGGGTCGCGGCAGCAATGGTGGCCGCCCGGGCGATCGCTGCTGGTGACGGCGGAACGGGCCCCCGCCACCTCATCGCCGTCTCCACCGCCTACGTCGCCGCCACCCATCAAGGCGAGGTCGCCGAGGACCTGGTCGGAAGCGGCCGCTTCGCCGTCGACGTCGACTGGCGCGCCGAGGTCGTCGCGGCGCGGCGGCAGCGCAGCGACGCAGAAGCCGAGTCGCGCCGTCCCGAGCAGCTCGACCGCTTCGCCGCCGAAGCCCGGCGCGAGCTCGGGTCCGCTGGTGTCCACCTCCTCGCTGCCCGCGCCGAGCGCCAGCGTGAGGAGTGGGTCCGTCACCACCTGGTCGAGGTGGGCAAGGCACGGGCTCGCTCGCTTGGCTGGCCCGACGCCTACCCCTATACGAAAGCCCTCGGCGAGCAGGCCCTCGTGGAGCAGTTCGCCGATGCCGTCCCCATCACCATCGTGCGGCCGTCCATCATCGAGTCGGCCCTGGCCGAACCGCGCCCCGGGTGGATCCGCGGCTTCCGGATGGCCGAGCCCATCATCGTCTCCTACGCCCGGGGCCTCCTCAAAGAGTTCCCCGGCGTCCCCGAGGGGATCATCGACGTGATCCCGGTCGACCTGGTCGTCGCCGCCATCATCGCGGCGGCGGCACGTGGCCCGCTCCGTGGTCCCGCTTCCGACGACGCGCCCGTGGCCCCGCGCCCCGAGGTCCTCCACGTCGCCTCCGGCGTCCGCAACCCGCTCCGCTACGGGCGCCTGGTCGAGCTGGTGCAGGCATGGTTCACCGAGCATCCCCTCTACGACGCCGACGGACAGCCGATCACCGTGCCCGAGTGGTCCTTCCCCGGTCGCGGTCGCGTCCAGCGTCAGCTCAGCCGGGCGGGACAGCTCATGGGGCTGGCCGAACGGGCCGTCGGCGCTCTGCCCATTCGGGGTCGACAGGCCGCCTGGGTCGCCGCCCTCGAGGAGCGCCACCTGTTGGCCGACCGGGCGCTCGGCTACGTCGAGCTCTACGGCTCGTACACGGAGACCGAGGCGCGCTACCGGGTCGACCACCTCCTTGCTCTGTGGGACACCCTCGACGACGCCGACAAGGACCGGTACTGCTTCGACCCGGCTGTCGTCGACTGGGGCCACTACGTGCACCACGTCCACCTGCCGTCCGTCGTGCTGCATGCCAGGGTCCGGACCACGCCGGGACGCTCCTCCCAGGTGCCCCGGTCCGAACGAGCTATCGCCGCCATCCTCTCGCCCGACCGCCACCTGGCCGCCTTCGACCTCGAGAACACCCTGGTGGCGTCCAACGTCGTCGCCTCGTACGCCTGGCTGGCGTCACGTCACCTCTCACCGTGGCAACGGGCTTCCTTCGTCGGCGAGCTCCTCCTCCGGGCTCCCTCGTTGCTGGCACTCGACCGCCGCGACCGGGGCGACTTCTTGCGGGCCTTCTACCGTCGCTACGAGGGCGCCTCGGTGACCGAGCTCCGTGACGACAGCTGGGAGCTCTTCTCCCACCTGCTCCTCGCCAAGTCGTACCCGGCCGCCATCGCCCGAGTCCGCCGCCACCGGTCACTCGGTCACCGCACGGTCCTCATCACCGGGGCACTCGACCTCGTCGTCGAACCGCTCCGTCCCCTCTTCGACGACGTCGTCTGCGCCCGCCTCGACGAACGGGACGGTCGCTTCACCGGACAACTGCGTGACCTGCCACCGATCGGCGAGGCCCGGGCCCACGTGCTCGCCGAGTACGCGCAAGCAGAGGGCCTCCGGCTCGAGGAGTCGATGGCCTATGCCGACTCGGCCAGCGACCTCCCCCTCCTCGAGGCCGTCGGCTTCCCGGTTGCCGTCAACCCCGAAGCCAAGCTGGCCGCCATCGCCCGGCGACGTGGTTGGCACGTCGAGCACTGGGCGCCGGCCGAAGGCGGCGCACGCCCGATCGTGCCACTCGGACCGCGCTCCACCCGCACCCTGGCCGGGCCGAGCCAGGCGTCGCTCGTGGGCGCACGTCGGCGGAACCACCCCGGTACCCACCAGGACCGCCCATGAAAGCGCTCGTCTACGAGCGCAACGTGCCTCGCGTCGCTGCCGCTCGGCTGGTCTCGATGGTGGCCTCGGGACGTGGGGCCCACGTCGGCCCGCTCCGCCTGCTCGACGTCGACACGCCGGACCTACCCGCCGACGACTGGTACCGCCTCCGTCCGACACTGTCGGGCATCTGCGGCTCGGACCTCGCCACCGTCGACGGCCGGAGCTCGCGCTACTTCGAGGACGTCGTCAGCTTCCCCTTCGTGCCCGGCCACGAAGTCGTCGGCATCCTCACCGACGGCGGCGTCGACAGCGCAGGCAACCGGCTCGCCCCGGGGAGCCGTGCCGTCATCGAGCCCGTCCTCGGTTGCCGTCCTCGCCATGTCCGACCACCCTGTCCGTCCTGTGCGTCAGGCAACACCGAGCGGTGCGGCCATCTCACCGACGGCCTGCTCGCCCCGGGGCTGCAAACCGGCTTCTGTGCCGACACCGGTGGCGGCTGGTCGACTGCCGGCCTGGTTGCCCACTCCTCCCAGCTCCATGCTGTGCCCGACTCGCTCGACGACGAGGCCGCCGTCGTCGTCGAGCCGACCGCCTGTGCGGTGCACGCCGCCTTGGCCGCATCCGTGCCGTCTGGAGCGACCGTCGTCGTGCTCGGCGCCGGGACGCTGGGGCTCGCCACCGTCGCCGCGCTCACCTACCTCGTACGACCCACTACTCCCCACACCGTCCTCGTGGGCGCCAAGCACCGGGTCCAACAGCAGCTCGCCGAGCGGTTCGGTGCCGACGTCGTCGTGCCACCCAACCAGCTCGCCCGTTCCGTCCGACGAGCGACCGGCTCGTTGGCCCTCGGGGGACGGCTGACCGACGGAGCCGACGTCGTCTTCGACTGCGTCGGCTCGGCCGACTCCCTCACCACCTCCCTCGGACTGGCCCGGCCCGGTGGGACGGTCGTCTTAGTCGGCATGCCGGGACGAGTAGCGGTCGACCTCGCCGTCCTGTGGCACCGCGAGCTCCGTCTGGTCGGCGCCTACGCCTACGGGACCGAGCCGGGGTGGGCGCCGCCCGGTGGCAACGGCTCGGCTCACGACGTGCCGCCCGAGCCAGAAGTCCCCTCACCGCGCACGTTCGACCTCGCCTTGTCACTCGTCTCCGCTGCCGACCTCGGCACCCTGGTGTCGGCCGCCTACCCGCTCGAGCGGTACGAAGAGGCCTTGGCCCACGCCGGATCGGCGGGCCGACGCGGCGCCGTCAAGATCGTCTTCGACCTCCGCACCCGGAAAGGAACCCCCTCATGAGCCCCAGGCCCGGCTTCGTGCTCGAGGTCGACCGCTCGACCCCACCCACCCTGTTCTGGCACGGTGAGCGGTTCCGGCTCGAGCGCCTTCCCGAGGGGAGTCGCGTCGTCTACGCACCCGAGCCGCTCGACCCCCTCCCCGACCCACGCGCCGCGATCCGCCAGGCCCTCCTCAACCCGCTCGGTGACCGCGACCCCCTACCTGCCCTCCTGCACCCGGGCATGAAGCTCACCATCGCCTTCGACGACGTGTCGCTGCCGTTGCCGCCGATGGAACGCCCCGACATCCGGCAGCTCGTCATCGAAGAGGTCCTCGAACTGGCCGCCACGGCCGGGGTCGACGACGTCGTCCTCCTTGCCGCGCTCGCCCTGCACCGCCGCATGACCGAGGCCGAGCTCCGCCATGCCCTCGGCGACCGGGTCTACGACGCCTTCGCTCCCAACGGTCTCCTCCTCCAGCACGACGCCGAGGACCCCGACCAGCTGCTCCATCTCGGGACCACCGAGCAGGGCGAGGACGTGGAGATCAACCGCCGTGCCGCCGAGAGCGACCTGCTCGTCTACGTCAACATCAACCTCGTGGCCATGGACGGCGGCCACAAGAGCGTCGCCACCGGGCTGGCCAGCTACCGGAGCATCCGTCACCACCACAATCCGACCACCATGCAACACAGCCGGTCGTTCATGGACCAGACGCGCTCAGAGCTGCACTCGTCGAACTGGCGGATGGGCCGCCTCATCGCCGCCAGCGGCGTCACCGTCTTCCAGATCGAGACCACCCTCAACACCAACACCTTCCCCAGTCAGTTCGCCTTCCTCCAGCGCCGCGAGTGGGAGTGGGGAACGCGTGACCGTCTCACCTACCTCGGTGCCGCCGGGGCGCTCGACCGCACCCCGGCCCGGCTCGCCCGGCGCATCTTCCACTCCGTACGGGCGCCGCACCGGATGACCTCCGTCCAGGCGGGCGAGGTCGAGGCCGTCCACGCCGCCACCACCGACCACGTGCTCGCCCAGCAGTCCGTCGTCGTCGACGGCCAGACCGACATCGTCACCATGGGGCTTCCCTACATCAGCCCCTACAACGTGGGCTCGATCCTCAACCCGATCCTGGTCGCCTGCCTCGGCCTCGGCTACTTCTTCAACCTCTACCGGAACAAGCCGCTCGTCCGGCCCGGTGGCGTCGCCATCATCAGCCACCCCACCACGCCGGAGTTCGACCCGGTGCACCACCCGAGCTACATCGACTTCTTCGAGGAGGTCCTCACCGAGACCACCGATCCGGTCGAGATGGCTGCCCGTTTCGAAGAGTCCTTCGCCACCGATCCCTGGTACGTGCACCTCTACCGCACTGGGCACGCCTACCACGGGGTCCATCCCTTCTACATGTGGTACTGGTGCGCGCACGCCCTCGACCACCTGGGAGCGGTGGTCATCGTCGGTGGAGACCCTGCCACCGTCCGACGGCTCGGCTTCCGGCCGGCGTCGACACTGTCCGACGCCCTCGAGCTGGCCAAGGACGTCGTCGGGCCGTCGCCCACCCTGACCCATCTCCACGTACCGCCCATCCTCATGGCGGACGTCCAGTGACCGGAGCACCCCACGAGCGCGCCCGACGAGCTCCGTCGCAGGCCGCCTCCCTCCGACCAACCCGCCTGGTCCGGAGCGAAGCCCGGCTCGGCGCCGGCCGGGGGCGCCCGCTTCGCACCGGGCTCGGCCGCCTCGGCAACCTTCCCTTCCCCGTCGCACCTCCCCGGTGGCCCGAAGGGCTGACCCGTCCGGCACCCGAACGCCGCATCGGCGTCGGCTACGACACCCGATGGGCTCGCTCCTACCCTGCCCGCCTGGCACGTGTCCTGCTCGTCGACTCGATCGCCCGCCCCGCCACCCTGGCCCTCGCCACCCCGACGGTCGTCGGTGGCGAGCTGCTCTCCGACCTCCCCACGCCGGTCATCTTCGCCGCCAACCACGCCAGCCACGCCGACACACCGCTCCTGCTCGCCACCTTGCCGAGCCAGATCCGGCACCACACCGTCGTCGGCGCCGCCGCCGACTACTTCTTCGACCGACGGTGGAAGGCGCACCTGTGGGCGCTCCTGCTCGCCGCCATCCCCATCGAACGCGCCAAGATCGACCGGCGCTCGACGCAACGTGCGCTCGAACTGCTCGACGACGGCTGGAACGTCATCATCTTCCCCGAGGGCGGGCGCTCCCCCGACGGCTGGGGGCAAGACTTCCACCCGGCCAGCGCCGCCTACCTGGCCGTGCGGTCGGGCCGACCGGTGGTCCCCGTCCATCTGAGCGGCACCCGGAAGCTCCTCGCCAAGGGTCAGCGCAGCCTCGGGCGGGCGAAGACGACGGTCACCTTCGAACCGCCGCTGTGGCCCGCCGCCGGCGAAGACGCCCGGCACTTCGGCGAACGGATCGCCCAGGCGATTGCCGTGGTCGCCGACGAGCGCCGAGGTGACTGGTGGACGGCACGGCGGAACGCCGCGGCAGGAACGACTCCTCCGCTCTCCGGCCCCGACGTGGCCCTCTGGCGACGGTCGTGGGCGCTGCCCGAGGACGCCCGAAGCCGCCCGTCGCGGTCAGAAGCGCCCGATGGGCCGTCGTGGCCCTCTCTGCACCACTGAGG
>JBMFXC010000074.1:8052-12967 GCA_049964655.1 Acidimicrobiales bacterium
CGGCCGAGCACCCGGCGCACCCAACGGTCTGGGCGTCGAGCGAGGTGCCCCGCGGCGCGCAGCCGCTCGGCCCGTAGGTCTGCCTCCTCCTCGTCGTCGAGCGGTCGGAGGTCACCCACGCAGCCGTCGGCCACGCAGCCGTCGGCCACGGCCGCGGACAACGCCCACCCGAGCAGCACGTCGGCGAGGTCCGTGTTGCGGGCGAGCAACGGCCCATGCAGGTAGGACCCGACCACCGTCCCCTGCCACGCTCCTTCGGTGCCGTCGCCACCGCCGTTGCCCACGCCGAGCGACACCCGGCCGAGCGGTCGTGCCCCCGTTCCCAACGTGGTCACCCCGGCGTGGTTCTCGAAGCCGGTCAGCGTGGGCAGACCGCCACCGCCAAGGGCCCGGGGGAGCCGAGGGGCCCCGGGAGCCGGCTCGGCCACCACTTCCCCCACCGCCCGACCCCGGCGGCTCCTCCGAGTCTCCACGTCGAGCAGTGCCAGGCCCGGCAGCGGACGGCCGTGGGCGTCAGGATAGGTGTGCCCGAGCACCTGGAAGCCGGCACACACGCCGAGCACGGCGGCTCCACCGGCGACCGCCCTCGCCAGGCCTCCGTCCTCGGCGAGGAGGGTGGCAGCCCGCACCTGGGGACCGTCCTCTCCGCCACCCAGGCAGTAGAGATGGCCGGTGGGCAGCGGCTCGTCCGAGAGGGCGTGGAGGAGCTCGACCGGGATCCCCCGCCAGGCCGCCCGGCGAGCCAGCACCATCCCGTTCCCACCGTCACCGTAGGTGCCGAGCAGGTCCGGGTAGACGACGACCACACGGAGCGACGCGGTCGCTCTCGCCGGATCGGCCCCGCTCGTCACCACCGGCTCCGCAACGCCGTGAACGCGGTGTAGTTGGCCACCACCGTGACGGCGGGGCAACGCTCGTCGATCGGGATCATCGCTCGCGGGGCGTTGCCACCTGCCCCATTGGCCCCCCGGCGGGCCAGGGCGACGTCGACCGCCGCCAGTGGGTCGGCCACCGCCACGTGCTCGACCCCCGCGTAGCGGAGGCGCACGGCCAGATCACGGTGACGCTCGCCGGTCGCCACCACGGCCGGCAGTCCGGCCAGGCGCTCGAAGGGGACGTCCCACAACCAGCTCGTGTCTGCCCCGTCGGCGACCCTGGCGTTGACCGACAACACCAGGTGGCACGCGTCCTCCGTCGGCCCGTCGGCGGTCGTCCGCTCCTCGTCGAGGAGGTCGAAGAGGGCTGTCCACCCCGCCGGGTTCTTGGCCAGGGCCAGTCGCACGCCGGCTCCATGGCGGTCGAGGACGGCGAAGCGCCCGGCGACGTCGTCGACCAGGGCCATGCGGTCGAGCGCCTCCTCCACCGTCGGGACCCCCGGCGTCGAGGAACCGCCGGCTGGGTCGTCCAACAACAGCGGAGCGGCGACCGCCGCCATGACGGCGTTCGCCTGGTTGAACCGCCCAGGGATCGACAACCGCACCGGGAGCCGACTGCCGTCCGGGCGGACCAGCGAGCCGTCCTCCAGCCAGGCCGTGCACGGCGGCCGCTCCAACCCGCAGCTGTCGCACGCCCACGCCGGCCCCGGACCGAACCGGATGCGCCCGCCGCACGCGGGGCATCCCACGGCGTCCTGCCGCCACACCTGACCGGCCCCGACCCAGGTGCAGGGTCCTACGGCGCCCGAGGCTGCCCACACCACCAGCGGGTCGTCGGCATTGGCCACCACCCTCGGTGCGACCGGGCCGGCGGGAGGTCGTCCGAGCGACTCCCTCCAGCGGGCAGCCAGCATCCGCACCTCGTTGGTCCGGTCCAACTGGTCCCGCGACAGGTTGAGCAGGACGACCACGCGGGGCCAGACCGCCTCGACCACCGCCCCGAGGTAGACCTCGTCGACCTCGAGGACCGCGTTCGGCGCAACCGGCCGGGCTACCAGCGCGGCAAGATGGCCTGCTGGCATATTGGCCCCCGTGTCGTTCGTGGCCACGTCCCCGTTCGGGGACACCGCGGCGCCGAGCAGCCGGGTCGTCGTCGTCTTGCCGTTGGTGCCGGTCACCAGGGCCACACGCCGGGAGCGACCCAGCTCGGCGAGGAGCTTCGGGTCGAGCACGAGGCCGATCCGCCCACCGGCCACCGTCCCGCTGCCCCGCCCGAGCCGGCGCGACGCCCGGATGGCCACTGTCACGGCTGCCACGCCGACGGCGGCTCGGGGACGCAGCGTGGTGCCCGCGCCCCGATGGCGACCGATCACGCCGGCGGACGGGCCCGTACCACGTCCGCCTCGGTCACCTGTGGTCGGCGACGCGCCTCGGCCGGGAGCAGTTCGGTGATGGCGGCCATCACCGTGGCGGTGTCGGCGACGACGTCTGATCCGGCAAGCGCCAGCGGGCTCCCCACCCGTACGGTGACCGTCGGCGGCCTGAGGACGCCGGCGACGCGCGGCAGCCGACCCGAGCGGGGCCAGACGTGCTCGGTTCCCCACAGGCCGACCGGGACCACTGGCGCCCCCGTCTCGGCGGCCAGCCGAGCCACACCCGTCCGTCCGACGAGCACCGGGTCGAAGAACGCCTCGCCTCGGGGGATCGTCCCCTGCGGGAGGACGATGACGACCTCGCCCGCACGTAGTGCCGCGGCCGCCTCGACGAGGGACGCACCACGTTCCCCGAAGCGATCGACCGGGATGCCCCCCAACGAACGCGCCAGCACCCCGACCACCGGAGCGTCGAACAGCTCTTGTTTGGCCAAGAACCGAACCGGGCGACCGAGCCGGGCCGCCACGATCCCGAGCGCGACCACGTCGAAGTAACTGCGGTGGTTGGCCGCGACGAGCACCGGTCCCTCGGAAGGGATCCCCGACACCCCCGTGATGTCGAACCGGGCATAGGGGAAGGCCTCGGGCCGGAACGCCATCCGGGCGACGTGGTAGGGCTCGAGCCCGCACAACGACGGCACCCCCGGCGCCCGGTCCCACCGCTCGACCGGCCATCGGCGCGCCCGGGCCACGGCAGCCAGGCGCGGGTCGGGGTTCAGCGCGTGCGGGTGCCCGACGGCGGAGAGCAACGGCACGTCGTAGAAGCTGTCCGAGTAGGCGTGCGACGCTCCGAGCGACACCCCACGGTCACGAGCCCAGGCCACCGCGGCAGACCGCTTGGCTGGACCCCACATGAACCGTCCTGCCAACCGACCCGTATAGGAACCGTCGGCTACCTCGTAACGGGTAGCCACGACGCCGTCGAACCCCAGGAGGTCGGCAAGCGGCCCGACCAGGTCGTGCGGCGACGTGGTGGCGAGCACCAGCAGCTGCCCGGCGCGCCGGTGGCTCTCCAGCACGCCATGAGCCCACGGCTGCACCAGCTCGGCCAGGTGCTCCGCCGCCCGCTTCCCGGCCCGCCGCGTTGCATCCACGGGCCTGCCTCGCATCACGAGAGCCGCGGCACGGGCCAGGGCGATCACCCCCAGCGATTCGCCCAGCCGGTCGTAGAGGGCGTACACCACGCCGTCGCCCGGCAGACGCTGGCCCGGCGCCAGCACGCCTTCTTCCACCAACGCCTCGTGGAGCACCGGACCGCTCGCTCCGCGCAACAACGTCCGGTCGAGGTCGACGAACACCGCCCCTCCGGGCGACTCCACAACGGAACGCGACATCGGGCCAGGCTACCGCCCCGGTCGGGCCGGCTGTCACCGCTCACCGACGGGAGGTCCCGTCCGGTAGCCGCCCCATCGGACGGCTACCGGACCCCGGACGCGGTGAAGGGACCGCCGGGGGGGAGGGCGGTCCCTTCACACTGACACGACAAGGAACGGAGGGGGGTTCCTGATCCCTGTGGTCTGAGATCCATTCTGCCGGACGACCGCCGATCAGTCAAACAGTTTTCGTAGATATTTGCTATCGTCCCAAACGATGGAACTCCGACATCTCCAGGCACTGGTGGCGATCACCGATGCCGGCTCCTTCTCCGCGGCAGCTGACCGGCTCGGCACGGTGCAGTCCAACATCTCCGCTCATGTAGCCCGCCTCGAGGCGGAGCTCGGCACGACGCTGCTCGATCGGGCAACCGGCCGCCTGACCGACGAGGGCACCGTCGTCGTGGCACGGGCCCGTCGGATGCTCTCGGAGCTCGAGGCACTGGTCGCCGACGTGGCCGCCTACCGCGACCAGGTGACCGGCACCGTCCGCGTAGGCATGATCGGGACGACGGCACGTTGGCTCGTCCCTGAGCTGCTCCGGCTCATCGACACCCGGCACCCGGGCGTCCATCTGGTCGTCGTCGAGGGGACGACGACGGGCCTCGAACCTCGCCTGGAGGCCGGGCAGCTCGACGTCGCCGTCCTCAACCTGCCCGTCCCCGGGCGAGACGTGGTCACGACGCCGCTCTTCGAGGAAGACCTCGTCTTGGTCGTGCCGGTCGAGCACCCGCTCGCCAGCCATCCCGGCGCGCTCCCCGTCGCCGAGCTCGACGGGCTCGAGCTCCTCCTGCCCGCCCACGGGACCGCATACCGAGACGAGCTCGACGCAGCCATCGCTCCGGCAGGCGTCACACTCACGCCTCGGGCCGAGATCGACGGGCTCCGGCTCATCGCCTCCCTCACCTTCGAGGGGTACGGGCCGGCCATCCTCCCGGCCACCGCGCTCCCCCGTATCCTCGGCGACCGCTTCCGGGGCATTCCGATCGCCGGCCTTCCCCGGCGCAGGGTAGGCACCGCCCTCCGGGCCCGTGGCCTCCCCTCTGCTCCGACCCGGGTGCTCCTCGAGCTGCTCGCCGGTGTGGTGGCACGCCGCAGCGACCTCCCCGGAGGGCTGCACACCGCGTCGTGACGTTCGTTGACGGCGCCCCGTGGAGCGAGCGCCCCCAGAACCTCCCCACGAGCCCCCAGGAGCCAGGTGCGGTCGCGCTGCGGGGACGCCGGGGCGCGCCGC
>JBMFXC010000075.1:0-12731 GCA_049964655.1 Acidimicrobiales bacterium
CCGACGACCCCGACGGGCTGCGACCGGACGGTCGGCTCAGGAGGTGGGGTCAGAGGTCGAAGAGGACGCGCACGGCCTCGACCAGCCGCTCGCCTCGGGGCGTGCCAACCGCCTCCTTGACGGCGACGGTCGGGGTGTGGAGGAGCTTGGCCATGGCGGTGCGCGTGACCGCCTCGACCACCGCCCACTGCTCGTCGGTGAGCTCGGGGTGCCTCGACCGCAACCGGGCGAGCTCGGCCAGCCGCACCTCGTCGGCACGGGTGCGCAAGGCCGCCACCACCGGCGCCGCCCCGCGGGCCCGACTGGCGACCCGGTAGCGCTCGACCTCCTCGGCCACGATGGTCGTAGCCTGGGTCACTTCGCCCCGGCGACCCGAGAGCGCCTCGGCCACCGAGGCCCGCAGCACCTCCATGTCGACGAGCTCGACACCGGCGAGGCCACCGGCTGCCGGTGAGACGTTGCGCGGCACGCCGAGGTCCACGACGAGCAGGTCCCCTCTTCCCGCCGCCACGCGCCGCGCCGCGACGTCGGCCAGGGTCGTCTCGTCGACGACCGGGTGCGCGGTGGCCACCGACGTGAAGGCCACGTCGGCGTCGACCAGGGCGTCAGGCAGACGAGCGAGGGACGTGACGACCACCGTCGGGGCGTCCGCCCCTGCCCGTTCGACGACGGCGTCGCGCACCGCGGTGGCCCGGGTACGGGTCCGGTTCACCACGGTCACGTGGTCGACCCGTTGGCCGACCAGCGCGTGGGCGAGCCCTTCGCCCATCTCGCCAGCCCCGACGACGACCGCTCGCAGGCCGGCCAGCCCTCCCGGGCGACGCTGGGCAGCCAGGGCGACGGCCCCGTGGGACAACGAGGTGGTCCCCCGGGCGATGGCGGTCTCGGAGCGGACCCGCTTGCCCGTCTCGACAGCGTGGCGGAACAGGGAACCGAGCACGGGCCCCGCCGTCCGTGCCTGGTGCGCCCGTTCCCACGCCCGCCGGACCTGCCCCAACACCTCGGACTCGCCGAGGACGGCCGAGCGGAGGCCTGCGGCCACGGCGAAGAGGTGCCGTGCCACGTCGTCGTCGAAGTGGACCGTCAGGTACGGCTCGAGCGCCTCGGGTCTGGTCGAAGCCGTCGTCGCCAGGAACTCACGCAGCTCGTCCACACCGGCGTGGAAGCGGTCGACGACGGCGTAGACCTCGGTACGCAGGCAGGTCGACACCACGGCCACCTCGGACAGGTTGGAGCGGTCGGCCAGGGAGGCAAGGGCCTTGGGCAACGCGTCCTCGCCGACCGACACCCGCTCGAGGAGCTCGAGCGGGGCGTTGCTCTCCTCGATCCCGACGACGACGACCGACACCTTGGCGTACCCTCACTTGCTCCGCCGAAGCTGGTGCGGCACCGTTCCCCAGCGGCACGGCCCGCTGCTCCAGCATGCCGGGCTCCGACAGGTGCCGCCAGTCGCCTTACTCGGGGTTGCGGCTCGACAGGCCGACGCTGCCGATGACCGGCATCCGGCCCGCCACCGCATCCGGTCGACGTCGGGACTGGTAGAAGCTCATGATCTGGAGCTCGATGCTCAGGTCCACGTAGCGCAGGAGGACCCGCGGCGGCACGGTGAGCACCCGGGGGGCGAAGTTGAGCAGGGAGCCCACGCCGGCGGCGACCAACAGGTCGGCGACGTCCTGGGCCGCTCGGGCAGGTGTGGCGATGACCCCGATGGCGTCGGCGTGCTCCCCGACCATGGGGGGCAGCTCGTCGAGGTGGCGGACGACCACGCCGGCGACCTCGTCTCCGACGACCGACGGAGCGACGTCGAAGAGCGCGGCGACGCGAAAGCCGCGGGCGGCGAACCCCTGTGCATGGGCGAGGGCACGACCCAGGTTGCCCATGCCCACGATGATGATCGGCCACTCGTGGTCGAGCCCGAGCTCGCGGTCGATCTGCTCGATCAGGAAGGCGGTGTCGTAGCCGGCACCCCGGGTGCCGAAGGACCCGAGCAACGAGAGGTCCTTGCGCACCTTGGCCGCGTTGACCCGTGCCAGGGAACCGAGCTGGTCCGAGGACACGGTCGTCGTGCCCGAACGGAGGAGCTCTTCGAGGATCCGTTGGTAGACGGGGAGACGACCGACCGTCGGCTCCGGGATACGACGCCGTGAGCGGCCGCGGCCGGTCACCTCCCGCCCAGCCGACCTGCCCGAGTCCCCCTCCGTTCCCACCATGGGCGGCGATCGTAGAACGACCGGCCCCGCGACCGGCAATCCGCGCCACCTACCGGCGATCCCCGCTACGTCGAGGCCGACTCTCGGCGCCGGCGTTCGAGGCGGACCCCGGTGCCAACCAGGCCATCTGGCGCGATCCTCGACGGCGAGCCAGCCAGGCGGTCGGCGGCGCTGGCGCGGTCGGCCACGAGCGCAAGGTGCCCGGCGGCGTCGACGAGCAGACCGAGGCCCCCAGGCGGGCACGCGGCGAACGTCCGCACGACAACAGCGGGGACGGCAGCGGGGACGGCAGCGGGGACGGCAGCGGGGACGGCAGCCGCTGGGGGAACGGCTGTTCGTTCGGCACCGGCTGCGCCCGTCTCCCCGTCACCGGTTCCGCTGCTGGCAAGGATCGTCACCGACACCGGGTCACCCGGCCCGACCCCCAGGCTGACGAGCGCCGTGGCATCGGCGGCGAGCTGCACGTTGCCGAACCGGTCGACGCCGACGACCGGGGTGACCAGGCTCACCGCCGACCCATCCCTCTCCACGTGCGTCC
Source organism: Acidimicrobiales bacterium (assembly GCA_049964655.1). GTDB lineage: Bacteria > Actinomycetota > Acidimicrobiia > Acidimicrobiales > RAAP-2 > JAJZJT01. The sequence continues at coordinate 2,749 of JBMFXC010000075.1, forward strand.
GGGGCAGCGGCGGTCCGGGGACGAGAGACCCGGGACCGGCGAGCTCGCCGAGGTCACCAGGGTCACCACCGGTGGCGAGGTGTGCCGCCGCCGGGGCGAACACGTCACGGCCGTCGAAGGTCGTGGCCGGTGGCGTACCCGTTCGGACCGGCGCTGTCCGAAGGCGTGCCGGATCGAGCACGACCACGTCGAGGACGCCGCCCAGGCTGTCGGCGGCCGGAAGGAGGAGCCCGTTGTCCGGACCGACCAGCCAGTGCGGCCCGCCGTCTGCCGGGTCGACGTGGACGGCAACCGGGCGGCGACCAGTCCCGACCCCGGGGTCGACCACCGCCACGACGACGCCGTCGCCGAGGAACGGGACGCACCGAGCCAGGGCGGCGGCCCCGGCCGTCACGTCGAAGGGCGGAACCCCGTGAGTGAGGTCGACCATCGGCACACCCGGTGCCAGCCGGCCGAGGACCGCGTGGACCACGCCGACGAACTCGTCGGCCAGGCCGTAGTCGGACAGGAAGTACAGCGTCGCCACTGGGGCCTGGTCAGCGGCCCAGCTGGCGCGACCGTTCGGTGGCGGCGGCGACCGCTTCGATGAAGGCGGACCTGACGGCCTTGAGCTCGAGCGTTCGCAGGGCCATCGCGGTGGTACCACCAGGCGAGGTGACGTCGGCGCGGAGCTCCGCCGGATCGGCGCCCGTCTCGGCGAGGAGCCGGGCCGAGCCGAGGAGCGTCTCGACGACGAGGGTGCGGCTCACCGGACGGGCCAAGCCAGCGGCCACGCCCGCCTCGATCAGCGCCTCGGCGACCAGAAAGAGGTACGCGGGCCCGGATCCCGACACACCGGTGACGGCGTCGAGGTACCGCTCGGGGAGTCGGACCACGGTCCCCACGGCAGCGAGCACGCTCTCGGCCCAGTCGAGATCGGCGCCGCTCACGTGGCTCCCGCCCGCCATGGCGGCGACGCCGGCACCGATCAGGGAGGGCGTGTTGGGCATGGCACGGACCACGGGGGTCCCGGCGGGGAGGTGTGCCTCGAGGCGGCCGGCGGCCAGACCCGCCACCACCGACAGCACGCGGCCGGGGGTATGTGGGGCGACGGCGCGGCACGCCGCCTCGGCGACGTCCGGTTTGACGGCGAGCAGGACGGCATCGGCAACCACGGGCACCGGCGTCACCAGCACCCCGGGGTGGGTGCCTGCCAGCCGGTGGCGGACCGAGTCGTCGGGATCGCAGACCGCGAGGGCCTCCGGAGACGCCCACCCTTGACGGACCAACCCGTCGACCAGGGCCGACCCCATCTTGCCTCCGCCCATCACCAGCAGCTCGATCGCCATGCGGCGCGACGCTACCAGTGGCGCGTCGGCCTGCTCAGGGGCCGCGGAGCGCCTCGAGCACCCGGTGCCGACGGCTCACCCCCGCCGGTGAGCCGGGGGGCGACGCCGAAAGCGGCTGGCGAAGCCCAGGGACATCGCCGTGGGGAAGCACTCGTCGACCGCAGCCAGGGAGGCACCGACGATGCGGTCGAGCTCGACGTCGTCGACCCGTTCCACCGGAACGCGACCAACCAGGTAGAGGGCGTCTTCGGCTCCGATGGCGAAGGTCATCCCCCACAGGTCGGCGTTCCTGCGGAGGAGGTAGGCGTACGTCTCGGCAACGTGCTCCTCGGGAGCGGGCATGAGCTGGACTTCGTGGCGAAGGGTCCGTTGGTGCAGGGTCAGCCACACCGTGACGAGCTCCTTCTCCTCGCCCTGGAACCTCAGCGCCCAGCGAGGCGTCCCCCTGGCCGCCGCGTCCTCGCCCCCGGTCCGTTCGGCGGCCACGAGGAAGGTGCCCTCGGCCAGGGCGCTCGCCGCCCACCGGTCCACGACGGCACACACCTCGGCGTGCTCGGTGTCGTCGAGCACGCCAGCCCATCGGTCGGTCACCGACACTCCACCAGGTGACCGGCGGTGAGCTCCTCGTAGATCTCCCGCAGGAGGACCGCTGCCCGCGCCCAGGTGTACCGACGCGCCCTGATGACGGCATGGCTGCCCAGCCGCTCGGCGAGCAGGGGCTCGGCGACGATCTGGCGGACCCAGGCGGCGAACGCCTCCGGGGTGGGGTCCTCGACGAGATAGCCCGTCCTCCCGTGGTCGACGAGGGTCTGGAGCCCTCCGACCTCGGAGGCGACCACCGGCGTGCCGCACGCCGCCGCCTCGAGGGCCACGAGCCCGAAGGACTCGGACCGGCTCGGCACCAGGCACACGTCGGCAGCCCGGTAGAAAGTCGACAGCAGCTCGTGCGGCTGGGGCGGTACGAAGGACACCGCGCCGGCGAGCCCGAGGGCACCGACCAGGTCACGAAGGCGGACGAGCTCGTCGCGCCCGTGAGGGCCGCTCGGGCCGCCCACCACGACCAGTCGGGCGTCGGCGTGGTCGGCGCGCAGCGCATCGAGGGTCCGCACTGCCACCTCGACACCCTTGAGCGGCTGGACCCGGCCGACGAAAAGGAGAAGCGGACCGTCCTCGGGGACCCCGATGGCTCGGCGCGCTCTCGGCCGGTACCCGGGGCCGAAGAAGGCGTGGTCGACACCGGGAGCGACGATCCGGATGCGGGTGGCGTCGGCGTGGTAGAGGTGGGTGATCTGCTCGGCCTCGACGGAGCACGAGGCCAGCACGGTGTCCGAGCAGTGGATCACGGCAGCCTCGGCCTCGGCACGGCGCACGAAGGCGTCGTGCTCGACCTCTTCGGGGCTGGCCTCCGCCTTCACCCGGTCGAGCGTGTGGAACGTCGACACCAGGGGGAGCGAGAAGCGGTGCTTGACGGCATGACCGGCCACGCCGCTCAGCCAGTAATTGGCGTGGATGGCGTCGAAGGGGAGGTCGGCACCGAGCGACTCGACCAGCTTGCCCACGCCGTCGGCGAACTCCTCGACGTAGGCAGCAAGCTCCTCTTTCACCACCGGCTCGGGTGGGCCGGCCGGGACGTGGTGGACGCGGAACCCGGGCTCCACGGTGGTGGTTGGAGGCAGTTCGTCCGACCACGCTCGCGTGAACACGTCGCACTCGACGCCGGCTCGGGCGAGGGCCGAGGTCAGCTCGCGTACGTAGACGTTCATGCCGCCACCGTCGCCCGTGCCGGGCTGAGCGAGCGGCGAGGTGTGCATCGACAGGACTGCGAGGCGCCTCATGCGCCGTCGAGCCTATCGGTGCAGGTGCCTCACTCGGCAGCCGACCTCGGGCGCCGAGGCACCGAGGCACCGCGGAACGAGCCAGCGGCCCGGGTCCCCGCAGTGGCGCCGGCGCCTTCCTCCACGACGACGCTGCCGGTCCGATGCGGTTCCGCCGCCACGGTCGCACCGTTGGTCACCCGGGTTCCGGCATCCCCGTGGCGGCGTTCCCCGTCGGGGTCGTCGGGATCGTTCTCGTGGCGGAAGGAGAGGTAGATCCGGAGGAGGACCTGCTTTTGGTCCTCGGAGAGGTACCGGTCGGAGAGAATGTACCGAGCGAGGTCGCCCTCCCCGTCCGGTCGCTCGAGGATGCCGGCCTGCACGTAGAGCGTCTCGGCCGAGATGCGGAGCGCCTTGGCGATCTGCTGGAGGATCTCGGCGGACGGTCGGCGCAGTCCTCGCTCGATCTGGCTGAGGTAGGGGTTCGACACGCCCGCCAGCTCGGAGAGGCGCCGGAGCGACAGCCGAGCCGTGTTGCGCTGTTCGCGGATGAAGGCACCGAGGTCGTTCACCCGGTCGGGGAGGTCGCGGACGAACGGCGACCCCTGGCCGTGGCCACCCGCCGGGCTCGCCGCTGTCACCGGTTCCCCGCTCCGGACGTCCCTCCTCCGTCGCGCCGCCCCCTGTCGAGGGGCGACCGGCAGTCCGTCACGAGAGCAAGCCTTCGACCGAGGCTGCTCCAGACTTGTAGCGGTCCACCAGTTCGGCCTGAAGGGCGTCGATCCGTTCGTGCAGGGCCCGACGCTCGGCCGAGGTGCGCTTCTCGATGGCGTCCAGCTCGACGACGAGGACCCGGAGGTCGTCCGCCGAGCGCTCGGCGAGGTCCGCCACCTGGTCGCCGTCGAGGACGGCGTCGACCTCGGCGGTCAGGTCGCCCAATGCCATGTCCGGAGCCAGCAGCATCGGAAGGCGTCCCGGCCCGTCGGGCCGGCCCGGTCCGGCCGAGAGGATGCCGGCAAGGTCCTCGACCACCCCGGCGAGCCCGGACTGGTCGTCCACCGCGCGGGCAAGGTAGGCGTGCACGATGTCAAGCCGGCCCTGGGTGACCCGGCGCAGGTAGGACAGGGCGACTTCGGCCTCTTGGCACTCGGACCGCATGGCACGGATGTCCTCGAGGGACTTCTCGGCGATACCGTCGAGGTACGAGTCCGTGAGGATGCGCTCGAGCTCAGTCCTGAGGCTGCCCATCGATGCCGAGCCTACTCTCCCCGGCGCATTCCTCACAGCGTACGGCGGTCGGGTGACCAGTCAACAGGTCGTCGGCGAGCGGCCGGCGGCACACCTCGCACGTCCCGTACGTCCCGGCATCGAGCCGTGCCAGGGCAGCCTCGACGGCACCCAGCACCGCCTCGACGGCATCGAGAGCCTCCGTGGTGGCAGCCAGGCTGTCGGAGCCGACCGGTGGCTCGGCGAGGTCGTCCGAGCGGCCGGAGGACGCGGGCTCCCGGTCCGCAGGCCCGGACGGGGGTTCCGGGGCGATCGGGGACGACGAGACCTCCGGCGACCGGGGGGGCATGGGTGTGACGTCCACCGGCGCATGGTAGGCGGACCGGAGCCAGGTGAGCGTACGGGGTGGTCCGGTCGCCGTAGGGTTTGGCCGTGGACACCGACGCCTCGCGCCCACTCGCCACGCTCGTCGGCTCGGACGTGGCCGTGCCGTGCCTCGACGGTTCCGAGCGGCGGCCGGTCGAGCTCGACCAGGCCGCCTCGACCCAGGCGCATCCAGCTGTTGCCGACCGGGTCAGCGAGTTCCTCCCGTGGTACTCGAGCGTGCACCGAGGTGCCGGCTTCCGCTCACGTCGCTCGACCGCTGCCTACGAGGAAGCTCGCCGGGCCGTCCTCACCTTCGCCGGACGCGACCCCGACGGTTCCGACGTCGCCATCGTGTGCCGGAACACGACCGAGGCGATCAACCACCTCGCCTACCGGCTCCGCCTCCATCCGACCGACGTGGTGGTCACCACCGTCGTCGAGCACCACGCCAACCTCCTGCCCTGGGGACGGGTGGCAACCCGGCGCTACGTCGAGTGCGGGCCGGAGGGGACCTTCGACGTCGACGCGGTCGCCGCTGCCCTCGACCAGCGCCCGAAGCCCGCCCTCCTGGCGGTGACCGGAGCCTCCAACGTATCGGGGTGGCTCCCCCCGCTTGGCGCCGTGATCGCCGCGGCACACGAACGCGGTGTCCCGGTGGTGGTCGACGGCGCCCAGCTCGCCCCCCACCGCCCGCTGCCGGTCGAGGCGGACTTCGTCGTCTTCAGCGGGCACAAGCTGTACGCCCCCTTCGGTGCCGGGGCGCTCGTCGGTCCCCGGTCGGCGTTCGAGACGGGCGATCCCTTCTTGGTCGGTGGCGGGGCCGTCGACCTGGTCGGGCTCGACGAGGTGCTCTGGACGGCTCCACCCGACCGCGAGGAGGCCGGTTCGCCCAACGTCGTGGGGGCCGTCGCCCTCCACGCCGCCGTCGACGTCCTCGACGGCATCGGCTGGGACGCCGTGGCCGCCCACGAGCGCGCGCTCACCGAACGGCTGCGTTCCGGACTGGCCACCATCGACGGCGTACGACTGCTCGGCCCCGGGCCCGACGCCGACCCTTCGGACCTCCTGCCTGTCGCCGCCTTCACCGTCGACGGCCTCCACCACGCCCTCGTGGCGGCGAGGCTCAGCGCCGAGCACGGGATCGCCGTTCGCCACGGATGCTTCTGCGCCCACCCCTACGTCGTGCGCCTCCTCGGCATGGACCGGGCCGCCGTCGAGCGCTACCGAGCCGAGCTGGCCGTCGGCGACCGACGCAACGTTCCCGGGGCGGTCCGGGCCAGCGCCGGACTCGGCACGTCCGGCGAGGACGTCGACCTCCTGCTCGCCGCCGTCGCCGAGCTGGCAGCAGGCGCGCCTCCACCCGTCCCCTACCACCAGGACCCGGCGACCGGGGACTTCTATCCGGTCACCGAACAGCCTGGCTGGAGCGGTCTCGACACGTCCCCAGGAGCCTCGTGCGGCCGGGGTTGACCCCGTCGGCAGCCCGGTCGAGCACCCCAGCCCCCACCGCGGTCGCTGTCGGTCGGAAGGCGGCTAGCCGGGGGTTGGCCCGCCCCAGGGCCGCCGCGGCCCTGGTCCTCGTACTGGCTTGCGTGCTGGCAGCATGCGGGTCGAGCGCTCTCGCCGCGCCCGCTCGCGGCGGGCACCTGGCCTACGTGGCAACGGGCGCCGGGCTGGCCGACCCGGGCAACACCCTCGCCGTCGTCGACACGGCAGACGGCGCCGTGCTGCACCCGGTGATGACCGGAACCCGTGCGTCCACCACGGCATCGCTGCCGAGCTCGCTGGCGGCCACGCCCGACGGACGCGACGTGCTGGCTGCCGACAAGGGCGTGGACGTGCTGAGCGTGATCGACACGGCGACCGGGACCGAGGTGGGGCGGGCGACGGTCGGGCTCGAGCCCGATGCCGTGGCGGTCAGCCCGAGCGGGTCGATGGCTCTGGTGGCGAACCTGCTGGGAGGGACTGTCACTCCGGTGTCGTTGCCGTCGCTGCACGTCGGCAGGCCAGTTCGCGTCGGTACCCATCCCGACGCCGTCGCCATCAGTCCGAACGGGTCGTTGGCGCTCGTGGCCAACTTCGGCGACGGGACGGTCACCCCGATCGCGCTGCCTTCGCTCGTCGCCGGCGCACCCGTCGCCGTCGGCCTCGAGCCCGATGCTGTTGCCTTCAGCCCGGACGGCGCGGTCGCTCTTGTGGCCGACCAGCAGACGAGCACCGTCGTACCGCTCAGCGTGCCGTCACTGGTGGCGGGGACACCCATCGCCGTCGGTGGGGACCCCACCGGCATCGCCGTCGACCCGGCAGCAGGCCCGAACGGGACGGCATACGTCAGCGCCGGCGACGGGATGACCCCGATCTCGCTGGCCGACCTGTCGCCGTCTGCGTCCATCCCGATCGGTACGGGAGCCGAAGCGATCACCCTCGGGCCCGAGCACCGCCATGCCTGGGTGTGCGGTCAGGACGGCACGCTCGTCGAGCTCGCCCTCCCTGCCGGCACCGTCGAGCGACGGGTCTCCGTGGGCGGCACGCCCGTCGCCGTCGTCGTGCCACCCCCGCGGGCGCCTGCTGGCTGAACTGGACGCCGGCCCAGCGGGGCTCAGGAGCCCGGTAGGGCCGTCGAGCCGTTGCGCAACAGGGCGCGCACCTCGCCGACCAGCTCCACGCTTGCCACCGCCGCCCCGGCGTCCACCTCCGCGGGCAGCGGGCGCATGGTGCGGAGCGCGAGGTCGGTGAAGCCGAGCTCGACGAAGGCCTGGAGCTGCTCGGCCACCTGACGCGGATCGCCGTAGGCGACGGCGCCGCGCTCGAAGCCCCGGTACCCGCTGGCCACCAACGCGTCACCCACCCGTCGGGCAAGCGACGCGTCCTCGGCCACGAAGATGTCCTTACGCACGGGGATGCGTACCGGCTCGACCCCGAGGCGGGCACATGCTTCGCGGTAACCCTCGATGAGAGGCCGCGCCGTCTCGATGGTCAAGTCGGCGTTCCCGTACCATGCGTCACCGAGTCGAGCGGCGCGCTCGACGGCGGCCGGGACGCCGCCTCCGACCCACCACTCGACACCGGCCGGAGGAAGGGGGGCGACGCGCGCCCCGGTCACGCCCCACAAGGGGCTGTCGACCGACTCTCCCCGCAGGAGCGCCTTCGTGACGCGTAGGCTCTCCTCGGTCCGTCGGGCCCGCTCGGCCAGCGAAGCGCCCATCGCTGCGAACTGGCCGCTGCCGCCCCCGACCCCTACCTGGACGATGAAGGGCGTCGCGGCGAGCGTCGCCAAGGTCCCCACCTGCTCGGCGAGGAGCACTGGGTGCCACAGGGGCACCAGGAAGAGGCAACCGACCGGGCGCTCGGTCCATTCGGCCAACAGGCGCCCCAACAACGGGGTGTTCTGGAGGTACCCGACGGGACCGGTGGCGTGGTGGTCCCCGACCGTGAGGAAGTCGAGGTCCGCGGCGGCGGCGGCCCGCGTGGCACGCACGACGTAGGTAGCGGCCTCACGCGCATCTGCCCCCGTGACACCGGCAGCGGCCGTCCCGAGCGACATCCCGACACGGACCGGTACGCGGCCGCCGGCAGCGGCCGGCCTGCTCGCCTCGGGTGCGCTTCGCTCGGGTGCGCTCGCCATCCCCAACCCTCCCCTCGGACGTCTAGCGCCCTTCTGCCCGCGGCCTTCTGCCCGCGGCCGAGGCGCCTCCGCAGCGTACCGCCGGCGGCCAGCCGCGCCGTGTGGGCATCCGGCACGAAGGGGCGTCGCGCGAGACAGGGCGTCGCGCGAGACAGGGCGTCGCGCGAGACAGGGCGTCGCGCGAGACATCAAGAGGCGCCTCGGAGGTTTCCGGTGCATCGACGGCGGCGCACGGGACCCGGCGCACCCAATGGCTACGCTGGTCCACCATCGGCGCTCGTGCGCCCCGATCCTGGGAGGCACCAGTGGACGAGCCGTCAGCCTCGGCGGCCTCCCACACAGGCCCCACGGCGGCACGTCGACCACTACCCACCGACCGCGTGCGGCTCGGTGTCGTCGGCGCCGGCAACATCGCCGACCTCGACATCGCCGGTTACCTCGAGCACCCGCTGTGCGACGTGGTGGCGGTGTGCGACATCGACGCCGAACTGGCCAGGAGCGCCGCCCGACGATGGGGCGTGGACAGGGTCTACACGGAGCTCGACGAGCTGCTGGAGGACGAGTGCCTCGACGCTGTCGAGATCCTCACTCCCACCTACCTCCATCACACCCACGTCCTCGCCGCGCTGCGGGCCGGCAAGCACGTGTCAGTGCAGAAACCGATCGCCAACACGGTGCCCGAGGCCCGCGAGCTCGCCCGGGCGGCGGCGGTCGCTGGGCTCGTCCTACGGGTGAGCGAGTGCTTCCGGCACTACCCCCCGCTCGAGCGGGCCCGGGAGCTCGTCGTGAGCGGCGCGATCGGCCGGACGACCGGCATCCGGATCAAGACCGTCGTCGGCCAAACCGACTCGGCCTTCCAGGCCGGCCTGCGGCCCGAGGGCTACGGCTGGCGTCTCGACGGCCACAGCCCGGGTGGCCACCTCTTCGACGACATGGTGCACAAGTTCGCCATGGCGCTGTGGCTCCCTAGCCTCGATGTCACCTCGGTGCAAGCGGTCGTCCGGCGCCGCGACCTGTACTTCGAACCGTGCGTGGCACTCCTCGAGTACGAGGATCCGGACGTCCTCGGCGTGATCGACGTCCACTATGCGCCGGACATGTGGCTGCGCTCCACGTACTACGGCGCCGACGAGCTCTTCGAGCTCCAGGGAGAGGAGGGGGTGCTGTGGGTGACCCGGGCCACCGGTGAGCTGCTCGACGCACCACCGGTCGTCCTCTACCAAGGCCGCGACAACGTGTGCCGGACCGTCGCCGAGGGGGGAGTCGAGACAGACTGGGCCGAGGGCTTCCGCCGGTCGTCCGCCCACTTCGTCGACGCGCTACTCGACGGCACAGAGCCGTCCATGACGGCCGACGAGGCGGTCCGCGTGCTGCAGCTGTGCTTCGCCGTCTACCAGGCCTCCGCCACACGTCGGCCGGTCGACCCCAGGACCATCTCGGACCCGGTGGTCGCCGAGGGGTGGGGCGAGTGGTGACCAACGGCCAGGCCGCCGATGGGACGCGCGCCGTCAAGCAAACGTGTCGGCCCCGACCTCGGCTCGCTGGCGTCGGCCCCGACCTCGGCTCGCTGGCGTCGGCCCCGACCTCGGTCCGTCGGTTAGGTTCTCGTCTTGGGCCGTTAGC
>JBMFXC010000076.1:0-7662 GCA_049964655.1 Acidimicrobiales bacterium
ACCGATCGTCGGCATGGCGGCTACCCCGGATGGAGGGGGCTACTGGGAGGTGGCCGCTGACGGGGGGATCTTCGCCTTCGGAGATGCCCAGTTCTACGGGTCGATGGGGGGCCACCCCCTCAACCAACCGATCGTCGGCATGGCGGCCACCCCGGATGGAGGGGGCTACTGGGAGGTGGCCTCTGACGGGGGGATCTTCTCCTTCGGGGACGCCCTGTTCTACGGCTCGATGGGGGGCCACCCCTTGAACAAGCCGATCGTCGGGATGTGCGAGATCACTCCGCCTGGTCTGAACGTGGCGTGATCGGGACGTCCGGCGGCAACCACGGCGGTCAGCGTCCACGATCCCCGGCGACCGACGGGCGACCAACGGACGAAACCGCAGCACGGGTAGGCGTACACTGACGCGTCATGTCCGCTGCCGAGGTCGCCGCTGTCGTGGCTGCGGGGTGCTCGACGGTGTCCGTGGTGGTCATCGCCGTGGTGGCCCGCACGCTCCGGCGTCAGGTGCATGTCCTCGAGCGGACGGTGACGCAGCTGTCGGAGTCGACGGTGCCCCTGGTGGCGGATGCCCACCGGGTGGTCGGGCAGGCGGCGAGCGAGCTCGAACGGGTGGGGGTGGTGCTCGAACGAACCGGTTCTGTGGCGGCCACCGTCGACTCGGCGAGCCGTCTGGCCTACCGGGCGTTCGCCAACCCGGTCGTGAAGGTGCTGGCGGTGGGGGCCGGAGCGAGCGGCGGGGTGCGCCAACTGCGGCGGCGACGTGCCGACGGCGAGGCCCGAACACCACGTGGCCGAGGAGGTCGCTGAACGTGCCGCGGCGGTCGGCATGGCTGGCGGCGGGCGTCGTGTTCGGTGCCGGTTCGTCGCTGTGGGCCGAGCGGGCCCTCCGCCGCACCGTGCGGCGGACGGCCGCCGCTGTCCAACCCGATGCCGTGGTGCGCCAAGTGGGCCGTGCTGCCCGAGATGCCGCGGAAGCGGCAGGCGCTCGCGTCACCGAGGCCGTCGATGCCGGACGCCAGGCGATGCACCGTCGGGAGGACGAGCTGTGGGCGGGACTGTCCGCCGCCGGGCACGGAGACCGTCACGAGCTCGCGGGGAAGACCATGGGATGGCAGACGGACGACCGTGGCGAGTTGTGCGCCGACACCGGACGACCGGGGACCGTGGGCGGTTCGGGGTCGAACGCGCCTGTACCAAGCCGGCGCGAGCCGGTGGCCGGTGGTGACCGGGGGTGGGGCCGTCGCACTCGACTGGCTCGTCAGGGACGACCGCGCCGACCCAGGACCGGGACGACGCCTTCGGCCCACTAGGCTCGCCCTTCGTGACCTCCGGCCGGGCGTTCGACGCCGAGCAGCTGCGCAGCGAGTTCACCCGCTTCTTCACCGAGCGGGGCCACGTCGCCGTACCGTCAGCGAGCCTCATCCCCCACGACCCGACGGTGCTGTTCACCATCGCCGGCATGGTTCCCTTCAAGCCGTACTTCGTCGGCGACGAACGACCTCCCTGGCCGCGTGCCACCTCGGTGCAGAAGTGCTTCCGGACGCTCGACATCGACATCGTGGGGACGACGCACCGCCACTGCACCTTCTTCGAGATGCTGGGCAACTTCAGCTTCGGCGACTACTTCAAGGCGGAGGCCATTCCCTTCGCCTGGGAGCTGGTGACCGAGGTGCTCGGCATCGACGGCGACCGTCTGTGGGTCACCGTCTACGACAGCGACGACGAGGCCGCCGCCATTTGGACCGACGCCGTGGGCGTGGACCCCGGTCGGGTCCAACGCATGGGCGACGACAACTTCTGGCGGATGGGCGACACCGGGCCGTGCGGTCTGAGCTCGGAGCTCTACGTCGACAAGGGACCTGCTTACGGGGCCGAAGGAGGTCCCGCCCACGGCGGCCCCGAGCGTTTCGTCGAGATCTGGAACCTGGTCTTCATGCAGTACAACCGGCTCGTTGACGGGACGACTGAGCCGTTGCCGCGGCCGAGCATCGACACGGGCGCCGGGCTCGAGCGGATCCTTCCCGTCCTGCAAGGGGTCGACTCGATCTTCGCCACCGACCTGTTCGAGCCGGTGCTCGAGGTGGCCCAGTCCCTCAGCGGTCATCGCTACGGCCAGGACCCCACCGCCGACGTCGGCCTGCGCATCCTCGCCGACCACGGGCGGGCGATGGCCGTGCTCGTCTCGGACGGCGTGCTGCCCTCCAACGAAGGGCGAGGCTACGTGCTCCGTCGCATCATCCGCCGTGCCGTGCGCCGAGGGCGTCAGCTCGGCATCGGCGGTGGGGTCGTGGTGCCGCTGGCCGAGGCCGCGATCGGCGTGCTCGGCGGCGCCTACCCCGACCTCGTGGCCAACGGCGACCTCATCAGCGAGGTCCTCGAACGCGAGGAGGCGGCCTTCGTCCGCACGCTCGCCACCGGGTCGGCCATCCTCGAAGCCGAGCTGGCCACGGGGGTGCGCACCCTGTCCGGCGAGGACGCCTTTCGACTGCACGACACCTACGGCTTCCCCGTCGAGCTGACCGTGGAGATCGCCAGGGAGGCGGGCGTCGACGTCGACTTGGCCGGCTTCGAAGTCGCCATGGAGCGCCAGCGTCAGCGCGCTCGGGCAGCCGCCCGAGCCGGTCGCTCTCACGCCGACGAGCAGACCTACCGGTCGCTGCTCGACCGCCAGGGGCAGACGGTGTTCTTGGGGTACGGCCCCGACGGCTACGCGTCACCGGCCCAGGTGGTGGCCGTGCTCGACGCGTCCGAGTCGGGCGAACCAGGGGTCGTCGAGGTCTTCCTCGATCGGACGCCGTTCTACGCCGAGTCGGGTGGCCAGATGGGGGACACGGGAACGATCGTCACCGAGACGGGATCGGCGCACGTCTTCGACACCGTCGCTCCGCTTCCCGGCCTGGTGGCCCACCGGGCCCGGGTGACCGGGGAGCTCTTCGCCGGGCAGGACGCGCTGGCTACCATCGACGCACTCCGACGGGATGCCCTGCGTCGGAACCACACCGCCACCCACCTGCTCCACGCTGCCTTGCGAACGGTGCTCGGCGACCACGTCCGCCAGCAAGGGTCGCTGGTAGCACCGGACCGCCTCCGGTTCGACTTCAGCCACCGGGGCGCGGTGGCACCCGAAGAGCTCGGAGCAGTGGCGGCCATGGCCAACGAGGACGTCCTCACCGACGCTCCGGTGACGACGATCGAGACGTCCAAGCAGGAAGCGGAAGCCTTGGGCGCCCTCGCCTTCTTCGGGGACAAGTACGGCGAGCGCGTCCGGGTGGTCCGGGCCGGCCCGCACTCGGTCGAGCTGTGCGGAGGGACGCACGTCGGGGCGCTCGGGATGGTCGGACCGGTCACGGTGGTCTCCGAGAGCTCGATCGGCGCGGGGACCCGACGGATCGAAGCAGTCACGGGAGCCCAGGCACTGGCACGGCTGACCGCCCGGGAGGGCCTGCTCGCCGAGGCCGCCGCGTTGCTCAAGACCGAGCCGGAGCAGGTGCCGGCAACGCTCGAACGGCTGCTCGAGCGCCAGCGAGCCGCCGAGCGCGCCCTCGAGGAGTCCGAGCGTCGGTCGTTGGCGGCCGAGGCAGCAGCCCTCGCCTCCCAGGCGGTCGGTGGGATCGTCGTGGCGCGCCGGGACGGGCTTGCTCCGGACCTGGTCCGGGCCTTGGCCCAACAGGTTTGTCGGAGCGCGGAGCTGGCCGCCGTCGTGGTGGGTGGGAGCCCCGACGGCGAGCGAGCCACCGTCACGGTGTGCGTGGAGGATGCCGAAGCGGTCCGGACGACGGCCACCGAACTCGTCGCCGTGGTGGGTCCGCTGATCGGCGGTGGTGGCGGCGGATCGCCGGCACTGGCCACCGCCGGCGGCAAGGACCCGTCCGGGATCGACCGGGCGCTCGACGAGGTGCGTCGGGTCCTCGCCGGGCAGTGACGGTCCCGACTGACGGACGGGTCGTCGGGCTCGACCTCGGCAGCCGGAGGATCGGCGTGGCCGTCTCCGACCGCAGCCGGGTGCTGGCCACCCCCCGGACGACCCTCGCGCGCACGGGCGACCCGGACGCGGACCGGGCGGTGATCGTCGGCCTGGTGGCCGAGGAGGAAGCGACGTGCGTGCTGGTCGGCCTTCCGCTCGGGTTGGACGGCCGGGAGGGAACGGCTGCCCAGGGGGCCCGGGCCGAAGCCCGGGCACTGGCGGCAGCGCTCGCTCCCGCCGGCGTGCCGGTGGTGCTGTTCGACGAGCGGTTCACCACGGTGACAGCGCACCGGCTGCTCGCCGGGTCCGGTCTCGACGAACGACGTCGGCGCGCGGTCGTCGACCGTTCCTCGGCAACGGTCCTCGTCCAGGCGTTCCTCGACGGGCCGGCCGGCCGGGGCGAGCTGGTCGACCCGGAGGCGGGCTGAAGTGGCGGTTCGTCTCCACGCCCGTCCCACCCGCCTGCTCGGCCGCCATCCGTGGCGGCTGGCGATCGCCGCCACGGTGGTCGCTGTCGTCCTCGTGGTGGCCGCCATCGTCACCTGGGTCGAGGTAGAGGCCGCACCGAGCGGGCGCCGCGGCGCCCAGGTCATCGTGGACGTCCGCCCTGGCACCGGGACGGCCGGGCTGGCCGACGCACTGGCGCACAGCGGGGTGATCGGGAGCTCCCTCGCCTTTCGACTGTGGACCGGGTTCCACGACGTCCCGTTGATCCTGCCCGGGTACTACGCCTTCGACCGGGGTGAGGGCTTCGGTGCCATCGCGGCCGTGGTGGGCAACGGACCCAACGTGTTCTCGCTGGTCGTCCCCCCCGGCTTCACCGTGGCCGAGGTGGCGCACCGCCTCGGCGAGCTGCCGGGCCACACCGGGCAGCGGTTCTTGGCCTTGGCCACCAGTGGGACGGTGCGCTCGCCCTGGCAACCTGCCGGCTCTACCAACCTCGACGGACTGCTCGGCACCGGGTCGTACCGCATCGTCCCGGGGCTCACCGACGCCACGCTCCTCCGGGAGATGATCGGCCGCTTCGACGCGCAAGCGGCGCGGCTCTCCCTGGCCGAAGGAGCTGCCCGTGAAGGCCTCACGCCCTACCAGGCGATCACCGCGGCGTCGATCGTCCAGAAAGAAGGCGTGATCCAGAAGAACCTCGGGCCTGTCGCTCGGGTCGTGCTCAACCGGCTGGCCAAGGGGATGCCGCTGCAGATGGACTCCACCGTGCTCTACGCGCTCGGCCAGGACGGTGGCACTGTCACCAAGGCGGACCTGGCGTTGCCGTCGCCGTACAACTCGTACCTCCACGCCGGACTGACGCCCACCCCGATCTGCTTCCCGTCGACAGCAGCGCTGTCGGCCATGTTGTCCCCGCCCCCGGGGAACTGGCTCTACTTCGTGGTCGTCGAGCCCGACGGTACCGAGGCCTTCTCGGCGACGTTCGGCGAGCAATTGGCCAACGAGGCTCTCGCCCAGAAGCGAGGGCTGCCGTGACGTCGGGGCGTCAGGGAGTCGGCGAACTGTCGGCACGCACCACGGTGGTCGGTGTCATCGGGATGCCCGTCGACCACTCGCTCTCGCCCCGGCTGCACAATGCCGCGTTTGCTGCCCTCGGGCTCGACTGGGTATCGGTGGCGTTCCCGGTTGCGGCCGGGACGGCTCCGACCGCGCTGGCCGGGGCGCGGGCGCTCGGGGTTCGGGGACTGTCGGTGACGATGCCGCACAAGGAGGCCGTCGCCGACGCCGTCGACGACGCGACGGACACCGTGCGAACCCTGGGCGCGGCGAACTGCGTCGACCTGGCGGACGGTCGGTTGACCGGGGTCAATACCGACGGAGCGGGGTTCGTGGCTGCGGTCGAGGAGGACGGCTGGTTCCATCCCGCCGGCGAACGGTGCGTGGTGCTCGGTGCCGGCGGTGCGGCGCGGGCGGTGGTGCTGGCACTGGCCGAGGCAGGTGCCGCCGAGGTGGTGGTGGTCAACCGGACGGCGTCCCGGGCGGCTCGGGCGGCCCGGCTGGCCGGTGCCGTCGGGCGAGTGGGGAGCGCGGCCGACGTGGCCGGTGCCGGTCTGGTGGTCAAGGCGACACCGGCGGGCATGACGGGCGTCGGAGGGGCTGGTCACGACGAGGTTGCCGTGCCCGGGCACGGGCAGGTCGCCGTCGACCTGGTCTACGACCCGCCGATGACGCCGTGGTTGACGGCGGCCGAAGCGGCGGGCGCCCGGGTCCGCAACGGCCTGGGCACCCTGCTCCACCAGGCGGCCTTCCAACTCGAGCGGTGGACGGGCCACGAGGTTCCCCGTCGCGCGCTGTGGGCTGCGGTGGCGCCCGACGGTAGGCCGGGGGTGCCCGGTCGCCTGTCATGAGGTGGTGGGGAGTCGGGGGTGCCCGGTCGACTGTCGTGACGAGTTGGGGCGCCTGGGGAGGCCACGCCCGGCGCGGTAGCCTGGGTGGGATCGGAGACCTGCCGTGGTGACCTACGCTCCCCAACCCCTGGCCCGTCGGCGGGCCTCGCTGGTCGGCCGGTTCGACGTCGTCGTCTCGGGCGCGTCGATCGCCCTCGCCGTCCTGGGTGTCGTGATGGTGTACTCGGCCACCCGGGTGAAGCTGGCGCTCAGTGGGACCAATCCCCACTACTACCTGGACCGGCAGGCCGTCTTCGTCGTGATCGGCATCGTCGTCATGGTGGGCGTGGCGCTCTTCGACTACCGACGACTCGAACCATGGGCCACCGTTCTCTACGTCGGGACCGTCTTCGCCCTGCTCGGCGTGTTCGTCGTCGGATCCCACGCCCTCGGGTCCCAGCGATGGTACGCCTTGGGCCCACTCCAGCTCCAGCCGTCGGAGTTTGCCACCCTCACCCTGATCGTGGCGATCGCCACTTACTGCGCTCGCAGGCCGGAGGGACTGGTGTTCCGCGATCTGGTCAGGCTGGTGCTCATGGTCGGCGTGCCGGCCCTCATGATCATCAAGCAGCCCGACCTCGGTACCGGGATCGTGGTGAGCATCATCCTGCTGGTGATGCTGGCGGTAGCCGGCATGCCCGGCCGGTACCTGTTGCTGCTGGTCGTCGGCGCCACGGTGCTGGTCGTCGTCGCGCTCCAGGTCGGGCTCCTGCAGAAGTACCAGATCCAGCGGTTGACCAGCTTCATCTCCCCCAACAGCGCCGGAGAGACGGCGACGTACAACGTCACACAGGCGAAGAACGCCATCGGGTCGGGAGGCCTGCTCGGCACCGGCGTCTTCCGTGGGGCCCAGACCAACCTCTCCTACGTCCCCTTCCAACAGACCGACTTCATCTTCTCGGCGGTGGGGGAGCAGCTGGGCTTCGTCGGTGGAGCGATCACCATCCTCGTCTACGGGCTGTTGGGCTGGCGGATCCTGCGGATCGCCCAGCAGTCCAAGGACATCTTCGGCCGCATGATCTGCGGCGGCGTGTTCGCGCTGCTCACCTTCTCGGTGTTCGAGAACGTCGGGATGAACATGGGCATCATGCCGGTGGCGGGCATCCCGCTCCCCTTCCTCTCCTACGGGGGATCGGCAGCCATCGTCTTCTTCATGGCCGCCGGGCTGGTCCAGAGCGTGCGAGCCCGGAGCATCCGGTGACCGGGGAGGCCAGCCCCGAAACGGCCCCGTTGGTCGCACCGGCCGAGGCCGACGGCACTGGCGGGCTGGTCGACGGCGAGGAGCCTGTCGACGGCGAGGAG
>JBMFXC010000076.1:7762-12686 GCA_049964655.1 Acidimicrobiales bacterium
CTGGTCGACGGCGAGGAGCTGGTCGACGGCGAGGAGCTGGTCGACGGCGAGGAGCTGGTCGACGGCGAGGAGCGTCCGCCGGGCTCGCCCGACGCGCCCGAGGAAGCGTCAGCCCAGCCCGAGGGAGACCCGGTGGTGCCGGTGCCGTCGGCCGGTGGAGGTCCGGTGTTCCGGACGGCCATCGTCTCCTCGGTGGCACTGGACCTCCCCTCCCAACACCCGATGGTGGTGGTCCGCGAGGCGGAGCCTCCCTGGCGCCAGGTGCAATTCCGCGTGGGGCTGCCGGACGGGACGGCGCTCGCCTGCGCGCTGCGGCGGATCGAGACGCCCCGACCGCTCACTCACGAGCTGTTGGGCGAGGTCCTTTCCGGCTTCGACATCGACGTCGTCGCCGTGCGCCTGGTCGGACGCCAGCAGGGCACCTACTTCGCCGAGCTCGACCTTCGAGGCCGCACGGGTCGACGGGTCCTGTCGTGCCGCCCGTCGGACGCCCTGGTCGTGGCCCTCCGTCAGGCGGTGCCAGCGCCCATCTTGGTCGCCGACGCGCTCTTCGACGGCGAGGGAGACGTCCTGCCCCAAGCGTGACCGCCCGACGGGGCGCCGGTAGACGGGCTCAGCCGGGAGGTGCGATCGAGGGGCTCAGCCGGGGCGGCCGAGCGGCCCCGCGATGAGCGCTCGACGACGTGCCGCCACCTGTTCGTCGGCCTGCCGCTCGGCCTGGTCGACCGCGGTACCTCCCTCGTGCGAGATGCGCATGAGGACGGCGATCAGCACGTAGTTGGCCACCAGGGCAGAGCCGCCGTAGGACACGAAGGGGAGGGTGATGCCGGTCAACGGGAGCAGCCGGGCGATGCCGGCGAGGATGAAGAACGCCTGGAACCCCAGGATGAGGGTCAGGCCGGTGGCCGTCAGCTTGGCGAACTCCGAGCGTGCCGCCTGGGCGACGCGCAGCCCGGCTCCGACCAGGAGCAGGAAGGCCACCAAGATGGTGGCCGAGCCGAGCAGGCCCATCTCCTCTCCGATGACGGTGAAGATGAAGTCGGTCTGGACGTTCGGGATGGTGTAGGCGGCTGCCCCGAGGCCCAGCCCCGTCCCGCCGAGGCCACCGGTCCCGAGGGAGAACCACGCCAGGCGGAGCTGGTAGCCGGGATCGTTGGGCGGGATCACCTTCCACGGGTCGAGCCATGTCTCGATGCGGACGTTGGTCTGGACGAAGAGGTGGGCTGACACGTACGCGCCGACGGCGAAGAGCACGATGCCGAGCACGAGATAGCCGGTGCGCCCGGTGGTCACCCACAGCATGCCGATGAAGAGGGTGAAGAGCAGAGCCGAGAAGCCGATGTCGTGCTCGAGGCTCATCACGCCGATGGCGAAGAGCCAGGCCACGGTGATCGGCACCAGGGGGCGGGGGTCGACGACGAGCCGGTTGCCCATCCGGGCGGTGGGGATCGACAGCAGCTCGCGCTTCTCGGCGAAGTACGAGGCGAAGAAGACGCAGAGCAGCAGCTTGGCCACTTCGATGGGCTGGAACTGGATCGGCCCGAGCTTGACCCACAGCCGTGCCCCGTTGATGTTCTGCCCGATGTGGGGCACCAGTGGGCTGAGGAGGAGGAGCACGGCCGCGAGCAGGAGCAGGTAGCGGTAACGATCGAGATCGCGTGAGTGCCGGACGAGGGCCAAGGTCAGCACGTAGCCGGCCACCCCGACGGCCGTCCAGGCCGCCTGGTAGGGGGCGAACGAGTGGGCGGTGGCGTAGTCGATCCGGACGAGCACCGCGTAGCCGATCCCGTTGAGGAAGAAGACGACGGGCAGGATGGCCGGGTGGGCGTTCGGGGCGAAGATCCGAGTGGCGATGTGCGCGCCCGCTGCCAGGGCGACCATGACCGCGAGCAGGGTCCCGAGGTCGGCGGGTGAGGTGTGCGCCTCGCCTTCGACGACGAGCACGTAGACCGCTACCACGAGTGCCGTCGCCCCGACGAGCAGTCCGAGCTCGGTGCGGCGACGGGCCCGGGGGCTGCGCACCCGTTGACGGGTGGCCGGAGTGGGTCGAGTCAACACGGCCACGGCGAGATGCTACCGGGCCGCCCGCGGACGACGAAGGCACCGAGGTGGCGGCGAAGGGTCACAGGGAGCGACGCTGACGCCGGGGGACCGGTGGCGGCGCAGACGGGTCGGCGGAGACGCGCCTCGGGAGCGGACGGGAACGACGGCCTGACGGACGCCGCGAGGCACCCTCCTGGTCGGCCACGGCCCGTCGGCGCGTGGACGGGCGCGCCCTCGCGGCGGTGGCCCGGGTGGGAGGCGGGACGGTAGCCGAGGCGCCTGACGTCACCGGGGTGGCCGGTGGGACAGCGCGTCCACGCTCGATCCCCGTGCTGCGTTGGTACCGGTCGAGGAAGTAGAGATGGAGCCGGCGGTACAGGTCGCCATGCTCGAACTGGAGAGAGGCGTAGGCAAGCCCCCCCACAGGAATGGGCAGCCAGAAGTTCACGGCCCGGTAGGCAAGCACTGCCGAGAGCGCCTCGGCGGCGGTCGGGCCGAAGCCGGTGATGAGCGAGATGAGGACGAACTCGACGACACCGAGCCCCCCCGGGGTGACTGGGATCGCCGCCAAGATGTTGGCCAGTCCGTAGGCGACCAAGAGGTCGACGGGGGAGATGACGCGGCTGAAGGCCGCCACGAAGACCCACAGCGAGGCAGCGTCGAGGAGCCAGTTGGTGGCAGCCCAGGCCGTGGCCCGTACCAGGAGCGGTCGGTCCTCGAGCAGCACGGCGAAGCGTTCGGCGAGGTGCTGGACGAACGCGGTCACCCGGTCGGCGTCGACGAAGCGGAGTCGCTTGGAGACCCGGTGGATCGCCGTGGCGGCGCGTTCCTGCCCCCGGGTGAGCAGGGCGAAGATCCCGCCGAAGGCGGCCATCAGGACGATGCCGATGACGACGGCCACGACGACCAGGATCGACGCGGACGTCGAAGCCCCCGACCCGTGGCTGGCAGGCGGGTGGAAGCCGTGCTGGACGAGAAAGGCGACGAGCGCGAGCCAGAAGAGGACGTTCAAGACGACCGCCGAACCGATGCCCTGGGTCCCGAGGGTGAAGCCGGCGTCGGCACCCGTCATCCCCGACTGGGTGAGGAGGCGGTAGCCGAGGGCTGCGCCGGGCGCCGTACCGCCAGGTGAGACGTGGCTGAGGGCGAGGGTGGAGAGGTTGATGCGCAAGAGGCGTTCGCGCCGAGGGCCAGGCGTCGGTAGGACGGCGTAGGTGAGCTGGGCGTACGCCACGAGGGCGGCGGCTTCCAGGACGACGCCGGCGACGAGGTAGCCGGCATTGACGTGCCCCAGCGCGGCGATCTCGGAGCGGTGGCTGGCGACGAGTGGGACGACGACGTAGAAGGCGAAGAGGAAGAGGACGACGAACCCCACGCTCCAGCGAACCTCGCGTCGAGCGAAGGGGCCGCGGTGCCACCACCGTCGCCGCGGGCGCGGTCGGCGCGGCGGTGGATCGGCCCTCATGGCGCCATGTTCGCACGCAAGACGCCGTGTACCTGACATGCTGGGACGATGGTGGCCGAGCGTGGTCGAGGCGCAGACCCGACGGCGGCAGACCCGACGGCGGCAGACCCGACGGCGGCGCGCGTGGGCAGCGACGCTCCCCGACGTGACCGCCTCTTCGCTGCCGCCTCACGGGCTGGCGTCCCGCTGCGCACGATCGTGGTCATCGACGTCGTCGTCATCGCCACCTGGGTGGCCTACCGTCTCGTCATCCGGCTCCACGAGGTGATCCTGTGGGTGCTGGTCGCCGCCTTCATCGCCGTGGTGCTCGACCCCGCCGTGGCCTACCTGCAGCGGCGCCGGCTGGGGAGGACCGCTGCGGTGATCGTCGTCTTCGCCGCGGCGGTGCTGGCCTTCGCCGGTCTACTCGTGCTCTTCGGCTACCCGTTGGTCAACGCCCTCACCCACTTCGCCGAGCAGTTGCCCACCATGGTGAGCGATCTCCAAAAGGGGCACGGGCGACTAGCCACGACGCTCCAGCATTTCCACCTCCTCAGCTGGGTGCAGCGCAACGCCCCGAAGCTGAAGGACGCTGCCCGCAACCTGGGTCGTCCGGCCCTCAGCGTCGGGACCAACCTCGGCAAGGCGGTGTTCTCGACCATCCTCGCGCTCACGACCATCGGCTTCCTGTCGCTGTTCATGCTCTTCGAGGCACCGCGGCTCCGTGCCGGCGTGCTGGGGGCGCTCGGGGACGACCGGCGTCGTCGTGTCGAGGCCGTGGCCCGACAGGTGGCCCAGTCGGTCACCGCCTACGTGCTCGGCACCGCCGTGCTCTCCTTGCTCTTCGGCGTCGTCGTCCTCATCACCCTCGTCATCCTCGGAGTCCCCTTCGCCCTGCTCATCGGACTGTGGGTCGCCTTGGTCGCCATGATCCCCCTGGTGGGTGGCCTGGTGGCCGGCGTGCCCACCGTGGTGATCGCCCTCCTCCACGCCCCCTCCGCCGCTGTCGTGATGATCATCGTCTTCGTCGGGTTCCAGCTCTTCGAGAACCACTTCCTCTACCCCCTGGTGATGAGCCGGGCGGTCCGCATGACACCGTTGTGGGTGCTGGTATCGGTGCTGGTGGGTGCCAACCTGGGGGGTGTCTTCGGCTCGGCGCTCGGGGCACTGACCGGCGCCCTCGTGGCCATCCCCTTGGGTGGTGCCATCCAGGTGGTGGGCGGCGAGGTCTGGCGGGCGACCCGCGCCCGTGCCGCTCCGGCGAGCGCGGATCGGCTGCCAGGGCAGTCAGCAGACGACGAGCCGGACACCTCCCTGGATGGCCAGGGACCGCCAGCGGACTGAACAGGGGTTCTCGTGCCGACTGCCCCCGGTTGCCCCCGGGTTGCCGACGTCGGCCACGGTGCAGCCGCGCTCGATCGGGCGCGGCCCTTTTCG
>JBMFXC010000077.1:0-12286 GCA_049964655.1 Acidimicrobiales bacterium
TCGGGTGCCGGGGGCACGGTGGTCGTCGGGTGCCGGGGGCACGGTGGTCGTAGGGTGCCGGGGGCACGGTGGTCGTCGGGTGCCGGGGGCACGGTGGTGTGGGCCGTCGGCCAGATGCAGGGGAGGGTGATGGACCGCAAGGACGTTGACCACGGTGGAAGTGGCCGCCTGTCGCGTCGAGCCCTGCTCGGAGCCGGGCTGGCCGGTGTCGGCGGGGCCCTGCTGGCCGCCTGCGGGAGCTCGACGGCGGCCCCGCCACTCCCTGTCGTCAAGCCCGGGAGGCTCGGCGTGCCGCCGAACCCACGTGCACCGATCGGGAGCGACCAGCTGCCCCAGGTCGACCACATCGTGGTGGTCATGCTGGAGAACCACTCGTTCGACAACATCCTCGGCACACTCGGACGCGGCGACGGACTGCCTCGAGGGACCGACGGGCAACCGGATGCCACCAACCCCGACGGAACAGGCGAGCTGATCCGCTCGTTCCACATGCCCACGCCTTGTCAGCTTGCCGGGAAGCCGTCACAGACCTGGAACGCGTCGCATGCCCAGTACGACCACGGGCGGCTCCAGGGATTCGTCGAGAGTGCTTCGGGCCCGGTGGCGATGGGCTACTGGACGGGGAGCGACCTGCCGTTCACCCATGCGCTGGCATCGGTGTTCCCGATCGCCGACCGCTACTTTTGCTCGGTGCTGGCCCAGACGTTCCCCAATCGCCGCTACCTCATCTCGGGGACGTCGTACGGTCTCATCGCCGACGTCCTGCCCAAAGGCCTGCCCCCCGGCGGGACGATCTTCGACCTGCTCGGTGCCCACGACATCTCGTGGAAGAACTACTACTCCTCCCTACCCACCGCCGGCGTCTACGTGTCACTGCTCTCTCGACCCTCGATCGCCTCCAATCTGGCGCACATCGACCACTTCTATGCCGACTGCGCCGCCGGCAACCTGCCTGCCTTCAGTGTCGTCGACCCCAACTTCGGCACGCAGTCCGAGGAGGACCCCCAGGACATCCAGTACGGGGACGTGTTCCTCTCGAGCGTGGTGCGGGCGGTCATGGACGGTCCGAAGTGGCCGAAGACGCTGCTCGTCTGGTGCTACGACGAGCACGGTGGCTACTACGACCACGTCCCCCCTCCCCGGGCCGCCGTTCCCGACGACGTCCCCCCCGACCTCGTGCCCGGTGACGTGGCCGGTCGCTTCAATCGCTACGGCTTCCGGGTGCCCGCCGGCGTGGTCAGTCCCTACGCCCGGGAGCGGTACGTCTCCCCGGTCGTCCACGACCACACCTCGGTGCTCAAGTTGGTCGAGACCAAATGGAACCTCCCACCGCTGACGCATCGTGACGCGGCGGCCGACGACCTGCTCGACTCGGTCGACTTCGACGGCTCGCCGCGCTTCCTCCGTCCGCCGCCGTTGGCCGCGCCGGCGACACCCGCCCTCCGGGCGGGGTGCGAGGTGACGGGTCCCGGAGTGATCCCGCCGGCGTCCGCCGTCATCAAGTCGCGCTGAGCTTCGCCGCTCGCGCCGTGGCCTCGGCCTCGTCCAGATCGGCGGCAACACGGAGCGAGGTGATAGCAGCACCGGCAGTGAGGGCAAGAACGGCCCAACGGCGCAGGCGTGGCAAGTGCTCGAAGGCGAGCAGGGTGGCAAGTGCGTCGACGGCGTCGGCGGTCCCGCCGAGGGCGACCCACACCCGCGCCTCGTCGCTCGAGCGGCCGAGGGCACGCACGGCGCCGATGCCGAGCGCCAGGTCGCGACCGGCCATGGTCCGGGCGAGCAGTCGTGACGCGGGCGACGCCGCCGCATCGCCGACCCACGGTATGGCCAGTGCCGTCGGCGCCATCAGGGCCCCGGCGCCGATCGCGACTCGTCCCCAGGCAACCACGCGGGCGAGCTGACGGACCGTGTCATGACGCATGGGCCCACCCTAGGACGTGGACCGGGGGCGTGGGCGGCCCGGGTGATCGTCGGACGGGACTCCTGGGTGAGGCCCGCACGAGAAGGTGGTACCCGTACCACCTGGTTACCACGCAGGGTGTCGCTCTGTGACCACGGTAGGTGACCGTCCTGGTCAACCCCTGTTTACTTTCGAGTGGCGATGGAGCAGACTTCGTTGGTAGCGGCTCCGCGAGGCGCCGGCAGGAGGGGGCTCTGGGTGCCATCCCAGTAGCGGGTTCCTGAGATGGGGTGGGATGCGGCCGGGCCCTTGGCCCCGGCCGCTGTTACGTCGACGCTCGTGACGTCGGCGCCCGTCACGTCGGTCGGGGCTGCGGCGAGCTGCTGGCGCGGAAGGTCACGGTACCGGCGTGGGCGTGGGCGAGAGGTCCTCTGCCGCGACCGATCGTCCAGGTGGCTGCTCCGGCCAGTGCCCGCGTCACGTAGGCCTTGGCCTGACGGGTGGCCTCGGGGACGGAGAGGCCTTGGGCCAACCCGGCGCAGAGCGCAGCCGAGAGCGTGCAGCCCGTGCCGTGGGTGTTGGTCGTCGCCACCCTCGGTCCGTCGACCACCGTCACGTGGTGCGCGTCGCAGAGGACGTCGGGCACGTGGGTGGGCGAGCCGGCTCCGCCTGCGGTGGCGGTCTCGACTCCGGGCAGGTGCCCACCGGTCACCAGCACCCAGCGTGGTCCGAGGAGAAGCACCTGTCGCGCCAGGTCGACCAGGTCGTCGACGTCGGTTGGTGCCCCCGGGTCGACGCCACAGAGCAGGGCTGCTTCGCGCAGGTTGGGCGTGGCGACGAGGGCGTAGGGGAGCAGGGCGCGGTAGGTGGCTCCGGCGCCGGTGGTCTCGAGGAGTGGCCGACCCGTCGAGGCGTACAGGACCGGGTCGACGACGAGCTGGGGGAGACGTCCGGCCGCGGCAACGCGGGTGACCGTCTCGACCGTGCGATCCGATGCCAACATGCCCGTCTTGACGGCGGCGATGGGCAGGTCGCCGAGCACGGACTCGAGCTGGGCGGAGACCAGCTCGGCGGGAACGGCATGCACGGCATGCACGGACCTGGTGTCCTGGGCCGTGACCGCCGTGACCACCGTGGTGGCCAGGACGCCGAGGGCGTTCATGGTCAACAGGTCTGCTTGGATACCGGCACCGGCGCTCGAGTCCGACCCCGCCACGGTCAGGGCGACCGCCGGGCTGTCGGCCGGCACGGCCCTCACGAGGGCAGCGGGTCGACCAGGCCGGCGAAGGAGGACGAGGCGACAGCGTGGGAGCGTCGGGGGATACGCCCTGCGCGTCGAGCCGCTCGTCCCGATCGCACCGCGTCGGCCATGGCGGCAGCCATCAGGTCGGGGTGGTGGGCACGGGTGATGGCCGAGGCGACGAGGACGGCATCACAGCCCAGCTCCATGGCCTGGCACGCGTCCGACGCGGTGCCGACCCCGGCGTCGAGGACGACCGGAACGTTGGCTGCCTCGACGATCAGCGACAGGTTGTGTGGGTTGAGGATACCGAGCCCGGTCCCGATGGGAGCTCCGAGGGGCATCACGGCTGCCGCACCGGCCAGCTCGAGCCGGTGGGCCACCACCGGGTCGTCGTTGGTGTAGGCGAGCACGGTGAAACCGCGTCCGACCAGCGTTTCGGTGGCAGAGAGGAGCTCGGTAGCGTCGGGGAGCAGCGTGCGATCGTCGGCGATCACCTCGAGCTTGACCCAGTCGGTCTCGAACGCCTCGCGCGCCAGCTCGGCGGTGAGCACGGCGTCGGCCGCCGTGAAGCACCCCGCCGTGTTCGGCAGGATGGGCACCCCGGCGTCGGCCAGCAGGTCGACCAGGGAGTGCCGAGTGGTCGGGTCCACCCGGCGCACGGCGACGGTGGCGAGGGCCGGCTGGGCGGCAGCCAGGGCGGCGGCCAGGGAGTGAGTGCTCGCCATGCCGCCGGTCCCGACGAGGAGCCGCGAGGAAAACGTACGACCGGCGATGACCAGGAGATCGTCCGTGTCCACGCCGGTCACGGTAGCGCGCTCCACCGACACCCCGACGACGGCACGGGGACGGTCATCCACCCGCGGCCGCCGTGACGATCTCGACCCGGTCGCCCGGGTTGAGGACGGTGGCGTCCCACTGGCTGCGGGGCACCACGGTGCCGTTGACGGCGACGGCCACGCCACGCCGGGAGGGGCACCAGGCGGTCACCGCGTCGGTCACCGTGGCCCCGGGAGCCCCCTCCCAGGAGTCGCCGTTGACGATGGTCCCTCGACGGGTCGGGTCCGGACCGCTCCCGTCGGGACCGGTCCCGGGCTTGGCCGGACCAGGCTCGATCGGGCCAGTCGGTGCACGGACGGTGCCCCCGTGACCGGGGCGTGGTGGGTCGTCCGACGGGGTCACGAGGCGGCCGGCACGGGGCCGGCGGCGAAGCGACCAACGCCGAAGGACCGGGCCACCTCGGGGACCGGCGCACCGGTCACCCACCCGGCCACCGCGTCGGCGGTGAGCGGGGCGAGGAGGAACCCGTTGCGGTAGTGGCCCGTGGCCAGCACCAGGCCCGTCGGCCCGGCGGGACCGAGCACCGGCGCGTTGTCGGGGGTGGTCGGCCGGAGCCCCGGAGTGGCCTCGGTCAGCTCGTACTCGTCGACCACCGGCAGCAGGGTCCGGGCGTCGGTGAGCAGGTCGTGGACGGCACGGGCCGGGACGGCATCGGAGAACCCTCGTTCTTCGGCGCTGGCCCCGATGACGAGGGAACCGTCGGCCCGGGGGACGACGTAGCAGTGGCGTCCGTGGACCAGGCCACGGACCACTCGGCCGAGCCACGGGGTGCCGTCACCCGGGCGCAGTCGGAGCGTCACCCCGTGCACGGGACGCACGGGAGGGCGGACCTCGTCGGGAAGGCCGTCGAGCGCCCCCGACCACGAACCGGCGGCCACCACGACGACGGAGGCGGCCAGCGTCGCCCCACCTTCGAGGGTCACCCCGGTGACCCGGTCGGCCGTGACGTCGACCCGGGCTGCCCGGTCGGCGACGAACGAGACGCCCTCGCCGCCACAGGCAGCGCGCAGCGCGGCCAGCACCAGCCGGTTGTCGACCTGGTGGTCGCCGGGGAAGCGAGCCCCGCCCGCCACGGACGGGGCGAGGAGGGGCTCGGCCGAGCGGGCTTCGGCGGCGGTCAACCGTTCGGCGTCCAAGCCCAGCGAGCGTTGGAAGGCAAGGACGTCCTCGATGGAGGCCCGGTCGGAGGGGTCGGCGCCGATGAGCAACGAGCCGGTGGACAGTAGGCCGGTAGGAAGACCTGTCTCCTCGGTCAGCTCGGCGGCGAAGGACGGCCAACGGGCGGCAGCCGCCAGCGCCAAGAGGACGAGGGGCTCCTCGCCGAAGTGCGCCTCGCCCACCGGCGCCAGCATGCCGGCGGCGGCCCACCCGGCGCCGTGGCCCGGGTCGGGGTCGACGACCACGACGGACGCCCCGGCGGCACGCAGACGCCAGGCGGCAGCGAGCCCGACCACGCCGCCACCTACCACGATCACGTCGGCGGAGGCGGGAGCGTCGGTGGCGGGCATCGGGGCCCATCGTAGGACGCCCGGCGTCGGTGGCGCGCCGGCGCGCAACCGACGATGGGGGACGGGGAGCGGCGGTGTCGATCCTTCGGGTCGGCCCCGGCGGTTGGCTCGTGTAGGATCGTGTTGCCGCAGATGGGCCAACGTCGTCCCGGGCGGAACCACCCACCGAGCACTTCGATGGAGCGATCCGAGTGACGACCTCTTCGACCCGCACGCCTCGACCGACCCGTCCTCCCGCGGGAGGCCTCTATGCCCCCGGCTTCGAGCACGATGCCTGTGGCATCGCCCTCGTCGCCGACCTGCACGGTCGGCCCAGCCACCAGCTCGTCGACCGGGCCGTCTCCGCCCTCGAGCACTTGGCTCACCGGGGCGCGACGGGCAGCGAAGAGGACAGTGGCGACGGCGCCGGCATCCTCCTCCAGGTCCCCGACGCCCTCTATCGCGACCTGGTCGACTTCGAGCTGCCGGCTCCTGGTCGGTACGCGACGGGGATCGCCTTCCTCTCCCGGGACGCCGCCGAGGCAGCCAAGGCTCGCCTGGCCATCGAGGCAGTGGCGTCCGACGAGGGGATGACCGTCCTCGGCTGGCGGGACGTGCCCGTCGACGACAGTGCCCTCGGGTCGGTGGCCAGGGGGGACATGCCCTCGATGCACCAGCTCTTCGTCGCCCCGCTCCCCACCACCGCCCTGGCGTCCCGGCCCGGCGAGGACCCCGCCCTCGCCGTCGACCGCCTCGCCTTCGTGGTCCGCAAACGGGCCGAGCACGAGGTCGACGGGTGCTACGTGGCGTCGCTGTCGGCCCGGACCATCACCTACAAGGGGATGTTGACCTCGCACCAGCTGGCCTCCTTCTATCCCGACCTGTCAGACCCTCGGCTCACGAGCGGCCTGGCGCTCGTCCATTCGCGCTTTTCGACCAACACCTTCCCGTCGTGGTCGCTGGCCCACCCGTACCGCTACCTGGCCCACAACGGCGAGATCAACACGCTGGCGGGCAATCGCAACTGGATGCGGGCCCGCGAGGCCCTCTGCGCTTCGGACCTCCTGCCCGGCCTCGAGCGGGCCTTTCCCGTCGTCACGCCGGGGGCCAGCGACTCTGCCTCGTTCGACGAGGTCCTCGAGCTGCTCCACCTCGGCGGTCGCAGCCTGCCGCACGCCGTGCTGATGATGATCCCCGAGGCGTGGGAGAACCACGCCTCGATGGACCCGGCGCGGCGCGACTTCTACCGCTACCACGCCTCGTTGATGGAGCCGTGGGACGGCCCGGCCGCGGTGGCCTTCACCGACGGCACGGTGATCGGCGCCGTGCTCGACCGCAACGGGCTCCGCCCCGCCCGCTACTGGGTCACCGACGACGGCTTGGTGGTGCTGGCCAGCGAGGTGGGCGTCCTCGACGTCCCGCCGTCCTCGGTGGTGCACAAGGGTCGACTCCAGCCGGGCCGGATGTTCCTGGTCGACACCGATGCCGGCCGCATCGTGGACGACGACGAGATCAAGGCGCGTCTTGCTGCCGAGCACCCCTACGGGGAGTGGCTCCGTGACGGCCAGGTCGAGCTGTCCGAGCTCCCGCCCCGCACCATGCTCACCCCGCAGCATGCGTCGGTGGTGGGGCGCCAGCGCCAGTTCGGCTACACCAACGAGGAGCTACGGCTCATCCTCGGCCCGATGGCGACGACGGGGGCCGAGCCGATCGGCTCGATGGGCTCCGACAGCGCCCTCGCGGTCCTCTCCGAACGGCCTCGCCTGCTCTACGACTACTTCACCCAGCTCTTCGCCCAGGTGACGAACCCCGCGCTCGATGCCATCCGTGAGGAGCTGGTGACGTCGCTGGCCTCCACGCTCGGCCCCGAAGGGAACCTGCTCGAGCCAACGGCGGCCTCCTGCCGGCAGATCGTCCTGCCCATGCCGGTCATCGACAACGACGACCTGGCCAAGCTCCTCTACGTCAACGAGGATGGACGGACTCCGGGGTTCCGGGCCTTCGCCATCGACGGCCTCTTCGAGGTGTCGGCCGGCGGGGCCGGGCTCGCCGCGGCCATCGAAGACGTCCGCCGGCGAGTCGGCGTGGCGATCGAGGACGGGGCGTCGATCATCGTGCTCTCGGACCGGAACTCGACGGACGAGCTGGCACCGATCCCCTCGCTCCTGCTCGTCTCGGCGGTCCACCACCACCTGGTGCGGACGAAGACCCGGACGCGGGTGGGACTGGTGGTGGAGTCGGGCGACGCCCGCGAAGTGCACCACATGGCCCTGCTCAAGGGCTATGGCGCCGCGGCCGTCAACCCGTACCTTGCCTTCGAGACGATCGACGACATGATCGCCTCGGGGCTGTTGACCGGGGTCACGCCGCGCCAGGCCCGGCGCAACTACCTGAAAGCGGCCTCCAAGGGCGTCCTGAAGGTGATGTCGAAGATGGGGATCTCGACGGTCGCTTCCTACACCGGCGCCCAGGTGTTCGAAGCGGTCGGTCTGGCTCGGGAGGTCGTCGACGAGTACTTCACCGGCACCGTCTCGCGCATCGGGGGGGTCGACCTCGACGGCCTGGCGGCCGAGGTGGCGGCTCGCCACCGGCTGGCCTACGTGGACCGGCCGGAAGAGCTGGCCCACCGCGAGCGAGAGGTGGGCGGCGAGTACCAGTGGCGGCGGGAGGGCGAGGTCCATCTCTTCAACCCGAAGACGGTCTTCAAGCTCCAGCACGCCACCCGCTCCAAGCGGTACGAGGTCTTCAAGGAGTACACCTCGCTGGTCGACGACCAGAGCCAGGCGCTCGCCACCATTCGTGGCTTGCTCCGCTTGCGGACCGGGCAGCGGCCCCCGGTACCGCTGGACGAGGTCGAGCCCGTGTCGTCGATCGTCGCCCGCTTCTCGACCGGGGCCATGTCCTACGGCTCGATCTCGGCGGAAGCGCACGAGACCCTTGCTGTCGCCATGAACCGGCTCGGAGCGCGTTCGAACACGGGGGAGGGCGGCGAGGACCCCGAGCGGTTCGTTCCCGATGCCAACGGCGACCTCCGGCGCAGCGCCGTCAAGCAGGTGGCCTCGGGGCGGTTCGGGGTGACGGCCGAGTACCTCGCCAACGCCGACGACATCCAGATCAAGGTGGCGCAGGGAGCCAAGCCGGGCGAGGGCGGGCAGCTCCCCGGGCACAAGGTCTACCCGTGGATCGCCAAGACACGCTTCTCGACGCCCGGCGTCGGTCTTATCTCGCCGCCGCCCCACCACGACATCTACTCGATCGAGGACATCGCCCAGCTCATCCACGACCTGAAGTCGGCCAACCCGACCGCGCGCATCCATGTCAAGTTGGTGGCCGAGGTCGGCGTGGGCACCGTCGCCGCCGGTGTGGCCAAGGCACACTCGGACGTGGTGCTCATCTCGGGGCACGACGGGGGGACGGGGGCTGCTCCGCTCACCTCCCTGAAGCATGCCGGCATCCCGTGGGAGCTCGGGCTGGCCGAGACCCAACAGACCCTGCTGGCCAACGACCTGCGTGACCGGATCGTCGTGCAGGTGGACGGGCAGATGAAGACCGGGCGAGACGTGGTGGTCGCTGCCCTGCTCGGAGCGGAGGAGTACGGGTTCGCCACCGCTCCTCTGGTCGTCTCGGGGTGCGTCATGATGCGGGTCTGTCACCTCGACACCTGCCCAGTCGGGATCGCTACCCAGAACCCCACCCTGCGGGAGCGGTTCTCGGGCAAGCCGGAGTTCGTCGAGACGTTCTTCGAGTACATCGCCCAGGAGGTGCGCGAGCATCTTGCCGCTCTCGGGCTGCGCTCGCTGGAGGAGGCCATCGGTCGGGTCGACCTGCTCGACTCGACCCAGGCGGTCGACCACTGGAAGGCGAAGGGCCTCGACCTCTCGGCCATCCTGGCCGACGTCGAGGTGCCCGAAGGTGCGGCTCGACGGTGCGTGACCGTGCAGGACCACGGCCTCGACCGAGCGCTCGACCACCAGTTCCTCGACGCCTGTCGCCCGGCCATCGAGCGCGGCGAGCACGTTCGGGTCGAGCTGCCGGTGACGAACGTGGACCGGACGGTGGGCACCCTCTTGGGACACGAGATCGTCCGCCATCACGGAGGCGCCGGCTTGGCCGACGGCACGATCGAGCTCGTCCTCACCGGGTCGGCTGGCCAGAGCTTCGGGGCGTTCGTGCCCCGAGGGGTGACGATGCGCCTCTACGGCGATGCCAACGACTACCTGGGCAAGGGGCTCTCGGGTGGACGGATCGTCGTCCGTCCTCACGACGACGCGCCCTTCCCTGCCGAGGAGAACATCATCGCCGGCAACGTGATCCTCTATGGGGCCACCGCTGGCGAGGTGTTCATCCGAGGTCAGGTCGGCGAGCGGTTCTGTGTCCGAAACTCCGGTGCGGTGGCGGTCGTCGAGGGGGTCGGCGACCACGCCTGCGAGTACATGACCGGGGGGCGGGTGGTGGTCCTCGGTCCGACCGGGCGGAACTTTGCCGCCGGCATGTCGGGTGGCATGGCCTTCGTGCTCGACCGGACCGGGACCTTCGTCACCCGTGTCAACGGCGACCTGGTCGACCTCGAGCCGCCGACCGAGACGGACCTGGTCTGGCTGCGCGACCGGATCGAGCTCCACGCCGACGAGACGGGCTCGACGGTGGCCCGGGCCCTCCTCGACGACTGGACGGCCGCGGCGCCGCGTTTCGTAAAGGTCATGCCCCGCGACTACCGGCGGGTGCTGGAGGCAACCGAGCAGGCCCTCCTGAGCGGTCGCTCGGTCGACGAAGCGGTGATGGAGGCGGCACATGGGTGACATCCGCGGCTTTCTCGACCACGACCGGGCACTGCCGCCCAGGCGTCCGGTCACCGTGCGCGTGCGCGACTGGCACGAGGTCTACGAGCCCTTCCCGGCGCAGGCCACCCGTACCCAGGCATCCCGCTGCATGGACTGCGGCATTCCCTTCTGTCACGACGGCTGCCCGCTCGGCAACCTCATCCCCGAGTGGAACGACCTCGTCTACCGCGACAACTGGCCTGAAGCGGTGGAACGGTTGCATGCGACCAACAACTTTCCCGACTTCACCGGTCGGCTGTGCCCGGCCCCGTGCGAGGCGGCCTGCGTGCTCGGCATCAACGCCGAGCCGGTGACCATCGAGCGGGTCGAGTACGAGATCGTCGAGCGAGCGTGGAGCGAGGGGTGGGTCGCTCCGGTCGTCGCAGAGAGGTCGACAGGAAAGCGGGTTGCGGTCGTCGGTTCGGGACCGGCTGGCCTGGCAGCCGCCCAGCAGCTCGTTCGGGCGGGGCATGCCGTGGTCGTCTTCGAGCGGGCCGAGAAGCCCGGTGGCCTGCTCCGCTTCGGGATCCCCGAGTTCAAGATGGAGAAGCGAGTCCTTGACCGACGGCTCCGCCAGCTCGAGGAGGAAGGGGTCGAGTTCCGGTGCCGGACGTCGGTGGGCACGCCGGAGGTGGCGGGGGCAGCGGCACCCGATGCCGTGGTCGTCCCGGCAGGCGACCTGGTCGCCGAGTTCGACGCCGTGCTGCTGGCAGGCGGGTCGACCAGGCCTCGCGACCTCGACGTCCCCGGGCGCCAGCTGGCCGGCGTCCATACCGCCATGGAGTACCTGAAGCCGTCCAACCTGGTACGGGAAGGCCTTCTCGACGCGCCGCCCATCGACGCCCGGGGCAAGCACGTCGTCATCATCGGTGGAGGCGACACCGGGGCGGACTGCCTGGGGACGGCCCATCGCCAGGGTGCTGCATCCGTGCACCAGCTCGAGATCCTCCCCGAGCCGCCGGCGAGTCGCCGCGACGACAACCCGTGGCCAACCTGGCCGCTCATCCTGCGGACCTCGTCTGCCCACGAGGAAGGTGGCGAGCGTCTCTTCTCGGTGACCACGGTGGCCTTCCTCGACGACGGGTCGGGTCGGGTCCGGGCGCTCGCCGGGGAGGAGGTCGAGATGGTCGTGGGTGACGACGGCCGACCGGCCTTCGTCCCCGTCGCAGGTTCGGCGTTCGAGCTCTCCTGCGACCTCGTGCTGTTGGCCCTGGGCTTCCTCGGACCCGAGCCCACCGGGGTCGTGGCCGACCTCGCCCTCGCGCTCGACGGTCGAGGGAACGTGGCTGCCGACTCGTCGTGGGCGACGAGCGCCGAAGGTGTCTTCGTCTGCGGTGACATGACGCGAGGTCAGTCGCTCATCGTGTGGGCCATCGCCGAGGGGCGCTCGGCCGCCGCTGCCGTCGACCGGTACTTGATGGGGACGACGGCACTACCCGCCCCCGTTCGTCCCGGGCAGCTGGCCCTTCGCTAGCGAGCCGCCGAGGCCGCCTGCTCACGGTCGAGTGGCGCCGAGGAGGACCTCGTCGCCCCACCACGCACCGATCCTGGTCGGGAAGCCTTCGAGGCGCACGACGGCACCGGCGTGAGGGGCGTCGACCATCAGCCCCGGGCCGACGACGAGGCCCACGTGCTCGACCCGGTGGGGGCCGCGTCCGAAGAAGACCAGGTCGCCGGCGACGATCGGTTCGCCCGGAGGGACGACTGTTCCCACCTCGAACTGTGCCTGGGCCACGCGAGGCAGGGTGATCCCGGCCGCCCGTTCGGCTGCTTGGACGAGGCCGGAGCAGTCGAAGCCGACCCCGGGGGTCTCCCCTCCCCACCGGTAGGGGGTGCCGAGTTGGGCGAGGGCGTAGCGGACCGCCGCGGCTGCGGCCGGGCCGGGAGCGGGTGCCGTGGGGGCCGTTCCGGCGTAGGCGGCGGCGTCGGAGAGCACCTCGTCGACGTAGACCTGGGAGTGGTTGTAGGCGTAGACGGCGTCGGGGAGGTCGATGCCGTC
>JBMFXC010000078.1:0-11791 GCA_049964655.1 Acidimicrobiales bacterium
TGCCGGCGGTGAA
The DNA here is from genome assembly GCA_049964655.1 of Acidimicrobiales bacterium. GTDB lineage: Bacteria > Actinomycetota > Acidimicrobiia > Acidimicrobiales > RAAP-2 > JAJZJT01. Next base: position 14 of record JBMFXC010000078.1, read on the forward strand.
CACCGTCAGCCAGTGCTTGCGGCCCACCTCGGCCTCGTCCAAAGGTCGGTAGAGCTCGGTCACCGACGCCGTCTGATCGCTCACAGCTGGTCTCCTCCTCGTTCTGTCGTTCCGACAGCTACCCGCGTCACTCGGTCGTTCCGCGCCAGGTCTGGCTGGTCCGACTCGGTGAGGATGACAGTGACAGGTGTTCCGACCTTGAAGACCGGGTGTCCGGTCGGAGATCTGACGGTGAACTGTTGGTGAACGAGCCAATCGACCCCGTCCGAACAGGGCGTGTGCCGCCCGGGAGCAGCGAGCCCCCCGGGTAGACGGCAGCTCAGTACCCCGCTGGTGGGGTCACGGGACACTGGTGGGGTGGCGGGACGACCACCGACGCCGGCTCGACCGCCGGCTCCCGCTCACGCCTCGAAGAGCCCCCGGATGTCCTCCGCGGTCAGCATGCCGCCGCCCGCCCCGCCGCCGTCGACGACACGGGCGAACAGTTGGCGCTTGCGCTCCTGCAGGGCGACGACCTTCTCTTCGATCGTGCCAGTTGCCACCAACCGGTAGATCACGACTGGTTTGTCTTGACCGATCCGGTGCACCCGATCGACCGCCTGTTCCTCCACCGCCGGGTTCCACCACGGGTCGAGGAGGTAGACGTAGTCGGCTGCGGTCAGGTTCAGCCCGACCCCGCCCGCCTTCAGGCTGATACAGAACACCGAGGCGTCCCCGTCGGTGAACTCGGCGATGCGCCGAGCCCGGTCGCGTGTCCTGCCGTCGAGGTAGCAGGTGGAGATGCCTTCCGCCTCCAGCCGGCGTCGCACCCCGGAGAGGAACCTGGTGAACTGACTGAAGACGAGCGCACGGTGCCCCTCGGCCGCAACCTCGTGGAGCTGCTCGACCAGCACGTCCACCTTGGAAGCCCGGATCTTGCCGACGTGGGCATCGTCGACGAGCGCCGGGTCGAGGCTGAGCTGACGAAGCAACGTGAGCGACGCCAGGATGGCGATGCGGTTGCGGCGCAGGTCGTCGACCAACCGGAGCACCCGCTGTCGCTCACGAGCCAGGTGCCGGTCATAGACACGCCGGTGAGCGGGGTTCAGCTCGACCGGGAGCACGTGCTCGGTCTTCGGAGGAAGATCGGTCGCCACCTGCTCCTTGGTCCGCCGGAGCAGCAGCGGTCGGACCCGGCGGCGGAGGGTCTCCAGACGACCGGGGTCGCTCCCGCTCTCGATCGGCCGCCTGAACGTATCGGCGAACCGCTGCGGGTTGGGGAACAGACCCGGCGAGGTGATCGACAACATCGCCCACAGGTCCATCAGGGAGTTCTCGAGCGGTGTGCCGGTGATGGCCAGCTTGAACGGGGCGGGAACCGTCCGAGCGGCCTGGTAGGTCTTCGCCTGGTAGTTCTTCACGAACTGGGCCTCGTCGACCACCATGCCCGCCCACGGCACCGATGCGTAGGCTTCGGCGTCCAGACGGAGCAGCGCGTAGGAGGTGACGACCACGTCCGCTCCCTGGGCAGCGAGGGCAACGGGGACCCCGCTCCTCCCCTCGGTCTCGCGCACGGCGACGACGGTCAGCTCGGGACAGAACGTCTCCGCCTGGGAGGTCCACGTCGTCACCACGCTGGCAGGTGCCACGATGAGGAGGGGGCCCGCCTCGCCACCCAGCTCCCCCTGCTCGCGGGCACGAGCGACCATGGCAAGGGTCTGCACGGTCTTCCCGAGCCCCATGTCGTCGGCGAGGATGCCACCGAGGCGCAGGTCCCACAACAGGCTCAACCAGTGGTACCCCTCGAGCTGGTAGGGACGCAGCGTGCCCCGGAACCCGGCGGGAGCCTCCGGCCGGGGCAGTTCGGTGAACGAGCGCAGGGCACCGGCACTACGCTGCCACCGCTCGCTCTGGGAGGCGACGACACCGAGCGAGACCAGTTCGTCCCACCAGCCCGCCTGCACGGGAGTGAGCCGCAGGCGGTCGACCGGCCGGTCCTCGAGCAGCCGGGCCTCGTCGATAAGCGCTCGCAGGCGCTCGAGCTCGGGCCGGTCAAGACGGAACCAGGTGCCGGACTCGAGGAGCATGGCGTCGTCGCCCCGGGCGAGCGCGGTGAACAGCGGGACGAACGGCACGTCCTGGCCGTCGACCGACACCGTGACTCGCAGGTCGAACCAGTCCGGGTCGGCGCTGTCCGACGCAGTCGCGGTGACGAGGGGTGCCTCGGCGGACTCCTGGTACTTTGCCGGCTCGCCCACGACGTGCAGCTCGACTACGTCGCTCGCCGCCAACACCGGCAGGGCGTCGCGCACGAAGCGGGCAGTGGCCATCCCCGACAGGTCGAACGCTCCTCCTGTGTGGACGGTGTGGTCGACCCGACGGAACAGGTCGAGGAGCGGTGCGAACAGACGCGCTTCGGCGTCACGGTCCCGCACCGGCGCCGGCGCCGGGTCGCCGGGGTCGAAGGAAACGTCGTCACCGCCGACGTCGTAGCGGATCGAAGACGTCACCCGGGCCCGATGACCCGGGCCGAAGACCACCTCGACGACCACTCGCGGCGGCGAGATCCGGGGGAGCACGACGCTCCCGTCGGACGAGACCAGGTCCACCCTGCGGCGGACGGCCGGGTAGTACGACATGAAGAAGCGCGTGGTGTCCGTCGTCGGGACGGTGACGGGACCACGTTCCACCAGCTGCTGCACGGTACCGTCGAGCACGCCGGCCAGCGGAGCGAGCGAGAGACGCCCGGGCGAGACGACGACGACCCCGTGCGCCGGCTTGCCCACCAGGTAGCCGACGCCTTCGGGGAGCGCGCCCCCCTCGGCGGTACGGACGTCGCCGGACAGCTCGAGGTCGCCGACGGCACTTCGGCGCACGTCTACCTGCACCCGCCACGGGGTCCGTTCGAGCTCGACGACCGGCCCGTTCCGAGGCCCGGTCAGCTCGACACCGCAGTCCTCGGCCGAGGCCAACAGGTGCCAGACGGTGGGCCCGAGCTCGTCCAGATGGACAGTGGTCACCGAGTAGGACGAGTACGCGTAGCGACCCGTTCCGCTACGAGCGCGGTAGGCGGCGAGCAGCTCGAGCACCGCTAACCGCTGGTCGTCGTCGTGCTTCGTCCGCCACGTCGGCGTCTCGATGGACCGCCACGACACGCCGGTCTTCACCCAGGCGTCGCGCCCGGGGACGACCGGGCTGATCCGGACGCGCGGCGCCGACGACGTCGACGTGACGACCGGCTCGAGCAGGAGCCCCAGCGGCGTGTGCCCATGGTCTGCGACGACCGGGTCGGCGACGAGGGGGGACAGGACGTCCTCCCACGACCGACGGGGCAGCACGGTGAGAGGCCCGCCTGGGACCGCACTCCCAGCCGACCGCCGTGCCGTGTCTCGGGCGGTGAGGAGCAGCGCTACCACGTGCTTGCAAGAGCCGCCGATCGGGCACGAGCACTCGGAGCTGCCGACCGGCACGCGGCGGGACGGGCTCGGGCGCCCGACGACGGTGAAGTAGGGCGTGCGGGCCGTACCGTCGACAAGCCCGGTCAGCTCGCTGCCGTCTTCGGCGACGTCGACCTGGTACGCCAGGCCGCGGCGGGCGTAGTCAGCACCGCGTTCATAGGTTGGCCGTCCGAACGCGCTGCGCAGCACGTCGTCGCTCAGGGCGAGGACCCACGACGGTGCCGCCGCAGTCGAACCCGGTACCGTCACCACGTCCTCCCAGTCCTCCCGCCGTCAGGGCTCCACACGGGCACTCCGTGAGCATACGGTCCGGCTGTGCCAGGCTCCGGCATCCGGCCACCCCGGGCTTATCGGAACGTCGCCGTCACCGGAAGGTGCTTGACACCGCCGACGAAGTTGGCCTGGGCGTACTCGGGCTCCCCGTCGAGGGCGATCTCGTCGACGGCGGCCAACAGCTTGGGGACGATGGTCCGGATCTCGCGTCGGGCGAACGTGGAGCCGAGGCAGAAGTGCTCGCCTCCGCCGAAGGCCACAGTTCGATTGGCGTTGGCCCTCGTCACGTCGAAGGTCATGGGGTCGTCGAACATCCGGTGGTCGCGGTTCGCCGACGGGTACGACAGCAGCAGGCGGTCGCCGGCGGGCACCTCCACCCCAGAGAGGACGGCGGGCTCGGTCAGGTACCGTAGGAAGTGGCGCACCGGCGACGTCCAGCGGATCATCTCCTCGGTGGCGTTGGTGACCAGCGACGGGTCCTGCTGGAGGAGCCGAACCTGCTCGGGACGCCGCACCAGCGCCTCGAGCCCGCCCGAGAGGGCGAACGACGTAGTGTCGTGGCCGGCGGTCGCCACGATGGTGAAGTACCACAGGGTGGCGTCGCGGTCCATGGGACACCCGCCCACGGTGCCGTTGGCGATGACCGTGGCCAAGTCGTCGGCGGGGTGGGCACGGCGGTCGGCGGCGAGCTCGTTGAAGTACTCCTCGAACTCGGCGATGGTGCCGGTCAGCAGGGCAAAGGGGTCGCTCAGGTCGCCCAGGTACTCGGGGTCTGCCGCCCCGAAGATGCCCTGGGTGAGGCGGAGCATGGTGGCCTCGTCCTCCTCGGGCACCCCGAAGATGCTCATGATGACCCGCAGGGTGTAGGGAACGGCGATGTCCTGGGCGAAGTCACAGCGCCCGTCCAGGTCGCGGAACTTGGCCACGAACTGATCGGCGATGGCGTCGATGGCGGCCTGACGCTGCGAGACGGCCCGGGGGCGGAACCAGGCGTTGGCCAGTCCCCGGTGCTGGCGGTGCTCCTCCCCGTCCATGTGGATCAGGGTCTTCGGCTCGATCCCCATGCTGTTCAACATCTCGAGCTGGATGTCCGGCCCCAGCACGGAGTTGCGCGTGTTGAGGAACTGCTCGTTGTGGCGCGACACGTCGAAGACGTCCTGATAGCGGGTGACCGCCCAGAACGGGGTGTACCCTTCGGCCTCCACCCGGAGCACCGGGGCGTTGTCGCGGAGGTCCGCCGCCACGGTGTGCCACGCCTCTTGGTCGCTGTAGGCGACCGGGTCGATGAAGATCATGCCCCTCGGGTCTGAGACGGTGCGGGTCGTCGTGGTCATAGCCGGCCTCCGATGATCGTCGACGGGGGCGTGGCTCCCCCGACGCCAGTCGCGAACGTAGCCGACGAGGTCCGGTCGACACCGGGCGCGAACCGACCGACCCGGTGGGGCACGGTCGACGTCGTCCTGGTCTCGGTCCTCGTGCCGCCGACACCGGGGTACGAGCCGGGCGGCAGTAGCTCGGCGCCAGCAGCCGGTCCCGTGTCCGTCCGGCCCGGTCGCGACCTGCGGGCCCGGCAGAGGAACGGGTCCCTCGGCACAGCGGCTCCTCACCACGATCCCGACGTCCGACGTCCGACACGGCCAAGAGGACGACGAGAGGGTAGGGGACCCGACGAGCGCGACACGCTCGCCCGGTCCCCTGCGGCGCTCAGAAGTTCGGCCAGCCGGGTGCCAACTGCCCGGTGGGCGGGTTGTTCTGCAGGATCCCCGGCGGCGCGCCCAGCGAGGCAAGCAGCTGGGAGAAGCTGGCACCGTAGGCGGTCGAGTTGGCACCCGAGAACTGCCCCGCGTCGCGGGCCATCGTCACCCCGTCCCCCGAGGGATCAGCCCACCCGGTCTCCATGCCGTCGGGGCCTTCGTACAACGTGCCGAGCGGCATGCCTGCGGTCACGTGCTCGCCCACCGACACTTCGGGAAGGATGTCCTCGGCGACGTAGACGACGAGCCCGGCTGCGGGCCCGTCCGACAGGCGATAGGCGATGAAGGTCCCGCCCGGCCACCCGCTGTTGGTCGTGCTGAGCACCGTGCCGTCGCCCAGGGCCACCACCGGGCCGTAACCGCTGTAGTCGACGCCCTGGTCGATCCGCTCAGGGTTGAGAGCCCGCACCGACGCCAACGGGTTCGTGTAGCTGCCCGGCGCCGGATGGACGACGGTCACCGGCGTCGGCCCGGGACCTGTCGACGATCCTGCGCCCGACGTGCTCTGCCCGGCCTGGGCGGCAGCCTGGGCCGCTTGGGCGGCGGCCGCTTGGGCGGCGGACGCCTGGGCGGCCGCGGCTTGGGCAGCTTGGGCAGCGGCCTGCTTGGCCGCCAGCGCCTGCTCGGCGGCGGCCTCCTGGGCCTGTTGCTGCGTGGCGATGGACGCCAACAACGCCTGGACGTTGCCGTGGAGCTGGGCCAGGCGGGCGTTGTCTTGGTTGAGGGCGGACTGGGCCGCCTGACGTTGGGTGACGAGCAACTGGGCAGCCGCACGGGCTGCTGTCTCTTCGGTGCGAAGCCCGGCCTCGGCGGCCTGAGTCCGCTGCTGGTCCGCCTCGACCACTGCGACGGCGGCGGTGAGACTGCTGGCAGCAAGGTCCGTGTACTCGTGGTCGACCGCCAACGACGTCAGGTTGGTAGTGGCGAACCAGGCCGGCAGCGTTCCGCCGGCCGTACCGCCCATGTAGGAGGCGAGGGCGAGCACCCGGAGGTGAGCGTCTGCGGTCACACTGGCCTGACGATCGGCAGCCACTCGGCCCTGCGAGGCAACGATTCGAGCCTGGATGGCGGCAGCGCTGGCCACTGCCTGGTCGTAGCGCTCGACCAACCCCTGAAGGGCAGCACCGTCGTGGACGATCTGCTGCTGGAGCTGGTTTGCCTGAGCCTGGTCGGCACCGACCTGCGCCTTCTCCGCACCGATCGGTGCCGCCTCCGCCGATGCCGGAGAGACGACGGCGACCACGACAGCGAGGATGACGCCGAGCATGGCCATCCGACGGGTCGGACACCAGCTGTGCCCGCCACGACGCCCTCGCCGCCAGACGACCCCTCGGTCGCCCACCCCTCGACGACGTCCGGCCAGCGCGCGCCCCGGACGCTCGACACACCCTGCACTCGCCGACACCGACGCAGGACCCGACACAGGATAGAGAGGCTACTCGCTCACTCCCTTTCTCCGGTGGCACCGGACCCCAGCGGTGGCACCGCGTCCGAGGCGGAGGGGTGCGCGCTAGCCCCGGCAGTCCGAGCTCGGAGGGGCCGCGACAGTCGGTGCTCGTCGCATGCCCATAGGTGCAGTCGGTGCCGGCGGCGTTCACCCGTTGGGAGTGACTAGGTACTTCCGACCGGTCCCCATGCGGCTGTAGGCAGACACGGCGTCAGGGCTCAGGGCGCCGGCGAGCGTGACGGCATCGGAGAAGTGGCTGGCGAAGGTCGTCGTCAGGCCGGTGGCGACCCGCTGGCGCATCGCCTCGACTCGCTCGTGCCCGGCCCGGACGAGGAACGGGGTGAGGAGCCACCCCCCCACGCCCCAGGCCATGCCGTAGCTACGTCGGAGCTCTGTGGGGCCGCGGTCGAGCGAGCCGTAGAGATAGACCTGCTTGTGCACGGTCGACCCGTACCGGCTGAACCCGGCATCGGCGGTCACTGCTGCTTCCATAGCAGTGAGGATGCGGCTGGCCAGCGTCCCCCCGCCAACGGCGTCGAAGGCCAGCGTGGCGGAAGTCGCCCGAAGCGCTCCGATGAGGTCGTCCATGAAGTGCTGGCTGCTCGAGTCGCACACGTAGGTGGCGCCGGCGTTCGACAACAGTTCGACCTGGGCCGGGGACCGTACGATGTTGACGAGCGGCACGCCGTCCTCGAGGCAGACCCGGTTGAGCATCTGGCCAAGGTTGGATGCCGCCGCCGTGTGCACGAGGGCAGTGTGACCCTCGTCACGCATCGTCTCGACCATCGCGAGCGCCGTCATCGGGTTGACGAAGGCGGCCGCCCCCTCGGCTGCGGTGGTCCCGTCCGGCAGCACCAGGCAGGCGGCGGCGTCGACACGGCGGACCTGCGCGTACATGGCGCCGCCGGCCACCGCCACCAGCTTGCCCAGCAGGGCTTGGGCCGCCGGGCTGGAGCCGGCGTCGACCACCCGTCCCGCTCCTTCGTTGCCCACCGGCATCGACTCGCCGACGCGGGACGCGGCGGCGCGGGCTGCCGAGGTGTCGAGCGGGAGGGTGAGGACGGGGCGCTCTGCTGTTCCAGCTACCCGAGCCCTGCTCACGTCGGCGCCGGCGAGTAGTAAGCCGAGGTCCGAGGGGTTGATCGGAGCGGCCTCCACGCGTACCAGCACCTGGTCTGGCGACAGCTCGGGCACGTCGACCTCGACCAGTGACAGCTCCACCGTCGCCTCACCGGTCACCAACGACCGCAGCTCGAGTGCCCGTTCCAGACGCTGCTCGACCATGGGTCCCCCCGTTCGTCTTGTCGGCTCGGTCAGCCCGACACCGGCGTTGCCGGCGCTACAGCTTGCCACCCTGTCGAGACACCGCTGGTCGGGCCAGCTCGGGCCGTCGGAGGGTGGCGCTCCAAGCGGGACGACCACGGACGCCGCTCTTGCGCCGTGCACGCTCCACGAGCAGCATCGGACCATGCCGGAACGAGACGACCCAGCAAGCCCCCATGGCTCGGCCGTGGCGCCACCCGCCACCATCACCGAGCTGCTCGCCTGGCGGGCCGCCCACGATGCCGGAAGGGTCTTCCTCGTCGTCGACGAACAGTCGATCACCTTCGGCGAGCTCGACCGCCTGGCCACCCAGGTGGCCGAGGGCCTCAGATCGTGGGGGATCCGCCCCGGGGACCGAGTGGCCGTCGCCGCGCCCAACGGCCTGCCGTGGCTGGGGCTGTTCTTCGGCGCGACCAGGCTGGGGGCGGCGCTCGTCACCCTCAATCCCCGCTATCGCGAGCAGGAGCTCCGCTACATGCTCAACCAGTCGGGCGCTCGGCTGCTGCTGTGCCCGGCGTCGACCCCCGAGCTCGACTTCGCCGCCTTCTTCGCTGGCTTCCGCAGCGAGGTTCCAACCGTCGAACGGTATGTCTTCCTCGAACCGCCCACCGGGGAAGGCCGTTTTGAGGGGGCGGCCACCTTCGACGAGCTGCTCACAGCCGGGGCCACGCCCCAAGCCGAGGCACCGGAGCCAGCCGAGGCCGCGCCCCAAGCCGAGGCACCGGAACCAGCCGGGGCCCAGGGCCTGGCCGGGGCGCCGGAGCCCACCTGGGCCCGGACGACGAACACCGCGGGCGGGCCGGCACCCGACGACCCCGCCGTCATCCTCTACACCTCCGGCACTACCGGAAAGCCCCGGGGGGCGGTCCTCACCCACGCCAGCCTGCTCGCCTCCGCCCGGGCGCAAGTCGCCCACCTCGGCTGGGACGAGCACACCTCGACCGTCGGCTCCCTGCCCCTCAACCACGTCGGCGGCCTGACCTGCGGCATCCTGTCGCTGCTGGTGGCCGGCGGCACCGTCGTACTGCTGCCCGCGTTCTCTCCCGGCGCAGTGCTGGCCGCCACCGCCGAGCACCGCACGACGGTGCTCTCGGGAGTGCCGACGATGTTCGTCCTGCTGCTGCAGGCCCTTGCCGCCAACCCGGTTGACGTCGGCTCGCTGCGCCAGGTCATCGTGGGCGGCTCGATCCTCGACCCGTCGCTCGCCCGGCAGGTCGCCGCGGCGTGGCCCGATGCCCAGCTGGTCAACCTGTACGGGCTCTCCGAAAGCTCGGGGGCCTCGGTGCTGTCAGCCCCGGGCGACGACCTCGACACGGTCACCCGCAGCATCGGGGTCGTCATCGGCGACTTCGAGGGACGCGTCGTCGACGACTCGGGCATCCCGGTAGCGCCTGGGACCGTCGGGGAGCTGCAGCTGAGCGGAGGGTGCGTCGCCGCCGGCTACTGGGAGATGCCCGAGGAGACGGCCGAGACGTTCCTCCCTGGTGGGTGGCTGGCAACCGGGGACATGGTCGAGGCCGAGGCCGACGGCCACCTCATCGTGCGGGGCCGGAAGAAGGAGCTCTACATCCAGGGTGGCTTCAACGTGTACCCGGCCGAGGTAGAGGCGGTGCTCGGCACCCATCCGGCGGTGGCACTGGCCGCCGGCTTCGGGGTTCCCGACCCGGTCTACGGCGAAGTCGGCGCCTACGTCGTGGTGCCGCGTCCGGGTGCCGAAGTGGACCCCGACGAACTGCGCTCTTGGTGCGCGGCGCGGCTCGCCGACTACAAGGTTCCCCGCTACGTCACCGTGGCGCCAGAGGTGCCGCTCACCCCGGCCGGCAAGGTGGCCAAGGCCGAGCTGCGGCGCCGGTTCGAGGCGGACGCCTAGACCGCTCGCCACCCCGCCGGAGAGGTCGCGCCCGCTGAGGTGGTGCCCGTAGTCGACGCACGTCCCAGACGTCCTGGTGGGGACGTGCGACGGCGCCCGCGCCTCCTCATTCCCACACGAAGGCCGAAACCGGGACGACGCCAGACCAACGCCCACCCGTCTGACGAGGGCAGAGCCGGGTCCCTTCTGTCCTCGAGGCCCCCTTCGTCGGGGCGACCGACGCCCTACCCCGCCCCCAGCCCCGCGACCAGGCAGTCCGTGAGGACGTCGAGGTCCTCGCCGACGCCGAACACGTAGCGGTCCGGGCGCACGACGGCGACGGGTGCCGGGAGGGCGTCGAGCCATGCCCGCACCTTCGGGTACTCCACGGGAACCTCCGAAGCTCGCACGAGCCGGCCGACGCCGGTCTCCAACCACCACGCCTCGGCACCACTGGCCGACCCCTCGTCACACAGGAAGGCGACAAACCCCGAGCCGAGCCACTCGTCGGAGGGCACCCCGCCGGCAGGGACGTCCTGGGGAAGGAGCTTCCCGCCCCCCTCCGACACCAGGGCACCCGGCTCGAGCGCCGGTAGCCGGAACGCCAGCCGCTCCCCCAGCGCTTCCTCGCCGCCGGCCACGAGCCTCCGACGGTCCTCGACCTCCTCGTCCGTCGAGGCGCAGATGAACCGGCCCAGCTGCACGGCAGCGTCAACGATCGCGGTGACGTGGGGCCGCCGCTCGGCCTCGTAGGTGTCGAGGACACCGTCGGCGGCAGCGCCGCGCCAGACGAGGTCGAGCTTCCACGCGAGGTTGGCAGCGTCGCGGATACCAGAGCACATCCCCTGGCCGAGGAACGGTGGCATGACGTGGGCGGCGTCCCCGAGGACGAAGACCCCACCATCGCGCCACCGCGACGCCACGCCCCCCTGGAACGTGTACGACGCGGTCCGCTCCACCCGCTCGTAGCGCACGCCGGGCAGGGCGTGCTCGATGAGGTCGTCCCGCCACGCCACATCGCCCAGCAGCGCCTCGGCCGTCTCACCCGGCATGGCCTGGCACTCGAGCCGGTACCGCCGACCGGGCATGGGCAGGAGCGTCATCGGCCGCCGCCGGTCGCACACCTGCACGGCGATGTCGTCGGTTGCGACCCCCTCGTCGAGGACGAGGTCGAAGATGAACCAGTCCTCCTCGAACCCCGACAGCACACGGTCGGCCCCGATGGCAGCCCGCACGGTGCTGTTCACGCCGTCGCACCCGAGCACGAAGGGTGCTGCCACCTCGATCTCCGAACCCCCCTGGGTTCCTTGGAGGCTCGATCGTTTGGAAGCGAGGCTGGAGCTATGCCTACACAGAAGCCTTCGGGGCATCCGGCGACGCGGCGGTACAGCCCGTCGGAGAAGCAGCAGGCGGTTCGGCTGGTGCGCCAGTTGCGGGCCGAGTTGGGGACCGAGCACGGCACGGTGCAGCGCGTCGCGCGTCAGTTGGGGTTCGGGGTGGAGTCGGTGCGGGCCTGGGTGCGTCAGGCTGACATCGACGACGGGGGCAAGCCCGGCACCTCCACGGAGGACGCTGAGCGGATCAAGCGCCTCGAGCAGGAGAACCGCGAGTTGAAGCGCGCGAACGAGATCTTGCGTCGCGCGTCGGCGTATTTCGCCCAGGCGGAGCTCGACCGCCCGTGGCGCTGATGGTGAA
>JBMFXC010000079.1:0-11640 GCA_049964655.1 Acidimicrobiales bacterium
TCCGGCGGAGGCACCGTAGAGGGCAGTGGCATACCCGCCAGGACCTCCGCCAACGACGACGACGTCGAAGCTCGACCCGCCCCCCCCGGGCTCATCGCCTCGTGGTACTCCTCCGCTCCCCCCGCCTGCCACCTGCTCCGATGCCGGGTCGGGTGCCGTTCGAACCACCTCCATCATCGTGTCGCCGGCCTGCGCGCGGCGCGGCCTCATCCCGCGGACACACCGCGGCCAACGAGCCTCAGCCTAACGGGCACGGCCGCTCACGGCACACTGGCCCCCGTACTGACAAAGGCACGGCGGCCCGACAGCACAGCCGGCGTCCGGGCACGGCGGCCCGACAGCACAGCCCCCTGGGTTCAGAGGTCCGGCGGGACGGGTAGTGGCTTGCGCTCCGCGTAGCCCTCCTCTGCGAAGTGCCACCAACCCAGGTCTTCCTCGTCCCGCCGCCAGCAGAGGAGGTAGACGACGCCGGAGCCCGTGATGGCGGGAAAGTCGACGAGCCCGGTGTCGGGATCGCGCAGAAGGACCTCTTTGCGCCGGAGCTCCTCCAGCGCCTCTTCGACGGTCGCCGGCAACGGTGGCTCGCCGACGGGGCGCGCAGCGGAGGATGGGCCGACCCGGTGCCCGTTCGAGCGAGCCGCGGTCGCTTGGCGTGCCGAGCGGGCGATCACGTCCAGGACCGCCCGCAACCGGGGAAGCTCGGCCCGCACCTCGTCCTCGGTCCAGTGCCGCACGGCAGCAGCGTAGGACCTCGAGGACCGTGGAGGCCCGAGCGAGCACGGCAGCCGCGCCGGGCACAGCCGATGGCGGGCCTACTGTCGGTCGGCGGCCTCGGTAGCCAGTTTGTCGACGAGGTCGTTCATCGGGTCACCCGAGTGGCCCTTCACCCAGGTGAACTCCACCGTCCGTCCGCTGTCGACGACTGTGGCCACCAGTGGCTCCCACAGGTCGCGGTTGGCCACCGGCTTGCCCTGGGCGTTCTTCCATCCCTTGCGACGCCATCCCTGCCACCACCGCTGCCGGAAGCAATTGACCACGTAGGTCGAGTCGCTCACCACTCGAAGATCACCGGGGAGCGTCCCGAGGGCCTTCAGGACGGCTGTGACCTCCATCCGTTGGTTGGTGGTGTGCGGCTCGCCACCCGACGCCCACGGCGAGCCCCCAGCGACCGCCCACGCCCACCCGCCCGGTCCGGGGTTGCCGCGACAAGCTCCGTCGGTATAGACGACAGTCAGCCCCTGCTTAACCACGCTGCTCGGCTCCGGTGCCGCTTCGGAGCCGGCGCCGGGCTCGAAGAGGGTCGGGGTGCTCGGGTCGTCGCCGTTGGCCATCGAGACAGCATGCCTGCTCGGCTGGCGCTTCCGGTACGGCGGGGTGGCGACGTCGCCGCCCGGCGCGGTGCAACGATGGAGCCATGCTCTTCGACGGCGTCTCCCACCAGCTTCCCGACGCAGACCCGGAAGAGACGGCCGAGTGGCTCGACGCCTTCGACGACGTGGTGTCGGCCCATGGGAGGACCCGGGCCAGGCTCCTGCTCCTGCGGCTCCTCGAACGGGCGCGCGAGCGCAACGTCGGGTTCCCCGCCACCGTCTCGACCCCCTACGTCAACACCATCCCCACCGCGCTCGAGCCCGAGTTCCCCGGCGACGAGTACCTCGAGCGCCGCATCCGCGCCTACATCCGCTGGAACGCGGCGGTGATGGTGACCCGGGCCAACATCCGCTCGGAGGCCATCGGGGGCCACCTCTCGACCTACGCGTCGTCGGCCGCCCTCTACGAAGTCGGCTTCAACCACTTCTTCCGAGGCAAAGACGGCGGTGGTCCCGGTGACCTCGTCTACGTCCAGGGGCACGCCTCCCCGGGCATCTACGCCCGGGCCTTCGTCGAGGGACGGCTCGACGAGGCCCAGCTCGACCGCTTCCGGTTCGAGGCCGACGGAGACGGGCTCTCCTCGTACCCGCACCCTCGCCTCATGCCCGACTTCTGGGAGTTCCCCACCGTGTCGATGGGGCTCGGGCCGCTCCAGGCCATCCAACAGGCCCACCTCGCCCGGTACCTGGCCGCCCGCGGCCTGGCCGACACCGCCCACAGTCGCGTGTGGTGCTTCGTCGGCGACGGCGAGTTCGACGAGCCCGAGACCACCGGGGCCCTCGGCCTCGCCGGCCGTGAGCACCTCGACAACCTCACCTTCGTGGTCAACTGCAACCTCCAACGTCTCGACGGCCCCGTCCGAGGCAACGGCAAGATCATCCAGGAGCTCGAGGCCGTGTTCCGCGGCGCGGGCTGGAACGTCATCAAGGTCATCTGGGGCCGGGCATGGGACCAGCTGTTGGCGAACGACGTGGACGGCCTGCTCCTCAACAAGATGAACACGACGGTCGACGGCGAGTTCCAGAAGTACGCCACCGAGTCGGGGGCGTACATCCGCGAGCACTTCTTCGGTCCCGACCCGCGCCTCGGCGCCCTGGTGGCGCACCTGAGCGACGAGGAGCTCCAGAGCCTGCCTCGGGGCGGTCACGACTACCGAAAGCTCTACGCCGCCTACCGCGCCGCCGTCGAGCACGAGGGCGCCCCGACGGTCGTCCTCGCCAAGACCATCAAGGGATGGACGCTCGGCCCCCAGATCGAAGCCCGCAACGCCACCCACCAGATCAAGAAGATGACCCCGGACCAGCTGCGCGCCCTGCGCGACCGGCTCTACCTCGGCGACGAGCTCCCCGACGCCGCGCTGGACCAGCCGTTGCCGCCGTACTTCCGGCCCGACGCGGCTTCACCTGAAGCCAGGTACCTGGCCGAGCGCCGCCGCGCCCTCGGCGGACCGCTCCCCCGGCGCCGATCCCGGTCGCTCCCGCTCGACCCGCCCGCGGCGGCGACCTTTGCCGACCTGCGGGCCGGATCGGGGACCCAGAGCGCTTCGACCACCATGGCCTTCGCCCGCCTGCTCCGCTCCCTCGTGCGCGACCCGGCCATCGGCACTCGCGTGGTCCCCATCGTGCCCGACGAGGCCCGCACCTTCGGGCTCGAGTCGATCATCTCCGAGACCCAGATCTACGCGCCCGAAGGCCAGCGGTACACCCCTGTCGACGCCGGTCTCGCCCTCCACTACGCGGAGAGCGAGCACGGCCAGGTGCTCGAGGAGGGGATCACCGAGGCGGGGGCGATGGCCACCTTCGCCGCCGCAGCCTCGGCCTATGCCAACTGGTCGACCCCCCTCGTGCCCTTCTACCTCTTCTACTCGATGTTCGGCTTCCAGCGGGTCGGCGACCTGGCATGGGCGCTCGGCGACCTGCGGGCCCGGGGCTTCCTGCTCGGCTGCACCGCCGGCAGGACGACGCTGAACGGCGAAGGGCTCCAGCACCAGGATGGCCACTCGCTCCTCCTTGCCTCCGCGCTCCCCCACGTCGCCGCCTACGACCCGGCCTTCGCCTACGAGGTCGCCATCCTCGTCGAGGCCGGCATCCAGGCGATGACCGGGCCGGAGCCCGAGGACCGAGTGTGGTACCTCACCCTCTACAACGAGACCTACCCGATGCCCGCGCTCCCCGCAGGCCACCCCGAGGTCGATCAAGTCGTCGCCGGGGTGGTCGACGGCCTCTACCGCTTCGCCCCACCGCCCGAGCGGGCCCCGACAGACGGGCTGCGGGCCACCGTGCTCTTCTCGGGGACGGCGTGGCGTGCCGCGCTGGCCGCCCAGGACCGGCTGGCCGACGAGTGGAACGTGGCCGTCGACGTGTGGTCCGCCACGTCCTACAAGGCCCTCCGCGAAGAGGCCCTCGCCGCCGAGCGATGGAACCGGCTCCATCCGAGCGAGCCCCGCCGCACACCGCTCGTCACCCGGCTCCTCGCCGACGGCGGCGACGCACCTGTCGTCGCCGTCAGCGACTTCGTGCGCGCCGTTCCCGACCAGGTGGCCCGATGGGTCGGCCGGCCCTACGTGTCGCTCGGCACCGACGGCTTCGGTCGGTCGGACACCCGAGAGCGGCTCCGCGCCTTCTTCGAGGTCGACGACCGCTCGGTCGTCGTCGCCGTCCTTGCCGCACTCGCCGACAACGGGCGAATCGAGCCCAAGGTCGTCTCCGAGGCCATCGAGCGCCTCGGGGTCCCCACCGGGACCCCTGACCCCTGGACGGCCTGACCCTCCGACAGCCCGGCCAGTCCCACCGAGTCCTCTCCCTGGCAGCGGGCCGGAGTCCCCACCGGTCCCCTCCAGAAGCAGCGCCCGCCTGCGGGCTGCGGGAACGATGGAGCCCCCCGACTAGCCTTGGTTGGACCACCACGAGGAGCGTCCCGCAGTGGTCGGGCTCGCCCCACCCAGCGCGTCGCCAGCAGCGGAGGCTGTCGCCATGGCACTCCACATCACCCAGGACGCCGACGCCGACGACCTGCTCACGTCGGACCCCTTGGCCCTGGTCATCGGCATGGTGCTCGACCAGCAGATCCCCCTCGAGCGAGCGTTCCGCGCACCGCTCGAGCTCCGCCAGCGGCTGGGGGGACGCCTCGACGCCGGCGAGATCGCCGCCATGGACCCCGACGAGCTGGCGGCCCGCTTCGCCGCCAAGCCGGCGTTGCACCGGTTCCCGGCGTCGATGGCCCAGCGAGTACAGGCCCTCTGCACCGTCGTGGTCGATCGCTACGCCGGGGACGTCTCGACCGTGTGGACCACTGCCCCCGATGGTCCGGCGCTGGTGGCCGCCGTCAGCGACCTGCCTGGTTTCGGCTCCCAGAAGGCCCGTATCTTCGTCGCCTTGCTCGGCAAGCAGCTCGGGGTGCGCCCACCGGGCTGGCAGGAGGCGTGCGCCCCCTTCGGCGAACCTGGCGCCACCCAGTCGGTGGCCGACATCGACTCACCCGAGGCGCTCGCCCGGGTGCGTCAGACCAAGCAGCGCATGAAGGCAGCGACCCGCGCCGGGGCTCCAAAGGGGTGACGACCGCCGGCGGTGGCACTGAGAACCCGACCGGCAGGATCCCGACTGGAGCCGGCGCCGACCTGGCCCGGCGCCGGCTGTACCTGTGCACGCCGGACCGTCCCGATCTGGAACGGTTCGTCGAGGCCTGCCTCCAGGGCGGTGTCGATGTCGTCCAGCTGCGTGACAAGGAGCTCGACGGGGGCCGGCTCGTCGACCGCGCCCGGGCCCTCGGTGTCGTGTGCGCCGCCCACGGCGTGCCCTTCGTCGTCAACGACCGTCCCGACCTCGCCGTCGAAGCCGACGCCACGGGGGTCCACGTCGGGCAGGACGACATCCCGGCGCAGGCGGCCCGGGCCGTCGTCGGGTCCGACCGCCTCGTCGGTCTGTCGACGCACCACCCCGACGAGCTCGAGGCCGCAACTGGCGAGCCCGTCGACTACATCTCTGCCGGGCCGGTCGTGCCCACGCCCACCAAGCCCGGGCGACCCGGCACCGGTCTCGACTACGTGCGCCTGGCCACGCGACGGTCGCCCGTACCGGTGTGGATCACCGGCGGCGTGACCCCGACGACCGTGCCCGACCTCGTGGCGGCGGGCGCCCGCCACTTCGTGGTGGTGCGCTGGCTGACCGGCGCTGACGATCCGGAACGTGCCGCACGGGCGCTCCGGAGAGCCATCGACGATGCCATCGCCCACGCCTGCGACGCGAGCTGACAGCGCCGGGCTGTCGGCTCCGGGCTGCCAACGCCGGGCTGCCGACGCCGGGCTGTCGGCGCTCAGGCGCTGACCTGGTCGAGGACGAGGTACTGGATCTGCACCGACGGGTTGGCCGCCACCACCACGGTCATCGACCGCACGACGCCACCCCGCACGGTCACCGAGACGTGGGCGTCGAACTGCTGGAAGGTGTAGGCAGGCAGCCCCGGCTGGACGAAGTCGGAGGCCGGTGCCGTGAAGTGGTACGTACCGCTGTGACCCGTTTCCTGCACGCCACTGGCGTGGAGCATGGCCTCGAAGTACTGGGTCACCGACCGCGGAGCTGGTGATCCGGGCGCCTGCGAGACGACGGTGACCTCGGACCGGTTCGCCGCCGGCGACGAGGTGCGTTCGGTCGTCACCCGCAACGTCCCCGAAAAGCTCGAGGCGTCCTCGGTGGCGCGCGCCGCCGACAGGAAGGCGGCAGGAGGACCAGGGTGCGACATCGAGACGCCGACGGCAGCGGCAGCGCCTGCGACCACCACCACGAGGCCCACCAGCAGGATGCCGATCACCCTTCGCTCGTTGCCCACGTCTGAGACCTCCGATCGTCCGTTGCGGTCAGCTCCGGCGAGGAGGCTAGCGCGCGCTGTAGGCCGTCCTTGGTCCGCCGACGACGGGGACTAGCCCGGGAGGGAGAGCACCCGAGCACCGGCGGGCAGGCGGACCGGCGGTGACGAACCCACTGCTGACACGGCGATGCGGTCGGAGAGACCCGGAGCGCGCACCGACAGCTCGGCCACATAAGCACCCGAGACGGTGGTGACGAAGACGCCCTTCTGGCCGCTCCTGAGCACGGTGACCCGGTAGCGGGTCCCGTCGCGGTGCACGACCGTGGCCGGCCGCACGTAGTCGGTGAGGTAGGCAGCAAGGGGATCGTTGCTGCGGGCGGTCGCGCCGGCCTGCGCATAGAGGGTGAGCTTCCTCGTCGGCGTCCCGGGGGGCACGGTGGCGCTCTGGTACTCGGTCGAGCCCAGGACGAAGACGTAGCTCCGGGCGTTGCCCAGCTGCACGTAGCCGCCGAGGCGGTCGGGTGCCTCGAAGACGAGGTGGAGCGTCTCGGTCCCCTGAGCCGTCACGTGGGAGATGTCCTCGGTGTAGCTCGACGCCCCGAGGGTGTTGTCGACCGCCTGGCGGAGCGAGGCCTGTCGGGGTGCCTCCGAGACGCCGAGCACGGCGGCGGCCACCGCCACGACGACGACGAGCCCCAGCAGCAGCCAGCCGACGAAGTTGCGCGAACCGTCCATGGGTTCGACGCTACGCCCCATCGACCCGTCAGGCCCAGTCACGGTCGCTTCCCACGCCGGACCCGCCGGGCAGAGCGATCGCCGAGCACGGCCGGCGGGAAGGGCAGGTCGCGACAGAGGGCATAGAGATCCCCGAGCGTCCGGGCGGCGAGCACGCCCTCGAGACGCTCCTCGAGCTCCTCGGCGGTCAGACGCCCATGAGCGAAGTGGTACTGGACGAGCTCGGTGAAGCGCTCGCGTTCCTCGGTTGATGCCAACGGGTTCGACCACCGGCTGGTCGACCCAGAGGGCTCACCCTCGGGCTCCGACGCGTCGTCACTGCTCACGGCGTCCAGTATCACCCAGACGCCGCCGCCACCCGGTCGGCGCCGGCGCACGGCCACCGGTGGCCGCTCTGGACGGCCGGTCGCCGCGGTCGGGGGCACCGGTCCGTCAGATCCCGATGCGCTGGGCGAGGAGCTCGCGGTGGTACGCCGGGTCGCCGAGCAGCAGCTCGGAGGACTTGGCCCGCTTGAAGTACAGGTGGGCGGGGTGCTCCCAGGTGAACCCGATACCCCCGTGGATCTGGATGTTCTCGGCAGCGGCGTGGAAGTACGCCTCCGAGCAGTACGACTTGGCCAGGCTGGCCACCACCGGCAGCTCGTCGGAGTCCTCCGAGGCGGCCCACCCCGCGTAGTAGGCAGCCGACTTGGCCGACTCGACTTCGAGGAGCATGTCGGCGCACTTGTGCTTGATGGCCTGGAAGCTGCCGATGGGCCGTCCGAACTGGATGCGCGTCTTGGCGTACTCGACCGACATGTCGAGGCACCGCTGCGCCCCTCCCACCTGCTCGGCGGCGAGCGCCACGGCAGCAAGGTCGAGGGTCTTCGACAGCACCGGCTCCGCCCCGCCGTCGGTGCCCACCAGGCGACCCTCGACGCCCTCGAACACCAGGCGGGCCTGCTTGCGCGTCTGGTCCATGGTGGCCAGCGCCGTGCGGGAGAGCCCGGCAGCGTCGCCGTCGACGGCGAAGAGCGACAGCCCGGCCGACGTCTTGGCCACCACCAGGACGAGGTCGGCCACGTGGCCGTCGATGACAAACGACTTGTGCCCGTCGAGCTTCCACGTCCCGCCCGACTGGACGGCCGTCAGCGCCACGCCGGCGGCATCCCACCGACCCGAGTCCTCGGTGAGCGCGAGGGTGGCGATCGTCTCGCCCGAGGCGATCCCGGGGAGGAGGTCGGCCTTGGCCTGCTCGTCGCCCGAGGCGAGCAGGGCGTTCGCCCCGAGCGCGACGGTGGCGAAGAACGGCGCGCACAGCAGGGAGGCGCCCATCTCCTCGAGCACGACGATCAGCTCGACGTAGGAGAAGCCGGCACCGCCGTAGGCCTCGGGGATCGTGAGCGACTGGAGGCCGAGCTGCTCGGCCATCTGGCTCCACACGCTCGGGTCGTACCCCTCGGTGGTCTCCATGAGCCGCCGGACCTCGGTCTCGGGGGACTTGTCCTCCAGGAACCTGCGCACCGACTTGCGCAGCTCGTCCTGTTCCTCGCTGAAGGCGAAATTCATCGTGGTCTCCATCCCCCCTGGGGCGGTCCCCTCACGGGGACGTCGGTCTCCCGTTGTCTACCAGACCGGCGCACCAGTTGACCAACGGGTCAAGGACTGCAGGCTCCCCGCTGTCGGCGGGTACGCTCCGTCGCGACGCCGCCACCAGAGGGCCGCGTGACGGGAGGGACGGATGCCGCAACCGTCGACCGAGCTCGACTACCAAGATGCCCTGGTCGAGGTCCACCGAGTCGTGGTGGGACCAGTGGACAACAACGTCTACGTCGTCCGTTGCCGGGAGACCGGGGACGCCCTGCTCGTCGACGCCGCCAACGAGCACGACCGCCTCCTCGAGCTGTGCCGCGCGCTCGGGGTGCGCCAGGTCGTGGAGACCCACGGCCACTGGGACCACATCCAGGCGGTCACTGCCGTGCGAGACGCCGGCTACGGGGTGGCGGTGGCAGGCGCCGACGCGTCGATGCTCCCCTCCTACGACACCCTCCTCGAGGACGACGGCGTGCTCGCCGTGGGCCGCCTGCGCGTGCGGACCATCGCCACGCCCGGTCACACGCCCGGCTCGGTCTGCTTCGCCGTCGAAGACACCCCGCTCCTGTTCACCGGGGACACGTTGTTCCCCGGCGGGCCCGGCAACACGAGCTTCGAGCACTCGGACTTCCCCACCATCATCGACTCGATCGAACGTCGGCTCTTCGCCGTCTTCGTCCCCGAGACGCTGGTGCTGCCCGGTCACGGAGCCGGGACCACCATCGGAGCGGAGTCCCCTCATCTCTCCGAGTGGGTCGAGCGGGGTTGGTGACCGCCCCGGCCTGACGGGCGGGATGGTCTCAGGGCGGGATGGTCAGACGGCCGTGGAGGGCTGACGGGCCTCGAGGACGAGCTCGACCTCGGCCGGCAGGCCCGAGACAGAGACGCCACCGGGGACGCCTTCGCCGACCTCGATGGTGACCCGAGCACCGGCGATGGGAACTCCCTCGACCTTCAGGTAGCCGATGCCCTCGGGTAGCCGCGGTCGCAACCACGTGCGCCCGTAGGGAACCCACGGATCGAGCCGGAGGATCGTCCGCAGGCACAGCAACGGGGACGCTGCCGACCAGGCCTGGGGCGAGCACGACGTCGGATAGCCGACCGGCACGGAGACGTCTTGGCGGTCGAGGCCGCTGAAGAGCTCCGGAAGCCGTCCGCCCTGGGCCTGCGCGGCGTCGAGGAGCCCGAGGATCAACCGGAGCGCGTCGTCCTCGTAGCCGTAGCGGGCCAGCCCGGAGGCGACGATCGCCGTGTCGTGGGGCCACACCGAGCCGCAGTGGTAGCTGATCGGGTTGTACGCCGGGTTGTCCGACGAGAGGGTCCTCAGGCCCCAGCCGGTGAACATGGACGGTGACCGCAGGGCCTCGGCGACCCGAGCCGCCTTGTCCTCGTCGACGATGCCCGTCCACAGACAGTGACCGACGTTCGAGGTCAGTGAGTCGATGGGCCGCTTGTCGGCATCCAGGCCCACGGCGAAGAAGCCGCGGTCCTCCAGCCAGAAGTCGCGGTTGAAGGCCACCTTGAGCTGGGCCGCCTTGGCCCGGAAGCGCTGGTAGGTCTGCTCGTCCCCGACCTCGTAGGCGAAGTGGGCACGAGCGAGGTAGGCGCCGTAGGTGTAGGCCTGGACCTCGCAGAGGGCGATGGGCGCCTGGGCCACCCGCCCGTCGCCGTAGCGGATGCCGTCCCAACTGTCCTTCCAGCCCTGGTTGGCCAGCCCGCGGTCGGTAGCCCGGTGGTACTCGACATACCCATCCCCGTCGGCGTCACCGAACTGCTCGATCCACTCGATGGCCCGTTCGGCATTGGGGAGCAGCTCGTCGACCACCTCGCGTGCAACGCCCCACCGTCGCAGCTCGCCCAGGAGCATCACGAAGAGCGGGGTGGCGTCGGCCGTGCCGTAGTAGATACTGCCCCCACCGAGCGACAGCGAGGCTGCCTCGCCGAAACGCATCTCGTGAAGGATCCGCCCCGGTTCCTCGTCGTGACGCGGGTCGACCTCCCGCCCTTGGAACCGGGCCAGGGTCTGGAGCACGCCGAGGGCCAGATCGGGGTCGACCAGGAGGGCCATCCAGGCAGTCAGGAGCGAGTCACGGCCGAAGACGGTCATGAACCACGGCGCCCCGGCGGCCACCACTACACGCTCGGGGTACTCGGGGTCGAAGATGCGCAGGGCGCCGAGGTCCTCGGAGCTGCGGGACACCACGGCCTTCAGTCCGGCGTGGTCCGTCTCGATCGCCGGCACCTGACGCCGCCACCGCGCCAGACGCTCGGCCGGGGCCGCCCGCTCGACCGGCTGACCACAGCGGTACCGGGGATCGATGGCGGTTCCGTCGATGACGGGGGCCACCTCGATGCACGTCGACCACGTCCCCCGGGCCGGGACGATCGCCTCGAAGGTGGCCAGGTCCTCGACCAGGGTGACCGGCCCGGTGAAGCGGAGCTCGACGCCCCGGCTCACCCCGCCCCGTCGGTAGGTGTAGAGGAGCCGGTCGGGTCCTATCCCAACCGGGGGGCGCCCGGCGCTCGGGCTGGCGGGAACGGCGCTGGCAGGAGCGGCGCCAGCGAGGGAGGCGGCCGACGGTCCGCTCGGGTTGTACACCGCCACCGACCGGTCGCCGGCCACGGCCTGGGCGCCGACTCGTCCCTCCTTGACGGCGAAGAGGTCGGCGAAGTCGGCGGCGACGAAGACCTCGAGCCGGAAGAACGTGGGCTCGCCGCCGAAGTTCCGGATGGTGACGTCCTCGCGCATGCCCCGACCCACGTAGCGCGACCGGAACACCATGAGGGTCGAGTCGGCCCGCCCTGCCGGTGGTGCGCAACGCGACACGAAGGTGGAGGAGAACGGGTCGTCGTTGACGGCGGCCAGCGGCTCGACCCGGCCGCCGTCCACCAGCAACTGGAGCCGGGAGAGGACCCGGGTGTCACGGAAGAAGAGCCCCTGCGCCGAACCCGCCGTCATGTCTCCTGCCCCGTCGCTGATAGCGAAGGTCGACTCGTCGACCAGGGTGACCGTACCGGCGGACCCGGCAACCTGCGTCACCGGTCCGGCGAAGTTCCACGGGTCGGACATCGGCTCACCGTAGCGGGGGCCGGGCGGGCACCGTCAATCGGGGCCGGGCAATCGGGGCCGGGCAATCGGGGCCGGGCAATCGGGGCCGG
>JBMFXC010000080.1:0-11595 GCA_049964655.1 Acidimicrobiales bacterium
AGGTCCCCGTTCCCCGACCGACGCAAGGGCCACCGAGCTCCGCGGTACGGGCGGCAGCTCCGGCCGCGGGAGCGACCGCTGTCGGCGGGTCGGAGCCCCGAGTGGCGGGTACGCGGCCACCGGCGACACGACTGGACGGACCGGCAAGCCAGGCCGGGGCGGGCCCCACGCAGGCTCGGCCGCGTCCGCCGCTGAGCGCCAGTGGCAAGCCGATCCCACCTCCGCCAGGCGGTCCGCCGCGTTCGCCGAGCGGACGTCCCATCCCACCCCCGCCCGGAGCGGGCGGCCGTCGGCCGTCGGCACCCACTGGAGCGCGCCCAGGTGGGGGCGGCTTCGCCGGTCGTCCCGGTGGGGCACCGAGGAGCGGCCCGGGTGGTGGGTACGCGGGTGGCAGTCGACCGGGCGGGGCCGGTGGGTTCGGCGGCCGACCAAGTGGTCCGGGTGGTCCGGGTGGCCCGGGTGGCCCGGGTGGTCGTAGCGGCCCCGGCGTCGGGCGGGGGCGACCCCCGCAGCGGCGTCCCCGGCGTCGACGTCGGAACCTCGAGGAGCTCGAGCCGACCCAGCTCACCGCCTACACACCGTCGACGGCACCGGTGCCCGACACCGAGGTCATCATCGAGCGCGGTGCGACGGCTCGCGACCTCGGGCCGAAGCTCAACCGGTCGGCCGGTGACGTCATCCGCTTCCTCCTCCTGCAGGGGGAGATGGTCACGGCCACCCAGTCGCTCACCGACGACATGATCGAGCTGTTCGCCGCCGAGCTCGGCGCTCAGGTCCGCCTGGTCGACCCGGGCGAGGAGCGCGAGGCCGAGCTGATGGCCAAGTTCTTCGACGACGAGGACGAAGAGGAGAACGAGGAGGACCTCCGGCCGCGGCCTCCGGTGGTGACGGTGATGGGGCACGTCGACCACGGCAAGACCCTCCTGCTCGACCGGATCCGGTCGACCAACGTGGTGGCCGGCGAGGCCGGCGGCATCACCCAGCACATCGGTGCCTATCAGGTCGAGTGGCACGGACATCCGATCACCTTCATCGACACGCCGGGCCACGAGGCCTTCACGGCCATGCGGGCCCGGGGTGCCGAGGTGACCGACATCGTCGTGCTGGTGGTGGCGGCCGACGACGGCGTCATGCCGCAGACGGTCGAGGCTATCGACCACGCCAAGGCGGCGGACGTGCCGATCATCGTCGCCCTGAACAAGGTCGACCGCGAGGAGGCGGACCCCAACCGGGTCCTCCAGCAGCTCTCCGAGCACGGTCTCGTCCCCGAGGCCTGGGGTGGTGACACGATCGCCGTCGAGGTCTCCGCCCTCCAGAACCTCGGGATCGACGACCTGCTCGAGCAGATCGTGCTGGTAGCCGAGGTGGAGGAGCTGCGCGCCAGTCCGGAAGGACGAGCCCGTGGGTTCGTCCTCGAGGCCGAGCTCGAGGTGGGCAGGGGCCCGGTGGCCTCGGTGATCGTCGAGCGCGGGACGCTCCGGGTCGGGGACCCCATCGTGGCCGGTGCGGCGTGGGGCAAGGTCAAGGCGCTGGTCGACGACAAGGGCGACCAGATCAAAGAGGCGCCACCGTCGACACCCGTGCAGGTGCTGGGCTTCTCCGAGCCTCCTGACGCCGGCGACGAGTTCCGGGTCACCCCGGAGCTGGCGCAGGCCCGGACGATCGGCGAGGCCCGGGCGCACCGCTACCGGGTGGCCGGCCATGTGCCTGCCGCTGCCTCGGCCCTCGGGGGAGCCAAGCTCGAGGACCTCTTCGAGCAGATCCAGCGAGGCGAGACGGCGACGCTCAACCTCATCCTGAAGGCCGACGTGCGCGGGTCCCTCGAGGCGGTGACCGAGAGCCTGAAGAAGCTCGAGCGAGACGACGTCAAGCTGAGCTTCGTCCACCGCGGGGTGGGAGGGATCACCGAGTACGACGTCCAGCTCGCCCAGGCGTCGAACGCCACGATCATCGGGTTCAACGTGCGCCCCGACCGCCGAGCTCGCGAGCTCGCCCAGAAGTCCGACGTCGAGATCAGGACCTACGAGATCATC
This sequence comes from Acidimicrobiales bacterium, assembly GCA_049964655.1. Taxonomy (GTDB): domain Bacteria; phylum Actinomycetota; class Acidimicrobiia; order Acidimicrobiales; family RAAP-2; genus JAJZJT01. The sequence goes on from JBMFXC010000080.1 coordinate 2,034, forward strand.
TACAAGCTGCTCGAGGACCTCGAGGCGGCCATGCTCGGCATGCTCGCCCCCGTGTTCGAGGAGGTCGTCACCGGGGAGGCGGAGGTCCGTCAGGTCTTCCGGGTCCCCCGGGTGGGTGCCGTGGCCGGGTGCTCCGTCCGAGACGGCGTCATCACCCGAGGCTCGAAGGTGCGGTTCCTGCGTGACGGCGTGATCATCTGGAAGGGGGCGATCACCTCGCTCCGGCGGTTCAAGGAGGACGTGCGCGAGGTCCAGGCGGGCTTCGAGTGCGGCATCGGGCTCTCCGACTACCAGGACCTGAAGGAAGGCGACGTCATCGAGACCTACGAGGAGCGCGAGATCCCGAGGGCGTGACCGGTGCCGGCCATCGGAGTGGTGGCCCGGTTCCCCGAGACCGACGGGAGGAACGGTCGTGGTGCGGCGCGGTGACAACCGGGGCGTGGCCCCGTACTCGAGGATGCTGCGCGTCAACCAGGCGCTCCGTCATGTCGTCGCCGAGGAGCTCGAACGGCTTTCGGACGCCGACGAACGCCTGTCCCTCGTCACGGTGACGGCCGTCGAGACGGCTCCCGACTTGCGGACTGCCACCGTCTACTGCGCCTCGCTGCCGGACGGCGCCGACGAGGCGCTGGAGGAACGGCGCCCGCAGCTCCAACGGGCGGTCGCCCGCCAGGTGCGCCTGAAGCGAACGCCCCAGCTGACCTTCGCCGTAGACCCCGCCGTGGTGGCCGGGACGCGGGTCGAAGACGTGCTCCGGCGCCTCCACGACACCACAGCAGGACAGAACGCCGCCGACCCGGGTGGCACGGACGAGGTGGGCAGCAGCCCCGGAGCGTCGGGGTGACCACGCACCAGAGCAACCCGGTCGACGGGCTCGTCGTGGTCGACAAGGAGGAGGGTTGGACCTCACACGACGTGGTGTCACGGTGCCGGCGGATCTTCGGACAACGCCGGGTGGGCCACGCCGGCACGCTCGACCCGGATGCCACCGGCATCTTGCTGGTCGGCCTTGGGCGGGTCACCCGGGTGCTCCGGTTCCTGACCGCCCTGCCCAAGACGTACACCGCTGACGTCGTCCTCGGGACGGCGACCTCCACGCTGGATGCGTCGGGGGAGGTGACGGGGACCTGGGAGATGGACGATGTGCCGCTCGACGCCGTCCGGGCCGCGGCAGCGACGCTGACCGGCGACATCCTGCAGGTGCCGCCCATGGTGTCGGCGGTCAAGGTGGGGGGGAGGAGGCTGCATGTCCTGGCCCGCCAGGGGGTGGAGGTCGACCGACCGGCTCGGCCGGTCACCGTCTATCGCTTCGACGTGCACCCGGGCTCGGATCGTGGTGTCGTGCGGGTCGAGGTCGAGTGCTCGTCGGGCACCTATGTGCGCGTGCTGGCCGCAGACCTCGGTCAGGCGCTCGGCGGCGGCGCTCACCTCCGCAACCTGCGCCGGACGAAGGTGGGATCGTTCACCGTCGACGAGGCGCGCCCGGTGGCGTCGCTGTCGCCGGCCACGGTGCTCACACCGGCCCAGGCGCTGCGTGACCTCGACCAGGTGGTCGTGCCCTCCTCGGTGATCGCGGCCATCCGTCACGGCCTGGCCCTCGACCGGGTCCCGCTCGGTGTTGCCGGGAGCGGGCCGTGGGGGCTGCTCGATGACGACCACCGCTTGCTCGCCGTCTACGAGGCGACGGACACCGATCGCATCCGCCCCGCCGTCGTCCTGGCCGGCGAGGGCTGAGGGGGTCCGGGGTGACCGGTAACCTTCGCCACTGATGGAGGTCGTCACCGAGCTCAGCGAGCAGTCGTCGCCGCCGACGACGGGATCCGCCGTCACCATCGGCGCCTACGACGGCGTGCACCTCGGCCACCGAACTGTCCTCACCGACCTGTGCCGCAGAGCTGCCGAGGCCGGGCTGGCCTCGGTGGTGGTGACCTTCGACCGTCATCCCGCCTCGGTCGTCCACCCCGAGCGCACGCCCAAGCTCCTCTGCGACCTCGACCAGAAGCTCGAGCTGCTCGCCGAGGTCGGAGTCGACCGCACGGTCCTCATCCACTTCGACGACGCCCGTGCCGCCGAGACGGCTGAGGCGTTCGTCCTCGAGACCCTGGTCGACGCCCTGGCCACCCGCCTCGTCGTGGTGGGGGAGGACTTCCACTTCGGGCACGGGCGCAAGGGCAACGTCGAGCTCCTCGTCGAGATGGGGCGTGTCTACGGGTTCACCGTCGACGGCGTCCACCTGGCCAGCGACACGCCGTCCGGACCCCCGATCTCCTCGACCCGGATCCGTGGGCTGGTGGCGGACGGTGCCGTGGAGGAGGCCGCCCGACTGTTGGGCCGCCCTCACCGGGTGCGGGGCACGGTCGTGGCCGGCGACGGCCGGGGCGGCTCCGAGCTGGGGTTCCCGACGGCCAACCTGGCCATCCCGGCCGAGCTCGCCGTGCCCGGCGTGGGCATCTACGCCGGGTGGTACGAGCGACCGTCCGGCGATCGTCACCGGGCCGCCGTGTCAGTCGGGCGACGGCCGACCTTCTACGGCGACGAGGGCGCCCTGCTCGTCGAGGCGTACCTCCTCGACTTCGACGGGGACCTCTACGGCGAGGATGCTCGCCTGTCCTTCGTACGCCGCCTCCGCGACGAGGCGACCTTCTCCTCGGTCGACGAACTGGTCGACCAGATGCACCGGGACGTGGCGGAGGCCCGCGCCGTCCTCGACGACCTCGATGACCGCGACGACCTGCCGTCGTCGGAGGTGCCGGCGTCGCTCCCAGGGGTGCCGGCGTCGCTCCCAGGGGTGCCGGCGTCGGGAGGCGCACCACCCGGCGTGGGAGGGGACTGACCGGCTCGTCGCTCGCCGGCCCGTCCGCTCCGAGGAGCCGGCCGCAAAACGCTCAAGCAATGTCCCTGGGTGGCCGAGGTGATACTGTGTGCGCAGCGACGGCCGGGCGCCTTCTTGCTCTGAGGGTACCGGGCGTGGCTTGTGTCGGTCAGGAACAGTGTCGGTAAGCAAGCAAGTAACAAGTGATGTAGTTCCACGGGGAGCTGCCCCGGCAGGACCCCAGTCAGCCCACGTAGGCGAGGAAACGAGGCAAGATGCACGAGGTCACCAGGCGGGTCTTCCAGGTCGGAGCTGCGGTCGGCGTTGCTGCCGCGGCGTCGGTGCTGGGGACGGCGACTGCCTTCGCGGCCGGTAGCGGCTACACACCGAGCGCCGGAACGGGTACGCCGGCCGGCGTGCCGGGTGGCTTCACCTCCGTGCTCACCACGGCCACCGTGCAGCCCTCGGGTGGCACCGTCACCGGGTCCGACAACGGCGACACCGTCACGGTGACCGTCCCCGCCGGCGCCCTCACCCAGCCCGCTCAGGTGGTGCTGACCGCCGGCGACGTCGCCCAGATCGGTAGTGCCGGCCAGGCTGGCAAGCAGACCGTAGTGGCAGTGGGCATCTCGGTGATGGTCAACGGCACCAAGTTCACCGGAACCTTCCCCACGCCGATCACCGTCACCATGGCCGGAAACTTCGCCACCGGTGACGAAGTCGTCGTCTACAACCCCTCCACCGGTTCGTGGAGCCCGGTGCCTGGGGCGACCATTGCCAACGGCACGGCGACCTTCTCGATCACCAGCGACCCCGACATCGCCGTGCTGGCCTCGACGTCGAGCGCCGTGACCGGGGCGACGTCGGCCTCGACGGGCAAGCCCTTCCTCCTCGAGGGCGGGGCTGCTGCTGCGTTGGTGCTCGGCGGGACCCTGTTCGCCTTCCGGTTCCGCCGCCCTCGACAGCCGCGCCAGGCGTGAGGGGGCTGCGGCGGGCTCGGCTCGCCGCGTGGACAACTACGGTGGTGCTCGGCGCTGTCGCCCTCTCGGCGTGCTCGTCGGGCGGCTCGGCCCAGTCGGGTACCGCCTCGGGTTCGTCGGCGTCTGCTGTCCGGCCCGCTCGCATCTACCCGGCCCCGGCGGGTCTGCTCGACGCCGCCGTTCCGCAGCAGAACGGGGTGGTGTGGTTGCTGGCCGGAAGCGCCTCGGCGCGGGCCATCCACGCTCTCGACCTCTCGAGTGGTGCCCTGGTCGGGGTCGTCCCCGTCAGCGGGACCGTGTCCTCGCTCGCCCAGTCCTCGACGGGCGAGCTGGCTGACGGCGTCGCCACGGCGACCGCGGGTGCCGTCGAGCTGCGCAACGGGTCCACCGGCGCCCTGGTGGCGACCATCCCGGTGGGGGCACCGGTCCGCCAAGTGGTCTTCGGGGCCGACGGGAACACCCTCTACGTCCTCGACGGCAACGGCACCTCGACCAGCGTGACGGTGGTGGACACCGGCTCGCGGTCCGTCCAGGGCTCCTTCGGGGTCGGGCTCCACACCGTCGCTGTGGCGCCGTCCCCCGACGAGACTTCCGTCTGGACGCTCTCGTCGCACGGGAAGGTCGACCAGGTGGCCGTGGCCGGCGGACAGGTGGAGACGAGCTTCACCGTCGGCCAGAGCGGAACCGACCTGGTGGTGTCGCCGACCGGCAGCCGGCTCTTCGTGCTGAAGGGCGCATCGGGCGCCCGCAATGTCGCCGAGGTGAGGGTGGCCACCGAGCAGGTCCGCACCGTGCTGCCGGCGCCGGCCGACTGCGTCGCCATCGTGCTGTCGGCCGACGGCCAGACCCTCTATGACGCCGTGGGGACGCCGAGCCTGGGCAACCTGCAGGCGTTCACCCTCGGCGGGTAGCGAACGGGGTGGTCTCGATCCGCAGGGCGGCCGTGGTCAGCCGGCGGCTCGCCTTCCACGTGATGCAGGCAGGGGGCTCCGTGGACACCGTGGACCGGGCGCCTGATCCGGCGCCGACCGCCCTCGGCGGACCGTCGCTGCCGACAGGCATGGCGGCGGTCGGCCCTGAGGGCACTGGAGACGAGCCGGAACAGGGCGTCCCCGTCGAGGGGGCGGGTGAACGGCTGGGCCTGGCCGAGCGGGCATGGTGGACCGCCGCCGGGCTGGTGCTCGTCCTGTGGGCGCTTCGGCTGTTCGCCGCCGTCACCACGTACCCGTGGGTGGTCGTGGCTGTCGTGGTCCTCGGCATCTGGGGGCTGGCCACCATGGCGGCGAGCTGGCTGCCTGGCACTGCTGCCCCGACTGGCCTGCTGGCCCGGTGGCGAGCGGCCCGGGCGGGGCTGGGCTGGATGACGGTCCTGCTGGCGGTTGGCGCCTTCGCCGTGTGGGGCTACCTGCAGATCCGCGCTGCACCCGGCTACGGCACCGACGAGATCGCCTTCAACCAGTACGCCGCCGTCCTCGCTCAGCACGGGCACGATCCCTACCTCCACTCGATGGCCCCGTCGTTCGCCCGCTACCACGTCTCGCCGGATGGCTACACCTTCCGGCTGGACGGACGCCCGGTGACGTCGCTGTCCTACCCGGCCCTGGCCTTCCTCGTCTACGTCCCCTTCCTCGCTCTCGGGTGGACGACCCAGGTCGCCATCGCCGTCAACCTGGCGTGCTGGGGGCTCGCCGTGGTCCTCCTCTACGCCCTGTTGCCGCGTTCCCTGCGGCCGGCCGCCGTGGTGGTCGGGAGCTTGAGCCTCTACATCAGCTACGCGGTGGGCGGGGTGACCGACGCCGTCTTCGTGCCCTTGCTGGTGGGTGCGGCCTACGGCTGGAACCGCTTCGCTCGCCGTCGGGGCCCGGCGTCCTGGGTGGGTCCGGTCTGCCTAGGCCTGGCCATGGCCGTCAAGCAGACGCCGTGGATGATCCTCCCCTTCGTGGTGGCCGGGATCGCCCTCGAACGGCTCGGCCGGGCCGAGGGCAGCCCCGGGGTGGGTGCCGGAGCCAGCCTGCTCGCTGCCTGGCGGGACGCACTGCTGGTTGCCGGGCGGTACCTCGGCATCGCCCTGGCCGCCTTCGCCCTGCCCAACCTCCCGTACCTGGTGATGGCCCCCGGGGCGTGGCTGCACGGCATCCTGACCCCGCTCGCCTCGGACACCGTTCCCGCCGGCCAGGGTGCCATCGGGCTCAGTCTCTTCCTCGGCGTGGGCGGCGGCTCCCTGACCGCCTACACCGTCGTAGCTCTGCTGCTCCTCGTCGTCGCCTGGCTGGTCTTCGTCGCTGCCTACCCGAGGCTCGGGGCGTGGGCCTTCTTCGCCCCTTCGGTGGCGCTGTTCTTCGCCGCACGCTCCTTCGGCAGCTACCTCGTCATGTTGGTCCCGGCCGCCCTGGTCGGCTTTGCCACCTTCGACCGGAGCGGTGGCGTGCCCGACCTCGGGCGGTGGGGACGCCGCCTCGGTGTCGCCGCGGCGGGGGTGACGGCGGTGGCCGGTTCCGTCGCCGTCCTCGCCGTCGTGAGCCGCCCCCCGTTGACCGTCTCCATCGTGGGCGTCCGGACCACCGGCCAGCTCGCCACCGTGCAGCAGGTGGACGTCGAGGTGACCAACCGCACCGGGCAGGCCCAGCGTCCCGCCTTCTCCGTCAACAACGGAGGGAGCCTCACCGCCTTCTGGCTCGAGGGGTCCGGACCGGCGGTGCTCGCTCCCCACCAGCGGGCGACGTACTCGCTGCTGGCCCCGAACTTCTTCGCCATGCCTCCCATCACCGGCGGGTTCGAGGTCGACGCCTTCACCTCGCACCCGGCCGCCGTGGCGCCGAGTGGCGCGTACGTGCCCACCACCTGGCACGTCTCGCTCCAGCCCGACGCCATCGACCACGTGGTCCCCCCCGGTGAGCCGGTGACCGTGCGAGCCGAGGTGTTGGACCAGCTCGACCGACCGGTCCACGTGGCCGGCATCCCCGTCTACCTGGGCCAGATCATCTACGCCCAGCGGGGGCTCCTCTACGGCGAGGCGATCATCAACGCCGGCCAGCCTGGTGAGACCCCGGTGTCGGCCCTGACCGACCCCTCGGGGGTGGCGACGTTCACCATCCTCGGCACGCAAGCTGCGGCCGACCCGGTCTACTTCGAGGCGAACCTGGTCAACGAGCACCTGTTCTACCCCTACGGCTACTCGCAGATCCTGCCCATCCGCTTCGGTGGGGGTGGTTGAGGTGCTGGGTGGCTGCGATGCTGGGTGGCTGCGGTGCTGGGTGGCTGCGATGAGGGGCTGGTGAGATGACCGACGTGGCGACGGGCGTAGCCGTGCCGGAGGCAGGAGCGCTACCGGTGGCGACCCAACCGGGCGGCGCCGTACCGGCCTGGGTGCGTCGGGCCGGGTACGTGGTGCTCGGAGCACAGTTCGTGGTGCTGGCCTGGTGGAGCGCCCGCCTGGCCGGGCGGTACGCGCTCACGCGGGACTTCTCGATCTACCACCAGGCCTGGTGGGCCATCGCCCACGGGCACCTCGACCCCTTCGACACGGTGTTCGGGTACCCCTTCGTCCAGAACCACGGCGAAGTGTTCATGTGGCCCCTCGCGCTGCTCGCCTGGGTGTGGCCCCACGCGGCCACCCTCCTGTGGGTGCAGGACCTCGGCCTGGTCGGCGCCGAGGCGGTGGCGTTCACCTGGCTGTGCGACCTGGCCGCAGCGACCAGCCCACGGAGCGGCCGGCAGGCGGCGTGGGTGCCCGCGGTGCTCGCTGCTACCGGCCTGGTGTCGTTGGTGGCCGACCCCTGGGTCTACTGGACGCTCTCCTTCGACTTCCACCTCGAGGTGGTGGCCGTTTTCTTCGCCCTGGCCGCAGCGCGCACCCTGGCCCGCGATCCCTCCAGCCGGTGGGTGTGGGTGTGGGTGGGGCTCACCCTGGCCTGTGGCGACGTCGCCGCCACCTACCTCGTCGGCGTGGGGCTCGGGGCGGCCATCGCCGGTCGCCACTGGCGGCGCCGGGGCATCACGGTGGCGGCCGCCGGGGTCATCTGGACGCTCGTGCTGACTGTCGCCGGGTGGAACCGCGGGTCGGAACTGGCCAGCGGCTATGGGTACCTTGCTGCAGCGGCACCAGCGGTGGCGCCCACTTCGATCGGGCTCAAGCAGCTGGTCGTGGGCGTGCTCGAGCACCCCCAGCGAGTCCTGTCGGCGCTGTGGTCCCGCCGGGTGGACCTCTACGCCGACGTCGGGCCGGCCGGGATGCTGGGGCTCGCCTTCCCCTGGGTGGCGGTGACCTGCGTCCTTGTCCTCCTCGAGAATGGGCTCTACCGTTCTGTCTTGTTCGTGGCACCGGGGTTCCAGAGCCTGCCGGGGTACGTGCTCCTGCCGGTCGGCACCGTCGCCGTCCTCGCCGCGGTGGGGCGCCGGTGGCCACGGCTGGCGCTGGCGGCGGCCACGGCGGTTGTGCTCAACGCCGTGGCGTGGGGCGTGGTGTGGACCCCCCGCACGTCGTCCCAGTGGCTCCGGGTGTCCCCCGCTGCGGCGAGCGTGCTGGCGTCCGTCGAACGGCAGGTGCCGACGGACGCCGAGGTGGTGGCCTCCCAGGGCATCCTCGGCCGCTTCAGCGGCCACCAGTGGGTCTACGAGATCGCGGGCGTCGGCACCGTGCCCGTCCACGCCGGGACGATCTGGGTGGTGGTGGCCCCCGCCCAGGGCACCGAGACCGAGCCGGTGGCCGCGGCGGACGCCCTGGTGGCCGAGCTCGCCGGACCGCTCCACGCCGACCCCGTCGTGGCCCGAGCCGGGGTGTGGGCGTTCCGGTGGACGCCAGGGCCCCAGGTCACCGCGCTCACCGTGCCGGCGGTGCCGGCGACGGTGCCGGGGTGGGCGACCCCGGGGCCGGCCGGGCGGGCGGTGACGGTCGGGCCACCCTCGACCTGGCGGGCGGTGTCCACCGGTCAGGCGGGGTACGTGGTGGCCGGCGACTACCGGCGGGAGCCGCCGGGGCGCTACACGGCGACCGTGGTGCTCGCCACCGCTGCCCCGGTCGACGTCGAGGTGTGGGACACCACCGGCGGCGTGCTGCTGGCCCGCCGCCAGTTGGCGGCGACGAACGGCCAGGAGGCGGTCACGCTGCCCGTCGACGAGCCCCGCACCTACCCCCACCACGTCTATACCGGGGCGGGGCCGTTCCGGATCACGCCTATCGAGCCGCCGCCCGGTGACCAGCTCGAGGTCCGGGTGTGGACCCCGGGGGGCGCGCCCGTCGCCGTGTACTCGGTCGAGCTCCAGCGGGCCGGTGCCCCTCGGTGACCCCGGTGGTCGTCGGTGCTCGTCGGTGCTCGTCGGTGCTCGTCGGTGACCCCGGTGGTCAGCCCGGTAGGGGCACCATCGACCAGCCGGTGACCACCAGGTCCGAGCCCCGCACCGCTGCCGTCATGGTGAGGGCGTAGAGACCGGGGCGGCTCCCGCCGACCACCTCGGGCCGAGCCGTGACGGTGGCACCGGTGACGGTCGAACCCGTCACGTCGAGGACCGGAGTGACCGAGCGGACGTTGCGGGCGATCGTGGCCCCGAAGAGCGGTGCGGCGCCGGCGGCGGGTACTCCGGGGGCGACGGCCTGCCACCAGGTGGCCTGACGCTGCTCGGCAGAGCGGAGGGCGGCGAAGTAGAGGGCGAGCACCGACGACTCGACCTGGAGGGGCACCGGGCTCTGCTGCCAGGTCGCCGACGGCGTGCCGGTGAGCCCGAGCCGGCCGAGGGGGGCGTCGTTGGTGGTCAGCGTGAGCCCCTGGGCGGC
>JBMFXC010000081.1:0-11366 GCA_049964655.1 Acidimicrobiales bacterium
CCCAGCCCCGCCCACCGGAGGACCCAGCCCCGCCGACCAGAACGTCAGACGGGCGATAGGGTGATCGCCGTCCGCAGGGGCGACGAGAACGCCTCGACGACGAGGAGCGAACCATCCATGGCGACCTATCCCTTCCTGAGCGACGAGTGGCTCGAGGCGGCCCGGGCCATCCGCGCCGAGTACGACGGCAAGGGTGCCTCGGTGCCTCACGACGTCCGCATGAACCTGGTCATCACCGCGGTTCCCTTCGGCGACGGCAGCGTGTCCGCGCACCTGGACACAACCGGGGGTGAGCTCGAAATCGAGACGGGCCACCTCGACCAGGCCGATCTCACCGTGACGCTCGAGTACGACGTAGCAAAGGCGATCCTCGTCGAGGGGAACCCCCAGGCCGGCATGCAGGCGTTCATGAGCGGGCGCATCAAGGTCGACGGCGACATCGCCAAGTTGATGGCCATGCAGGGAGGGGCGCCCGACCCGCTCGCTGCCGAGATCGCCGGGCGAATCAAGGGCATCACCGAGTAGCGGCGACCATCTGGCTGGACGCCGACTGCCTGTCGCCGGACGGGAGGTCGCCACCTACTGGCCGACCGGCTGCACGCCGGTCAGCCCGTCAACCGAGCAGCCGCGGCACCTCGGCTGCGAGCTCGGCCACCGTCCACCGGTCGTGCTTCTCGATGGTCTCGGTCATCGTCCACGGCTGGAACAGGCGGACCTGGCCACCCTGGACGAAGAACACCTTGCCGGTGATCGGGCACGCCTCGGTGGCCAGATAGGCGACCAGCGGCGACACGTTGGCAGGGTCCCACTCGTCGAAGACCGACGGGTCGCTCGGTGCCTGGACGATCTCCGACAACCCAGGGGTCTGCTCGGTCATCCGAGTCCGGGCGGCCGGGGCAATGGCGTTCACCCGCACGCCATACCGGGAGAGCTCCTCGGCGGCGATCACCGTGAGCGCGGCGATGCCAGCCTTCGCGGCGCCGTAGTTGGCCTGGCCGGGGTTGCCGAGCAGACCTGAGGTCGACGACGTGTTGACGACGGCGGCATGGACCTCCTTGCCAGCCTTGGCCTGCTCTCGCCAGTAGGTGGCGGCGTGCCGAGTGGGCACGAAGTGCCCCTTCAGGTGAACCTGGATGACAGCGTCCCACTCGGCCTCGGACATGTTGACGAGCACCCGGTCGCGGAGGATGCCGGCGTTGTTGACCAGCACGTTGACGTCGCCGAAAGCTTCGACGGCGGTGTCGACGAGCCGCTTGCCGCCCTCCCAGTCGGTGATGTCGTCCGTGCTCGCGACCGCCTCGCCGCCGGCAGCGACGATCTCGTCCACCACCTGCTGGGCCGGTGTCCGGTCGTCGCCCGAGCCGTCGAGGGCGCCGCCCAGGTCGTTGACCACGACCTTTGCTCCCTCGGCAGCGAAGAGGAGCGCGTGCTCGCGGCCGATGCCCCGCCCTGCACCGGTGATGATGGCGATCCGTCCGTCGAGTGCACCCATGGTGGCCGTCTCCTGTCTGTGTCGGCTCTGCCACGCCGTCTTCGCCGGGAAGCTGCTGCGCCGTCTTCGCCGGGCAGCTGCCACGTCGTCGTGGCCGGACGGCCACGATGGCACGCGACCCCCCCTTTGGCCAACGTTGTCAGTCTCGGGGCGACCGGGTCAAACCGGTACCGGCGGTTCGGGCGGGGAACGCGGAGCGACCGGGAGCACGAGGCGCCGGGACCACCCGGCCACCGAGGTCGGCGGCCTCGAGCGCTCCGACCATCCGCCGAATGGTGTCGCGACCGCCGCCCATCACCAGGTACTCGACGTTGCGGAGGCGGGACACCTGGCCGACCCGGCGCCCGGTGGGGCCGTGGATGCCGATCCGAGCACCCACGTAGCGCGCCGAGTCGAAGCCCACCACGGCGACGTGGCCCCGTACCGAGCAGAGCTCGACCACGGTCGCCACGTCGAGCCAGGCCTCGTCGCTGCAGGAGACCACCACGATGTCCGCCTCGAGCCCTGCCACCACCCGAGCCAGCGCATCCGGCATGGTGCGCTTGGAATTGAAGGCGCTCCGGTTCGCCGGGTCACGCAGGTCCTCTCGCTTGCACGCCACCCCGAAGTGGGCCGGCGCGTCCCACGCCACCAGGGTCTCCCACACGTGATAGTTGGCCTCGTAACGGTGCTGGTTGTACGGGGGGTCCACGTAGGCCAGGTCGACAGGGCCGAGCTCGGCTCCCCCCACCAGGTCGACGGCATCCCCACGGATGGCACGGCCGGGACCGCCGACGAGCGCCGGGAGGCAGAGCTCGAGGGGACGGAGCGCCCTCGGCGCCCACTGCTTCAGGTAGGCCATCTGCACCCCGGTCGTCGAGTCGACCCGGTCGGCCGCCTCGAGCAAGCTGGTGAGGAGCACCGGCCATATGGGTGTGCCGGCGTAGTCGCGCTCGATGGCGTCACGGATGGCGTCGATACGGGCCCCGTTGTCGGGATGGAAGAACCGCGACCGCAGGCAGAAGGTCTCGGTGACGTAGCCGGGGCGACCGGGCAGGGCAGCCAGGGCGGCAAGGGCAGAACGGGCCTCGTCGACGACCTCGGGGGTGGCGACGGGGTCGGTGGCGACGTAGCAACGAGCGAGCACGTGGGCGGCGCGCGTCCGGTCGACGGCGACCACCTCCATGCCGAGGCGCTTGAAGGCCTGAGCCACCCGCGTCGTGCCGGTGAACAGGTCGAGCGCCCGGCGCGCCCCCGAGGCGGCGGCGAGCACGGAGAGCGCCGGCACCAGGCGGCGCTTGGAGCCGAGGTACTTGATCACCGGCGAGCGCCCATCCGGCGGGACCACCAGCCGCGGTCGCGAGCGTGGGCGTGGAAGTGGTCGGGCACCTGGCGCATGGTCTGGTCGAGCGTCCACGCCCCGGAGCCAAAACGCGCGTCGGCCACCGCGGCCAGCACGGTCAGCAGGTGGACGCGGTCGACCTCGGGCGGATCGGTTCCGTGGTTCCGCCAGACGACGATGGGCACGTCGCACGCCTCGCAGTCGGCCACCCAGCACACCTCGTCCTCGGCGTACCACCTGGTGAGGTGGGACGCCTCGCACAGGTCGCACCCCTCGACGCGCCGACCGGGGCCGGAGGGCACCGCCGAGCGCGCCCCGGGGCGCTCGTGCCCGTCGGTCGTGTCCATGGTCCCTGGCGGACGGTCAGATCGTGTAGAGGGTGACCGCCGCGCCCGGAAGCTCGGTGGTGCCCTGGCCAGGGTCGGTCAAGAAGACGTGCCCGCCGGCCGGCCCGTACACGTTGCCGACGACGAGGCCCACGGCCTGTAAGGCGGCGGTGGCCTGGCTCACCGTGTCACCCACCACGTCGGGCACCGGTACGGGTTGCGGACCGAGCGAGACGTCCACCGTCACGGTCGAGCCGAACGGCTGGGGCCCGGCGGCGGCGTCGGGTGTGGTGCCGACCACGGCGTTGACCGGCACGGTGCTCGAGTACACCTGGTGCTCGGCCACCACGAACCCCGCCGCCACGAGCGCCGCCTTGGCCGCTGCATAGGTCGAGCCCGTGCCGGTGGCCACCGCCGGCACCACGACGGGGGCATGGCCCTTCGAGGTGACGATGACGACGGTCGACCCGTAAGGAGCGTGCCCGGTCGGGCTCGTCCCGAGGATGCCCCCGGCCGGCACCGACGAGCTGTACTGGGCTGCGGACGCCGGACAGGTACCCACCAGGTGGACCGCAGCCAAGGCCTGCACGGCGTCCTTGCACGACGAGTAGGTGACCACGTCAGGGATGGCCACCGGGGGCTTCCCCTCCGACACCACCACGGCGATGGTGGCGCCCTGTTTGGCCGTGACCCGGTGCGCGGCGGTCGACGCCCCGGGGTGCTGCGAGACGATGGCGCCGGCCGGCACGGTGATGCTGTAGGCCGACGACCGCTGCACGACCCGGAAGTGGTCACTCGCCGTGACCTGCCGGGCGTCAGCAACCGTGCGACCCACCAGGTCGGGGATCGGGTGGCTCGGGACGAAGAGCTGGGCTCTGACGGCATAGGCGGCACCACCGGCCACCACGGCGGCGATCAACAAGAGGACGGCTGCCACCCGAGGCCACCGCCGTCGGCGGGTGACGGGCTGGCTCAGGCCAGGGCTGGAGCTGGCGTCGGACCGGTCGGACCGGTCGGACCGGTCGGACCGGTCGGGTCGGTCGGGTCGGTCGGGCCGGCTCGGGCGACCGGGCAGCGGCGGAGGTGCGCCGACGTCGCGGCGCACGGGAGCAGCCGGGTTGCGGCGGTGGGGACCGGAAAGGGATGGCGGCGGGGCCCCCAGCTCGGTGGCGTCGGCCAGGCCGGCCAGCGTCGTCGGCGCCCACGCAGTGACGAGGCCTCGGGCCGCCGGTCCGAGGTCACCAGTCGTCGTGCCGGCGAGCGGCAGTGGTGCCGCCGGTGGCAACGCCACGGCCAGCGCCTGCAGTCGGACGCCGAAGGCAGCGGCGTCGAACCGCTCGTCGGGATCGGGGGCCGCCGCCCACACCAGCACGTCGTGGAGAGGACCGAGTGCGGGATGCTCGGGCAGGAGCGCACCGACCCGGGCCATGAGCGTCGAGACGGTCGTGTCGCCGACAAAGGGCAGTGAACCGGTCACGGCTTCGACCAGCACGAGCGCCAGGGCGTAGACGTCGGCCTTCCCGTCGAGAGCAAGCCCTTCGGCCTGCTCGGGAGCGGCGTAGCGAGCCGTGCCGAGGAGCGCCCCTTCGGGCTCTGTCCACGCCGCCTCGGCCAGTGCTCGCGCCACGCCGAAGTCGGCGATGCGGAGGCGACCCTCTGCGTCGAAGAGCAGGTTGGCCGGTTTGACGTCGCGGTGGACGATCCCCCGGCGGTGGGCGTAGTCGAGCGCGGCGGTGGCCTCGAGCCCGACGTGGACCGCCTGCGAAGGCGTGAGCCTCCTGCCTGCGTCGAGCAACTGGCGGAGACTCCCCCCGGCCAGGAACTCGGTGACCAGGTAGGGCTGCCCGTCCTGCTCGCCCCAATCGTAGACCTGGAGCACGTTGGGGTGGTTCAGGGCGGCGACGGCACGTGCCTCGGCGCGGAAGCGCTTGAGGAAGGCGACGTCCCCGGCGAGGGCGGGGTGAAGGAGCTTGATCGCCACGCTCCGGTCGAGGGTGACGTCCTCGGCCAGGTAGACGTGCGCGGACGCGCCGGTCCCCACGGGTGTCACGAGTCGGTACCGGTCCCCGAGGACCCGTCCGATGGCGTCGGCGATGCTTGGCATGGGCCGTTCTTTAGGCTACCGATCAGTGGCGGCCAGGCGGTGGACGGCCAGCGCCGCCTGCCTCGGCGCCTGGCAGCTCGCCTGTCCCGAGGAGCACGGCGAAGCCGGCGGCGTCGACGATCGGCACGCCGAGCTCCTCGGCACGGCGGACCTTGGTCGCTCCGGCGTCCTCCCCCACCACCAGTGCGTAGGTGCGTGCCGACACGCTGCCAGGCGACTTCCCGCCTCGGGCGATGATGGCTGCCTCCGCCTCCTGACGCGTCAGGTCCGGCAAGGTGCCGGTGACCACCACGGAACGACCGGCCAGGACCTGGGGCACGGGCGATGCCGGCTCGGTTGCCCCTCCCGGATGGGACGCCGGCTCGTCGAGGTTGACACCGGCGGCGACCAGCCGACCTACCACGTCACGGTTGACCGGTGAGGAGAACCAGGCCACGACACTGGCGGCGATGACCGGGCCGACGCCCTCGACGGCGGCCAGCGCCTCTCGCGGCGCGCCAGCCACCGCGTCGAGCGAGCGGAAGGCCCGGGCCAGAGCCAGCGAGCCGACCTCACCGAGATGACGGATCCCCAGCCCGACGAGCAGGCGATGGAGCGGACGGTGTCGCGAAGCATCGATGGCGGCGAGCAGGTTCCGCACCGACACCTCGGCGAAGCCGTCCACGTCGGCGAGGTCCTCCGGCGTGAAGGCGTAGAGATCGGCGACGTCGACAAGGCGGCCGCGCTCGACGAGCGCTCGCACCCGCAGCTCGCCGAGGCCTTCGATGTCCATGGCCGGCCGCGAGGCGAAGTGGGCGATGCGCTGGACGCGCTGCGCCGGACAGTCGAGGTTGGTGCAGAAGGTGTCGCTCTCGCCCTCTAGGCGCACCAGCGGTCCGCCGCAGCTCGGGCAGGTGGTCGGGAAGTGCCAGGGGCGAGGGCGGCGCCGGGCACCGGGCGTGCCGGGCGGATCGAGGACCGGCCCGACCACCTCGGGGATCACGTCGCCCGCCTTGCGCACGATGACCCGGTCGCCGGGGCGCACGTCCTTGATCCGCACCTGGTCCTCGTTGTGGAGCGTCGCCATCGACACCGTGGACCCGCCCACGACGACCGGCTCCAGCACGGCGAACGGCGTGGCCTTTCCTGTCCGTCCGATGGACACCTCGATGTCGAGGAGGAGCGTCGAGCGTTCCTCGGGCGGGAACTTGTAGGCAATCGCCCAGCGAGGGGCGCGCGACGTCGCCCCGAGCAGGTGCTGGAGGGAGAAGTCGTCGACCTTGACCACGACCCCGTCGATGTCGTAGTCGAGGTCGTGGCGGTGCTCCTCCCAGTGGCGACAGAACGCGACGACGGCGTCGAGGCCGGTCACCCGCCGGAGCTCCGGGTTGACGGGCAGGCCCGTCGAGGCCACCCAGGCGAGGGATTCCGCGTGCGAGGACGCGAGCGCCTCGGGCAGGGGGCCGTCACCCGTGTCGACCTCGCCCACCTGGTACACCCACAGGGCGAGCGGCCGGGTGGCAGTGACCGCCGGGTCCTTCTGGCGCAACGACCCGGCGGCAGCGTTGCGCGGGTTGGCGAATGGCTTGGCACCGGCCTCGAGCTGCCGGGCGTTCAGGGCGTCGAACGCCGAGACCGGCAGGTAGACCTCGCCGCGCACTTCGACGAGCCGCGGCAGCGGTCCGGCCCGTGGGTCCAACTGCTCGGGCACGCAGGCCAGCGTGGCGACGTTGGCCGTCACGTCCTCCCCCTGCCGACCGTCTCCACGGGTGGCGGCCTGGACGAAGCGCCCGTCGCGGTAGGTGAGCGAGACCGCCAGCCCGTCGATCTTGAGCTCGCAGACGAACGGGGTGTCTCGGGGGAGGTGGCGAGCGATGCGATCGGCCCAGGAGTGCAGCTCCTCGGGGCTGAACACGTTGTCGAGGCTCATCATCGGCACCCGGTGGACGACCGGGGCGAACAGCGGCGCGGGTGGCGCACCCACGCTCTGGGCCGGCGATCCGGCGACGGCGAGCTCGGGATGGGCCGCCTCGAGGCGGCGCAGCTCGGCAGCCAGCGCGTCGTACTCGGCATCGGGGACAGCCGGCGCGTCGAGCCGGTAGTACCGGTCGTTGTAGTAGGCGATCCGGTCGCGCAACGTCCGCACCCGCTCGGCAAGCGTTGCGTCGTCCCCGGACGAGCCCACCGGGCCGGCACTGCCCACCGGACCGGCACTGCCGGGAGGCGCCGCTCGATCCTCGCTCACTGCACCACCCCGGAGCCAACCACCCGGTCCGGCTCAGCCGGGTCGTAGAAGGCCACTGTCTGGCCCGGTGCGACCCGCCGGACCGGTCGGGAGAAGTGCACCGTGGCCACCGCCTCGGTGTCGCCGACGCCCTCAAGGCGGGCGGGCACCGCAGTGCCGTGGGCGCTGCACTGGGCAAGGACGGGCAAGGTGGGCGCCGGCGGCGGCACACCGGTCCACGTCACCTCCCCGACCACGGCCACCGTGTCGAGAGCGGCCTCGACGGGCCCGACGACAACCGTGTGGTCCTCGACGTCGACGCGCACCACGTAGCGGCGGTGGCCATCGGTCCCGTGCCCCATGCCCCGGCGCTGCCCCACGGTCACCAGCTCCACCGCGGGCACCGACCCGACGGTGGCGCCGGTCGCCAGGTCGACGACTCGGCCCGGGTGCAGCGCAGCGCGGGCGCCGAGGAACGCACCGCGCCCTTCGTCGGAGCGGATGAAGCAGACGTCCTGGCTGTCCGGCTTGGCCGCCGTGCGCAACCCGAGCCGGGTGGCCTCCGAGCGGACCTCCGCCTTGGTGAGCGTGCCGACAGGAAAGTCGACCCGAGCCAGCTGCGGTGCCGTCAACATCGAGACCACGTACGACTGGTCCTTGGCAGTGTCCGCTCCCCGGCGGAGCGCCCGGGTGCCGTCCGCCTCGGTCGTGACCCGGGCGTGGTGGCCGGTGGCCACGACGTCGAAGCCCAGACGGCGGGCTCGCTCGAGGAGCAGGTCGAACTTGACATAACGATTGCAGGCGATGCAGGGATTGGGTGTCCGCCCGGCCACGTGCCCGTCCACGAACGGGTCGACGACCCGGGAGGCAAACGCCTCGGAGAAGTTGAAGACGTGGTGGACGATGCCGAGCTGGTCGGCGACCCGGCGGGCGTCCTCCACGTCCGCCACCGAGCAGCACCCCGAGTCCGACTCCCCGCCCCACAACTTGAGCGTGGCCCCCACCACGGCGGACGTGCCGTGGTAGCGGACGGCAAGGGCAGCGGCAACCGAAGAGTCGACGCCCCCGGACATGGCCACCAGCATGCGCACGGTGTCAGTCTCGCAGGCGGCGGACGGCCTCGGGCACGGCGACGAGCGCCAGGTCGACCTCTTCGTCGGTCGTCGTCGAGGCGAGCGTGAGGCGCAGGGCAGACCGGGCGTCGGAAGCCGGGCGGCCCATGGCCAGGAGCACGTGGCTCGGCTCGGCGGCACCGCTGGCGCACGACGAGCCGGCCGAGGCCGCCACCCCGAGCTCGTCGAGGACGACGAGGAGGGCCTCGCTCTCGACGCCTTCCACCACCAGGTGGGCGAAGCCGGCTGCCGTCGTCGCCCGGGGCACCGTCTCGACGACGTCGGCAACGGCGGCGAGGATGCCGTCGACCAGGCGATCACGGCGACCGGCCACCTCCGGGGCCGCCCGGCGGCGCTCGGCGGCCGCCTCGAGGGCGACCGCGGTGGACCACGCCGCGGCAACTGCCTGGGTGCCACTGCGTCGGCGACGCTCCTGGCCACCTCCGTGGAGGAGCGGGGCCAGTGCTACGCCGTCACGGACCACCAGGGCACCGGCCCCGACCGGGCCGCCGAACTTGTGGGCGCTCACCGACACGAGGTCGGCGACCTCTCCTGCAAGAGCCACGTCGAGCCACGGGACGGCTTGGACGGCATCGGTGTGGAGCCGGGCGCCCGGCGACCGGCGCCGGACCAGGGCTGCCACCTCGGCCAGGGGCTGGACGGTCCCGACCTCGTTGTTGACCAGCATCACCGAGACCAGGGACACGTCCGGGCTGAGCGCGCCAGCCAACCCGTCGAGGTCGAGCGTCCCGTCGGCGGTCGCCCCGACCTCGCGCAGCTCGATCCCGAAGCGCTCAGCGGCACCTCGGCACGCCCGGAGGACGGCGTGGTGCTCGAAGGCCGCGCAGACGATCGGTCCGGGCGGGCCGGCACACGCCCCGAGCACCCCGAACACGGCGAGGTTGTCGGACTCGGTGCCTCCGGACGTGAGGACCACCTCGCCCGGCGCAGCGCCCAGGTGGAGGGCGAGCAGGTCGCGGGCGTCGTCGAGCCGGCGGCGGGCGCGACGAGCCTCGGCGTGCATGCCCGTCGGGTTGCCCTCCCCTGCCTCTGCCACCTCCAGCCAGGCCGTGACGGCAGCCGGGACCATGGGCGTCGTGGCGGCATGGTCGAGGTAGGCACGCACGTTCCTAGTCTGCCCGGCCCCGGCCCCGGCCCCGGCCCCGGCCCACACCAGCCGCAGCGTCGGGACGCCCTGCCCTGACCCGGGGGATGCCGGTGCCTACACTGGCCCGGTGCCGGTTCCCTCCTCCGACCAGCCTGTAAGCCCGCTGCCGATGACCGGCGAGGCCAGTCGCGCCGACGAGCGCGAGATCGCCCGCCAACGCAAGGTGTGGACAGAACGCGCCGTCTTCTGGGACGAGCACACCCCCAAAGGGCTCGACAAGGTGGTCGACGCCCTCGTCGCCCGGGCCGGCGATACCGACGGCGCGGTCATCGTCGACCTCGGCTGTGGGACCGGCCAGGTCACCTTCCCGCTCGCGCCAGGGGCAGCCCGGGTGCTGGGCGTCGACGTCAGCCCGAAGATGATCGAGATCCTCGAGCGTCACGCCCGTGAGCGGGGTGACGACAACGTCGAGGGCGTGGTGTGCGCCATCGAGCAGCTCGACCTCCCCCGAGGCTCGGTCGACCTGGTGGTGACCAACTACGTCCTCCACCACCTGCGCGACCGCGACAAGGCCGAGGTTGTGCGCCGGGCCGCCACGTGGCTCAAACCCGGTGGCCGCCTGGTCATCGGCGACATGATGTTCGGCCGAGGCACCGAGGCGCGGGACTGGGCCATCGCCGCCACCAAGACGAAGGCCTTCGTGAAGCTCGGTCCGGGCGGTCTCTGGCGTATCGCCAAGGGTGTCTGGCGCATGGTGGTGCGCACGCAAGAGCGACCCGTCAGCATGTCGCGCTGGGTGGCGATGCTCACCGAGTCCGGCTTCGACGTGGTCGACACCGTCGAGGTGATCGCCGAGGGCGCGGTCGTCGTCGGCGTCCGCCGCCCCGAGATGGGCCAGGACGGCGCTCCCCTGCCAACCGACCGGTGAGGCCATCCGACCGGTGAGGCCAGTCACGGCCCTCGGAGCCTGAGGCCAGGTCCGAGGGCCTTTGGGTCACGGACGCCAGACGGACTTCACGTTGCAGAACTCATGGAGCCCGTAGGCCGAGAGCTCGCGCCCGACCCCCGAGCTCTTCACCCCGCCGAAGGGAAGCTCGGGCATGGAGGCGACCATGCCGTTCACGAAGACCATGCCGGCTTCGAGGCCGTCGACGAAGCGGTCCTGCTCGTCGGGGTCCGCCGTCCAGACGCTCGCCCCGAGCCCGTACTCGGTGCCGTTGGCGACGGCCAGCGCCTCCTCGGCGCTGGCTACCCGGGTGAGCAGCGCCACCGGCCCGAACACCTCCTCGGTAGCCACCCGCATACCGGCCGCGATGCCGGTCACGACCGAGGGGCGGTAGAAGAAGCCGGGGTGGTCCGCCCCAGCCGGCCCGACCACCCGTTCGCCACCGCAGAGGATCGTGGCTCCCCTGCTCCGGGCGTCCTCCACCTGGGCCTCGATGGTGTCGCGAGCCGTCTCGGTGACGAGCGGTCCGACCTCGGTGCCGGGGTCGAACGGGTCACCCACCACCAGGGACGACATCCGTTCGACGAACGCCTCCACGAAGACCTCCGCGACCTCCTCGTGGACGACGAACCGCTTGGCGGCGATGCACGACTGCCCGTTGTTCTGCACCCGGGCCTCGACGCCGACCGAGACCGCCCGCTCGACGTCGGCAGAAGGCAGCACGATGAACGGGTCGCTCCCTCCGAGCTCGAGG
>JBMFXC010000082.1:0-5369 GCA_049964655.1 Acidimicrobiales bacterium
ATTGCGACGAGAGACGATCGACGTCTTCCTCGACCAGCACTTCACCCACCCCAAGGTGAAAGCGCACCTGGCCTTCCACGGTGCTGTGTGCGGCTACGCCAACGACGTCCCTGGCCTCGCCATGAGCTTTCCGTTGCTCGTCGGCAAGATCGACAACTGGAACCTGTGCGTCGGCGGCTCCCACCGTCTGGCTCACGTGCTGTGGCGGGACCTGGCCCAGCATGGCGGTGTCCTCGTCTCGGATGCCGAGGTCGCCTCGATTGCCGTCGACGACGGGCGGGCGGTCGGCGTGGTCCTTGCCGACGGCACCGAGCTCACGGCCCGCCGGGCCGTGGTCTCCACCGTGGACGTCGAACAGACCTTCGCCCACCTGCTCCCGGCCGAGGCCGTGCCGGGCGAGCTGGCGGCGTCGGTCGAGCACGACCTGCTCCACCAACCCTGGAGCCTGTTCTCCGTCCACCTGGCCATGACCGAGCCACCCCACTACGAAGCGGCCAGCTTCGATCCCGACGTGGACCGTGCCTGGGTCGTCAACCTCGGCTACGCCTCGACCGAGGAGCTCGACGCGGACTGGCGGGCAGTCCGGGCGAACGAGCTGGCGCCGACGTGCCGACCCAATGCCGCGGTCAACACGCTCTTCGACCCGAGTGATGCCCCCGAGGGGCACTACACCGGCCTCCTGCGCCAGATCGCCCCCTACGCGTTGGCTGGCGGGGGACCGGCCGCCTGGGACGAGATCGGCCGCTGGTACGGGCGGCGCTGCATCGAGGCGTGGCGCCGGTTCGCCCCCAACCTCGGGGACGGTGCCATCCTCGACTGGGTGCCCTACACACCGGCGGACATCCCCCGAAAGTTGCGCAACATGGTCCAGGGTGACTGGATGATGGGCGAGGTGTCGCTGGCCAACATGCTCGACAAGCGCCCGCTCCCCGAGCTGGCCCAGTACCGGACGCCGGTCGACGCCCTGTACCTGGCGGGCTCCACCCAGCACCCCCACGGGTTCATCACCTTCGCCCCCGCCTACAACGCGCTCCAGGTGATCGCCGATGACCTCGGCCTGGAGCCGTGGTGGCGAGACGTCTGAAGCCGGCACCCACCGTCGAGCTCGGCCGGCCCGGTGAAGCCGCCGGCATGGCGGCCATGGTGGCGGAGCTCGTGCGGGCCAACCTGGCCGACTCACCGAGTCGCGCCCGGGTCGCCCGCAGGGTGCGTGGCAGCATCGTCCTCCTCGCCGACGACCGGTCCCTCGGAGTGACCCTGTCCTTCGGCGAGGACGGCGTGGTGATCGATGCCAGCCCGGCCCCAGGCCTCCCCGTGCTCGCCGGACCGTGGCTGACCATGGCGACGGTCTGCGCGGGAGCCCGCTCGCCGCTGTCCGCCGTGGCCCGACGGGAGCTCCACGTCGAGGCCCGTCGTCCGCTTCGAGCGTTGCTCGCCGCCGCCTACGTGCTCAAGGTGCCCCGGTCGGCCGGCCGGACCTGACCGGCCGGACCTGACCGGCCGGCCACGAGCGCGACCGATGATGCGCTTGTGTGTCGCATGGACCGCCCGGGTTTGCCCTCCCTGTCAGCAGGTCAGATACGGGGCTGATGCCCCGGGGCCGACCGCGGGATCGTCCACCACGCCTCCCCGGTTCGACTCCAGCACGGCCCCGAGGTGCACCACGTACCAGACGCCACGCCACGAGATGAGCGAGGCGATCCCGAACGAGCGGATGGTGCCTGCCTGGTCGTAGACGACCCGAGCGTTGGGGACCTCGTAGTAGCCGATGCTGTTCTCGCAGGTCCCGGGCGTCACCCAGTGGATGAGCCGGGTCGGGACCTCCACGCTCACCAGCGTGGCGCTCGCCGGATCGGGCCCGAGCAGGGCGTGGGCAGCGGCGACGTCGCCGGCGAACGCCGCCACCAGGCGGTCCTGGTAGTCGGCCGCCGGGTCGGCGATGCCCTTGAGCCGAACATAGGCGCTTTCGGGAAAGAACGCAGGCATCGCCGGGGTGACCGTTCCGGTCACGATTCCCTCCCACAGCGCCGACATCTCGGCCTCGAACTGCGGTGTGCCGGCCGACGGGACCACCGTCGTCTGAGGAAGGTCACCGGGGCTCGTCGTCGTCGGGGCGACTGCCGACGGCACCGTCGTCGTCGGGGGTGCTGCCGCCGGCGCTGACGTCGCTGGGGGGGCTGCAGTGGACGGAGTCGCAGCCAGCGAACCTTGCGAGGAACCCACGGTTCGGTGAGCGGCCACCGGCTGGCTCCCTCTCGCCGGCGTCGTCCTGCCACCACCCCCCAAGACCATCACGGCAACCGACACGACCACCGCGGCGACAACAAGAGCGCTCCTGGCGACAATGACCCTCGAACGAGGACGGCGACTGCCCGACCGCACCCCGCAGATGATGCCGCGACGGCCACCTCGATTCCCAGTCGCCTCGTGCCCAGTCGCCTGGGTCGCGTCCGTCTCCGACGACGCCGGCCCGCAGACAAGCGTCACTGACCTGCCGGCAGCGTGGTGCCCACCGTTCGTCCGGCGCAGCCAGTACGGTACGCCGAGCCGCACCCTGACAGGCAGACGGGCGGGACCGAGGCGAGGGCCAGTGGAACGAGGATGGCCGGCAGTAGCCGACGGGAGCGGCTCGACGCCGTCGGGAGCGCTGCGACCGCGCTTCAGCGTCGTCATCCCCGCCCTCGACGAGGAGCTGTGCCTCCCGGCCTGTCTCCGCTCCCTCGCCAGGCAGGACTTCGACGGCGAGGTCGAGGTCATCGTGGTCGACAACAACAGCACCGACCAAACGGCAGCAGTCGCCCGGTCCCACGGTGCCGTTGTGGTGCACGAGCCACGGCCAGGGGTCTGCTGGGCCCGCCAGCGCGGGACCGAGGTGGCCCGAGGTGACGTCGTCGTGTCCACCGACGCGGACACCACCTTCGACCCGGGCTGGCTCACCGGCATCGACCGCGTACTGCGAGAGCATCCGTCGTACGTAGCCGTCGGTGGACCGTGCGCGTTCACCGCCGACAGTCCGTTTTGGGCGAAGGTCTACCCCCATGCCCTCTTCGGGACCGTGGCCTTCGTGCACCGGATCACCGGACGGGTCTTTTACGTGACCGCTACCAACCTCGCCTTCCGCCGGGAGGCGTGGCCCGGCTACGACACGCAGATGACCCAGGGCGGGGACGAGGTGGACCTCCTCCGTCGCCTGAGACGACGCGGACCGGTGCACTTCGACCGGCACAACCCAACCTTCACCTCTGCTCGCCGGCTACAACGGGGCCTTGCCTACAACCTCGTCGTCACCTTTTTCGTGTACTACCTGCTGGCGTACTGGCTGAACCGCATGGCCGGGCGACCGCTCATCGGGACGGCCCCTGCCTTCCGCCGCCAGCACCGATCGTCGTCGCCGGTCCTGTGGGCCTGTCGCCTCGTCCTCGCCTCGACCGTCTTCCTCCTCGGCGCGCTCCTGCTCCGGACCGGGGTCTACGTGGCCGGACTTGTCTGGTGACCCCGGCCGCCCGACGTCCCCCGACCAGGCACCCACGAGTCACGACCGGGAGGCTGGCCGTCTGTTCGGTCGGGCTGGCGGCCGCCTCGTACTGGACCTTCATGTCCCCGTACTCACAACTCCTGGGAGCCTTCCCTTACCGTCGCCGGACGACGGAGCGGGTCGTCGCACTGACCTTCGACGACGGTCCGAACGACCCCGACACCTCGCTGCTCGCCGACCTCCTCGCCGACGAGGGGGTCCGTGCCACCTTCTTCGCCGTCGGCGCGTGCGTCGAGCGCCACCCCGACACTGCTCGGCGGCTGGTGCACGACGGCCACGTGCTCGGCAGCCACGGCTACTCCCATCAGTTCCGACGATGCGCCGGTCAGGCCGCTCTGCGAGCCGAAATGGGACGGGCCGAGGACGTGTTCACCCACCACCTTGGGGTCAGACCCGTCCTTTTCCGCCCGCCGTGGCTCCTGCGCACACCCGGCCTGTTCGACCTCGCGGAGGAGCGCTCCCTGCAGCTCGTCTCGGGCGAGTTCGCCCACGTGGTGGAGGTCTTCCAGCCCTCTCCCGAGCGCATCGCCCGCCGGGCTGTCGCCAAGGCTCGCCCGGGAAGCATCCTCATCTTCCACGACGGCTTCGACGCCAAGGGCGGCGACCGCACCAACACCGTCATCGCCGTCGGGCTCGTCATCGCGGAGCTCCGGAGGATCGGCTTCGGCTTCACCACCGTCGACCGTCTGCTCGGCATCGACCCCTATCGTTCGCCGGTCGCGTAGCCACGGCCTGTCACGGAGCGCGGCGGCCGCCGCGTCCTTGGTCGACCAGTGCGTCAACAGATGGCGGGGTGGCTCCGACCGCCGAACCGCTCACGTCTGGAGCGGAAGCACCACGTCGGCCAGTGCGCCGAGCGCGTCTCGCCCGTCGTCACCCACGCGCGTCGGGCGGACGACGAACTTCGAGACCCCGGCCGCCACGTAGTGCGACACCAGGGAGCGGAGCCCGTCGGGCCCGACTGCCAGCAGCTCGGCCGGGTCGACGTCGGGGCGCCGCCTGCGGAGTGACGTCACGACCTCGGGGTCGGGCCGGTCGGCCGCGTAGGGCACGCTCATGCCGAAGTGCTCGGGGTCGACACGCCTCCCTGCCGCCTCGGCGGCCGCAGCGATCGCCGGCACGGCCCGGGCGGCTTCGGCGGGAGTAACCGCCGCTCCCAACCAGCCGTCCGCCACCCGGCCCACTCGGTCGAGAGCCTCGGAGCTCCTCCCTCCGAACCACACCTCGAGCGGTCGTTGGTATGGCTGTGACGGCGAGGCGAGGCCGCCGACGTGGTGACCCACCACGTCGGTCCCCACGTCGCCGTCCACCGTCTCCCCCGCCCACCACGCCCGCAACAGCACCAGAGCCTGCTCGAGGAGGCGGGCCCGGTGCATCCCTGCCGTGCCGAGGGCCTGGCGCTCCCCCGGCTGGTCGAGGCCGACCACGAAGCTCAGCAGCAGGCGCCCGGCCGACAGCTGGTCCACCTGGGCAAGCGACTTCGCCAACAGCAGCGGATTGCGCCCGAGGGGCACGACGTTCGCCCCAAGCCTGATCCGTGTCGTCGCCGCTGCGGCGAAGGACAGGCCCACCACCGGGTCGACGGTCGAGCCCACCGGTAGGTCCGACAGCCACACCCCGTCGAACCCCAGCCCCTCGGCGTCGGTGACGAAGCCGGCGAACCGGTCGAGCGACACTGCGGCTCCACTCGGGGAGACGGCGAAGCGGATCTTCATGGCACGATCATCGCCGACCCCGGCTGCCCGCACCGGGCACCCAGTCGGCACCGGCGGACGCCGGGCCGTGTCGACACTGTCGACCTGCCCTCCAGTCGACCTGCCCTTCAGTCGACCTG